>URQS01000044.1 GCA_900550035.1 uncultured Prevotella sp. | reverse complement strand
GTCTCATCGCCTGCGATATATGTATCTTCTTTTATTACGCCACCGAGTGCCTTGTAGAGATTCTCGAAGAGATTCTCTGTCTTGCGGAGCAGACCGTGTGCTGTTCCCTTGTCCATGTCGAAGCCGTTGTCGTTGAAGAATTTCACTATTCTCTCCACCGGCATTGCGTACATGTATCTCAGCTGTGCCAGACCTGCGATGAACGAGCCGTCATACTGTGAGTTGAGAAAAGGTGCGTCAGGGGCTTTGCCTGAAAAGAACTCGTCGTTCTGTGTATACGTACGCACATGGTATATCTTCTTGATGAAGCGCATGGGGATGAGTTCATAGCGTATTACGTCCCTGGTCTTATACAGTCTTGCCAACTCCTTGTTGAAGCGCGGGTCTTCAGGTTCGATATCCTCCTCGACGACTTCCACTTCCAGGTGCTGCTTACGCTTTGCACCATTGTTGGTACGGGCGCGTTCCTTCTTCTCAGAAGACTGACCTGCCGCTGCGTCTTGGGGCGCAGGTGTTGAAGGTTGCTTCTCTGACTTGTTCTCTGTTATCTTGGCAAGTCCTTTGATAATGCGCTTCTGCTTGGCCTCCTCCTCCGACTTATGTTCGAGCATGTTTCTTAAAGACGTGACCTCTTCCAAAAGGGCGTCCGCCTTACGGTTGGATGCCGCAAGTTGGTTTTGCAGGGAGCAAATCTGTTCCTGCAAAAATGAGTTCTGCTGCTGCAATAATGCAATAATCTCGTCTTTCTTCATACTTCAAAGGTACGAAAAAAAAACGAGACTACCAAATAAACAATCATGTGTTTTGACAATAATATTACTGATTATCAATTATGTTACAAACATAGAATTGTCAATGCTCAGCCTCTTGCGATATCTTACCGACTTCAACGATATTCCGCTCATGATGGCGGATAGAGTCTTATAGGGCATTACACAAGCCTTCTTGCCGGGGGTGAAATAGGGTATCTCGAAGGTACCTCTTTCAAGTCGCTTCTGATAGAGTGTGAAACCGTCCGTATCCCAGCGAAGGAGTTTCACCTGCTGCCGGTTCTTGCTGAAGAAGATGAACACAGCCCCGCTTAGTGGCGGCAGATCCATCTCCTGCGACACTAACTTATAGAGGCCGTTTATCCCCAGGTTCATTCTAACATAGTGCTGGCATACATAACAGCGCATTCCGTCGTTCAATCCAAACATGGCAGACCCTCCATTTGATAAAGCTTGAGGAATGACATGACGGCTTGTGCGCTGCCACGTTTTATGTTCACTTGTGTGCCGTCAGGGAATGTCAGACTTACACCAGAGAGTATGTCACAAGATTCAGACTGTGGAGCAGGCCTGTCTGTTGTCATTGGCAGGAACAGACTGTCTGCAACCTCGGGTATAGGTGGTATTTGGTTTTCTGTCACATATTGATTACACCCACGTATACGCTTCTTGGCTTCTTTTACAGATAGTCCGTTGTTATTCATCCAGCGTTGCATTCCTTTGCGATTAGTATGCCATTCCTTTTGAACAGAGGATAAAGTGATAGTTGGATTACGTGGTAACTCTTTCAAAAACGCATTCCATACGCTTTCATATCGTTTTGCTGCTATCATATTAGATTTTTTATTCACGCAGCAAAGGTAAAGAGATAAAAAAATATGGACAAGGCTGCATCGCGGATACGCTTACAAATTGAACTCTGTGTTCCGTTGCTTTTTCTGTTTTTTTACTTTTAGGTTTTAGATAAGTTAGCGTTGGATATGTATGTGCTCACGTTGCAGCATTTGGATATTGCTTTTCTTGGCTTTATCGTAATGCAAATATACAAAATGTTATATAAGAAGCAAAAAATCTGGGCATATATTTTTAATTAATCTTCATTTTAAGAATTGTCTATTGTGTAGCCGTGTGTATGATTTTGTAGGTGTTAATATTGCGAATGTGTCACAAATGATATATGCTACCACCATTCTTATAAATCGTTCTTGAGCGTATTCGCTCCTTGAAATACAATATTTGCATTTTTTGTCGCTCAATACTATGAGTTGAACGCACGAGAAATTTCTTGGTGCGAAATTCTTGAGTTTTGAGCGTTTTTTACTTATTCGTTTGATATACAGTGGTTTATATAGGTTGTAAGCCAATGCATATAGTGATAGTTAGCCTGCGACGTTTCTATTTTGTTGTAAATGTAGCCCTTTTGCACTCCAACGGGAGTCCTTTTGTACAGCAAATGTAGTCCATTTGCAATGCAAAGGGACTACATTTGGAGGATGAAAGGGCTACATTTTAGGTCTGAGCTTGTTTAATGAGCATAAAAAAAGCAGTAAAACAGTGTTGCAAATCTCTAGAATGATATTTTGATTTGTAACACTTTTTTACTGCTTGTCTTATATTTGCGTCGGAATTTCAAGTTTCAGTCCGACGCACGTTTTTATTCCGGTTTTTCCGGTTGTTGGCTGTCGGCATTGCGATATGCCGACGGCTGAATCTTATATGTGTCCTTGAAGCACTTGCAGAAGTAGCGTGGCGACGAGAATCCGTTGGCGTAGCTCACCTCGGCTATGCTCAGGTCGTGACGTTCGCGCAGCATATCGGCAGCCTTGCGCAGTCTGAGATTGAGTATAAAGCTCTTTGGTGTCTCGCCCGTAAGGTTCTTCCACTTGTTGAAGAAAGCGGTGCGCGACATGCCAATTTCCCTTGCGAATGTATCTACGCTGAACTCCGAGTCGGAGTAGTAGCGGTCGATGATGACCATGGCACGGTCGAGCAGGTCCTTGTCCATAGGGTTGGTGGCGAGCATGTCAGCCTCGTGGTGTGGATGCTGGCTGAACTTGCGCTGCAGCAGACGGCGCATGTTGATTAGGTTGTTGCATCGCGACACGAGCACGTCGTTGTTGAACGGCTTTGTAACGTAGTCGTCTGCACCCGTCTTCAAGCCCTCCAGCTTCTTCTCTACAGCCGTGCGCGCTGTCAGCAGCACCACTGGTATATGACAAGTGGTGAAGTCGTGCTTTATAGTCTTGCACAGTTCCAGTCCGTCGATGTTAGGCATCATCACGTCGCTCAGTATGATGTCTGGCATTTCGTCGCCAATCATCTCCAGTGCCTCGGCTCCGTCTACAGCCGTACGTGTACGGTATAGTGGTGCGAAGAGTGTTGAGAGCAGCTGTCGGATGTCGTCATTGTCCTCAACGATGAGTATTATCGGACGCTCGTCGTGGCCCTCAGGGACGTTGTTTGTATTGTCTCCGGCTGTGTCATGGCCCGTTGCAGCGTTGTCGGTGGCAGGTGTCAGTTGCTTGATGCTGTCGGAGCGCATCGGTTCGTCGGTAGTCTCTTCGGGTGCGAAGGCATCGCGCCGGGTTGGCAGTGTTATGGTGAACTTGGTTCCCTTGCCCTGCTCCGATGCCACCTCGATAGTGCCATGGTGCATGTCGACAATACCCTTTGTGAGGTTGAGTCCGATGCCGGTGCCTATATCGGCTACAGTTTCGATGTTGCGAGCCTGATAGAATCGGCTGAACAGATGCGGCAGATCCTCCTTGGCAATGCCCGAACCGTTGTCGCTCACTGTTATAATGGCATGAGTGTCGTCGGCATGGGCAGCAATGGTCACCATTCCGCCCTGCGGTGTGTGCTTGATGGCATTCGACACGAGATTGCTCACCACCTTCTGCATCTGTTTCGGGTCGAACCACATAAGCATCTGGTCGGGCACTTCGATTTGCAGCGTGATGTCCTTGCCCAATGTATACTCGGTGTAGAGTGTGGCAGTGTTGCGCAGCAGAGCCGACATGTCGGCGTGGCGTGCGTGTATGTGGGTGTGCCCCTGCTCCTGCTTACGGAAGTCGAGCAGTTCGGAGATGAGGCTGCGCAGCTGGTTGCAGTTGCGGTATATGCCTGTCAGCTTGTTGCGTGTGTCGCCCGTGCACTTCATTTCCTTTATCAGCGAGTCAGCCAGGCTGATTATCACCGTGAGCGGAGTGCGTATCTCGTGCGACACGTTGAAGAAGAAGCGCAGTTTCGACTGGTTCTGCTCCTCAATGTCGCGTACGCGCTGTTTCTCAAACTTGAGCGATTCGGCGAGGCGTATGCGGTCGCGGTATTCGAGCGTGAGCCACCAAACGGCAGCACCGATACACATTATATATATAATATACGCCCACCATGACAGGTACCAAGGTGGCAGAATGCGTATCTTGAGGCTTGCTGTGGCTATGTCGCTGTCAGGACATCGCAGTTCGAGGGTGTATGTTCCTGATGGCAGACCGCTGAACGACAGTATCTTTTGGCGTGCAGGAATCCACTGGTTTGAAAGTCCTTTGAGGCGGAACTCTACCGGACGGTCGTTAGCCTTGACGAAGTTGGTGGTGAAATATTCCACGCTGAACACCGTCTGGTCGTGATCCAGGGTCAGTTCCTTGGTGTATCGCAGGTCGTATTTGAGAATGTCAGTTCCGTCGTCGGGTTCAATCTCCTTGCCGTTGACGTACAGCTGGCTGAATCCTAAGCGGTATGGAGCAGTTGTCTTGTATAGGTCGCGCTCGTCGAACATCACCATGCCGTCTATGCCGCCAATGAGCACTTTGCCGTCGTGTGTCACGTACAGACCCTTCTCGTTGATTGATTCGAGCGGAATGCCTACGGCACAGTCGTAGTTGCGTATCTCGCGTGTGCGAGTGTTGAGCACAGCAAAGCCGTGGTTAGTGATGAGCAGCATGCTGTATTTGTCGAGCGACGATGGTGTGGCGGCATATACGCCGTCGCCCTTGAGTCCGTCGGCAGCACCGTACGATGTAAAGCGTCCTTTAGCCTCGTCGTACATATTGATGTTGCCACTTGCTGTCGACAGCCATACACGTCCCAGGCGGTCGTTGGTGATGTGGCATACGTAGTTGTTGCTGATTGTGGTGGTGTCGCCAGTCTTATGTACGAAGTGGGTGTGTCGGCCGGTGCGCAGGTCGTAGCGGTATACGCCGTTGCCGTCGGTGGCTATCCACAACTGGTTGTGGCGGTCGATGCACAGGCTTGGAACAGCCAGCAGCTGCTTGTCGGGCAGTATGCGTGTAAAGTGTGTTTTGCCCTTCTCGTCGGGATTGATTGAAGCCACACCGTTCTGTGTGGCTATGATTATGCGTCCGTTGTATTCTATTATGTCGCGCACAATGTCATCGGGCAGCGACGTACGGTCGTTGCGTATGTGTCGGTAGTTGCTGACGCGTCCCGAAGCCAGGTCTACACGATAGAGTCCGTCGAGGTGCGAGCCTACCCACATCGTGTTGCGTCGGCGGTCGAAGTGCAGTGCCTTGATGTTGGCTGTAGGAATACCGCTGAATCGGCTGAACTCTTGGGTCTTGCGGTCGTATATGTTCAGTCCGCCGCCCTCAGTGCTAATCCATAAGCGTCCGCTTGCGTCCTCGGTCATACTTCCCACTACGGGGAAGCTGAGTGCGCCCTTCTGTCGGGTCGAGGCACGATAGCGTGTGAATATTTCGTATTCTGGGTTGACATAATTGACGCCGCCGAAGTAGGTGCCTATCCACAATGTGCCCTGCTGGTCGCGTATGATGCTCCATATACTTGAGTTGGTAAGGCTGCCCACCTGGCCGTCGGCTGTGAACAGACGGTGTTGTCCGTTGGTGGGGTTGTATCTTATCAGTCCGTGGTAGGTGCCTATCCACATGTTGCCTTGCAGGTCTTCGCAGAATGTACGTACAAAGTTGCTTATAAGCCACGATCCAGCCTTGACGTTTGTCGTCTTGCCGTTGGGTGCAATAGTCCACAATCCGTTGTACCAGCTGCCCACCCATATATTATGGCGCGAGTCCTCGTATATTGTCGTTATGTGTGCATCGTTGATGACATGTTTCAGCTTGCCGCCTTGCAGGAGGTACAATCCGCCGCTCACGGTGCCTATCCACAGTCGTTTGCGGCTGTCCATAGTCATCGTAGCCACTGTTTCGCAAGCCGGCAGGCGTGCGTATAGCTTCTTTGTCTTGCCTTTGTCGGTGGTGCGATATATTATGTTCTTGTCCGACATGTACAGAGCGTCGCTGTAGCATATCGACATATTGCCGCTGCAGTGTAGAGTGGTGAAGCGCAGTGTGTGCACGTCGAGGCTTGCCACGCCTTCCGAGCATGACAGGTAAATGGTATGGTTGCCGTCGCCAACTACCTGGCGCACGTTGTTGCAGAATAAAGAGTGTGGGTTGTTTGCATCGTAGCTATATACATGTATGGAGTTGCCGTCGTAGCAGTCGAGTCCCATACGTGTTGCCATCCATATCGTACCTCCCTTGTCGGCAAACACGCTGTTTACCGATATTTGCGACAGTCCGTTGGCTGGTGTCAGGTGGTTGAAGTATATGTTTTGTGCGTGTGCCGTCAGACTGCACACTATACAAATAAGGAAGGTTAATATATGTCTCATTGTCAAAAGTCCCGTTGTAAAGGTTATTTTATGTAAAAGTCAGAAGTCAACTGTTGATACCATTCCGATCGGCTGCCGTCAGCTTCTTGCAGGCAATGTTCTTCGGCGCAGAACTCGTGCTGGCACGAGGCGTGGCGGAAAGCCACAAGGCAGCGTTTGGGCTGTTTGCGTTGTGTGGTGCGTATGTCGCATCGTCTCGACAGTGTCAGGTTGGCGATATAAGCTTCTGCGCTGAAGGCGCTGAGGCAGTCGCTTGGTATGACAGCGCTGAATTCGCCGTCGGCGCTCAGTAGCCGTGCCACTGTCTGAAACAGTTGGCGGTAGGGTAGGGTGTCGGTATGTCGTGCCACTGCTCGCTGCTGATTGGGATTCTTTAGCGAGTCGGTGAAGAATGGAGGATTGCAAACGATGGCGTCGAATTGTCCGTGAGTTTCGGCGGTGAGATTTTGCACGGGTGATTCTATAATGCCTATTCGGTCGGCAAAAGGCGTGCGGTTCACGTTGTCGCGTGCCTGCTGCACAGCGTCGTGGTCGATGTCTACGCCCGTGATGGCAGCATCAGCACATCGCTGTGCCATCATCAATGCTATCAGAGCAGTGCCGGTGCCTATGTCGAGTATACGCTGTCCGCCATTAGCCCATGCACCGAGTAGCACACCGTCGGTGCCAACCTTCATGGCACACCTGTCGTGCTGTATGTCAAATTGCTTGAATGTGAATCCTTTGCTGCTCATTGTTGGGTCAGAATATACACGTATTTCAGATGTTCAGCCTTTTTTGTATTGCCTTGCTCCATTGCTGAAACTTGCGTCGGCTTTGGGCTATGCCGTCACGTATTTCGTTTATTTCGTTAAACAGTTCGGCGGCAGCGTTTTGCAGAGCATTGGGCTGTCGTTCGCTGCGGTCGGCCATTGTGTTCACGATAATGTTTATTCCCTTCGGCTTCAGTTCGATGTCTATGTCGGCACCAGTCATTACTGGGTCGCCGTCGTAGTGTATCACGCCCGGCTTGTCGCGGTGAATGTGCAGGTGTCGTGTGCGGAACGTCTTTATCTTCGAGTTCTTGTCGAGTGTCTTGCTGAACATCTCGATGCTTATCTGCGGAGCTTCGAACACGTCAAACGGTTCCATTATGATAACGTCCATCAGTCCGTCGCTCATCGATGCTTGCGGTGCTATGTATGCATTGTTGCCATACTGCGACGCATTGGCGCACGAGATAAGGAACGCCTTGTACTGAAGCGTACCGTTATCGTCCTCGATGGTGTATGTCTCGGGCTTGTATTTCAGTCCCTCGCGCAGCACATTCTCTACATAAGTGATAGGTCCGCGCTTGCCCGCCTCGGCAAACTTCATGCTTACGAAGGCGTCAAATCCCATACCGCATGTGCAGAAGAAGGGATAGTCGTTGATGATACCGTAGTCGAGCTGGCGCACTTCGTTTCTGTTTATTACGTCGATGGCCTTGCGTACATTGAGCGGCAAGAGCAGATGGCGTGCCAGTCCGTTGCCCGAACCGCATGGTATTATGCCCAAGGCGGTGTTGGAGTGTACAATAGCTCGTGCCACCTCATTGACTGTTCCGTCGCCTCCTACGGCTACAACAACGTCAACGCCGTCGTCCTTTGCCTTGGTTGCAATCTCTGAGGCGTGTCCTGCATATTGGGTTATGGCAATCTCGTATTCGAACTTTGTTTTGTCGAGATATTGGTCAATAAGCCCTGGTATGGCAGCCTTGTCTGATGTGCCGGATATAAGGTTTATTACGAAAACGGCTTTTTTCTTCATACGTGTTGTTGAGATTAATTATTGTTACAAAATTAATAATTTTTGGTTTCTTGCACGGATTTCGACAATTAAAAATCTAAAAATAGCACATTTCTTGAGAAAAGCACCCTTTTTTAGGTTCTTTTTTGTAACTTTGCAGCCTGAAATAAACAAATGGAGGTATTTAACACCTTTTTTAATGTATAAGAATACCTTTTTTAATGTATAAGATGGGACAATTACAGGAAAAGTACAAGAGCTATCGTCTTCCACAGAAGTATATGGCAGAAGGCGTGTATCCTTATTTCCGTGAGATAACGAGCAAGCAGGGTACAGAAGTAGAGATGGGTGGACATAAGGTGCTTATGTTCGGCTCAAATGCATATACCGGACTCACTGGCGACCAGCGCATCATCGATGCAGCCAAGGCCGCTCTCGACAAATATGGTTCGGGATGTGCCGGCAGTCGCTTCCTTAACGGTACACTCGACTTGCACGTACAGCTTGAGAAGGAACTCGCCGAATATGTTGGCAAGGACGAGACTTTGTGTTTCTCGACAGGTTTCTTCGTTAACTCTGGCGTATTGGCGGTTGTAGTGGGTCGTGGCGACTATATCATCTGCGACGACCGCGACCATGCGAGCATCGTCGATGGACGCCGTCTGTCGTTCGCTACACAGTTGCACTACAAGCACAACGATATGGAAGACCTCGAGCGTGTGCTCAAGAACCTTCCGCAGGAAGCTATCAAACTGATTGTTGTCGACGGTGTGTTCTCTATGGAGGGCGACCTCGCCAATCTGCCTAAGATTGTAGAACTGAAGCATAAGTACAACTGCTCGATTATGGTAGACGAGGCTCATGGTCTCGGCGTATTCGGCAAGGAGGGACGCGGCGTTTGCGACCACTTCGGACTGACCGACGAGGTAGACCTCATCATGGGTACCTTCTCTAAGTCAATGGCAAGTATCGGTGGCTTTATCGCTGGCGACAAGGATACTATCAACTATCTGCGTCATACATGCCGCACATATATCTTCAGTGCATCAAACACTCCGGCTGCCACAGCCGCTGCTCTTGAGGCATTGCACATCATCCAGAAGGAGCCAGAGCGTATCGAGAAGCTGTGGAACGTAACACGTTACGCTCTGCGTCGCTTCAAGGAGGAGGGATTCGAAATCGGCGAGACCGAGAGTCCTATCATCCCGCTTTACGTACACGACGTAGACAAGACATTCCTTGCTACAGCCAAGGCTTTCGAGTATGGTGTGTTCATCAATCCGGTTATTCCGCCGGCATGCGCTCCACAGGACACTCTCGTGCGTTTTGCCCTTATGGCCACTCACACCGAAGAGCAGGTTGAGCGTGGTGTACAGATTCTCAAGCGCGTATTCACCGAGCTGGGCATCATAAAGTAAAAATCATTTTACATACGCTATACAATGGGCTGCACGCCTTCATCACTTTGCCGTCGAGTGCGGTGAGTATGAGGACGTGCAGCCCGTTTTGTTGTTTTTTGCAGGTGTAGGCTCCTATATATCAATAAAAATGCCTAATTTTGCATTTAGAAAAAATAGAAAAGAAACATATATGTCAAGAAAAAAGAAACCGCTGCCGATACTCGAGAATGTAACCATCGAGGCTGTGGCAGCCGAGGGCAAGTCGTTGGCACACGTCAATGACATGGTGGTGTTCGTACCGTTTGCCGTTCCGGGCGATGTTGTCGACCTGCAAGTGCGCAAGAAGAAGCATAGCTACTGCGAGGCAGAAGTGATACGCTTCATCAAGAAGAGCGACGTACGCGAAGAGCCGATGTGCGAGCATTTCGGCATCTGTGGTGGCTGCAAGTGGCAGAACCTTCCCTATGCCGAGCAGCTCAAGGCAAAGCAGCAGCAGGTGCACGACCAGCTCCGTCGCATCGGCAAGATTCCATTGCCCGAGTTCCGCCCCATCATGGGTTCGGTACATATCAAGGAGTATCGCAACAAGCTTGAGTTCGGATGCTGCAACAAGCGCTGGCTCACACGCGAGCAGATAGCCGAGGGCACACAGTTTGACAACATGAACGGCATCGGATTCCACATCACTGGCGCATTCGACAAGATTCTGCCTATCGAGAAGTGCTGGCTCATGGACGACTTGCACAACCGCATACGCAATGCCATACGCGACTATGCTTTCGAGACGGGCATGACATTCTTCGACCTGCGTCAGCAGCACGGTCTGTTGCGCGACATCATGATACGCAACTCCAACACCGGCGAGTGGATGGTGCTCATCCAGTTCCACTACGACGAGGAGGGCGACGAGCAGCGTGCCAAGGGATTGCTTCAGCACATTGCCGACAAGTTCCCCGAGATTACCTCGCTCATGTATGTTGACAACCAGAAGTGCAACGACACATTCGGCGACCTCGACCTCTCGGTGTTCAAGGGCAACGACCATATATACGAGACAATGGAGAACCTGCGTTTCAAGGTAGGACCTAAGAGCTTCTATCAGACCAATACCGAGCAGGCTTATCATCTGTATTCTGTAGCACGTGAGTTTGCACAGCTCACCGGCGACGAACTCGTTTACGACCTCTACACCGGTACGGGTACTATCGCCAACTTCGTGGCTCGTCAGGCTCGTGAGGTTATCGGCATCGAGTATGTGCCTGAGGCTATCGAAGATGCTAAGGTCAACTCAAATGTCAACAACATAGCCAACACCAAGTTCTATGCTGGCGACATGAAGGATATTCTCAACGACGAGTTCATTGCTGAGCACGGCCGCCCCGATGTAATCATCACCGACCCGCCACGCGCTGGTATGCACCCCGACGTTATCGAGACCATATTGCGTGCCCATCCTAAGCGCATCGTATACGTTAGCTGCAACCCTGCCACACAGGCTCGCGACTTGCAGGCTCTCGACGTGGCATACAGCGTGAAGGAAGTGCAGCCGGTGGATATGTTCCCGCATACTCCGCACGTAGAGAACGTGGTATTGTTGGAAGAAAAGGCTTAAGCAATCAAATTCAAAACGCAAATTAAAACTAAGAAATGAAAAAACTTTTATCTCTCGCTCTTGCTACGCTTGCCACTACGGGCGCGTTGGCTCAGCAGGACAAGCCGAAGATTTCGGTTGTTAGCGACATCAAGTTCAGCGGCTATGTAATGTCGCAGTATCAGTACAGCGACAAGGAAGCCAATGACGGCACCAAGGACATAAACACCTTCAACATCCGCATGGTGCGTATGGCTCTTGAGGGCCGACTGATGCAGGATTTCTACTGGAAAGTTCAGCTTCAGGCCAATGGCAACACAAGCGACCTCGGATCGTCGCCACGTATGGTAGACGCCTTTGCCGAGTGGCAGAAATTTGATGCGTTCAAGGTGAAGGCAGGACAGTTCAAGCGTCCGTTCACATTCGAGAACCCGATGCACCCCGTTACACAGGGATTCATGGGCTACTCGCAGAACGTGACCAAGTTGTCGGGATTCAGCGACCGTGTGGGCGAGCATGCCAGCAACGGACGTGACATAGGTGTACAGATTCAGGGCGACATCATCAAGAATCAGGCTGGTCGCAACCTCGTGCATTATCAGGTGGGCGTGTTCAACGGCCAGGGTACAGGTCAGAAGGATGTCGACCAGCGCAAGGACATCATCGGTGGCTTGTGGCTAATGCCCGTTAAGGGATTGCGTATCGGCGCCTTCGGATGGACTGGTTCGTATGCCCGCAAGGGAACTTGGAATGTTACCGATGCCAATCATAAGCCTGTGCTCGACGAGGATGGCAATAACGTTGTTGAGAGTGGCGTGCGCTCGCTTAAGAAGAACCGCTATGCCTTCAGCGCCGAGTATGCTGCCAACGACTGGACATTCCGTTCGGAGTACATACACAGCCAGGGCTACGGATTCAAGACAACATATAAGACAGGCAAGGAGACCGACTGCAACATCAACTATGCTGCTGGCGACAAGGCCGACGGTTTCTATGCACTCATGATTGCTCCGGTAATCAGCAAGAAGCTCTATGCCAAGGCACGCTACGACATGTATCGTCCGCGTGCCGAGTGGAACACATCGAAGACCAACTACGAGATTGGTGCCAACTACTGGATAGGCAAATCTATTATGATTGCCGCTGAGTATGTTCGCGTCAACGATCGCAGTCTCAACAAGTCAAACTACAACATGTTTGACCTTGAGTTTGACGTGAAGTTCTAACACTACTTAAATACACATTTACCACTATGAACAGAAAACAAATCAGAAAATCATTGGCCATGTTGGCGTGTGCTGCCATGCTCAGTGTGAATGCGTCGGCACAGAAAGACGTGAAAGCACCAGAGCCAATACTGCCGCTGCCCGAACAGAAGCAGATTGACTGGCAGAAGATGGAGACTTACGCCTTCATCCACTTCGGACTGAACACATT
This sequence comes from uncultured Prevotella sp., assembly GCA_900550035.1. GTDB lineage: Bacteria > Bacteroidota > Bacteroidia > Bacteroidales > Bacteroidaceae > Prevotella. The sequence continues at coordinate 13,697 of URQS01000044.1, read as the reverse complement.
CAACGACCGTGAGTGGGGATATGGCGATTCCGACCCTAAGACATTCAACCCTACACGCCTCGACTGCGAGCAGTGGGTGAAGACACTCATTGCTGCCGGAATGAAGGGCGTGATATTCACAGCCAAGCATCACGACGGCTTCTGTCTGTGGCCTTTTGAGGGCAACGACTACAACGTGAGCAAGTCGCCATGGCGTGGCGGCAAGGGCAATGTGGTGCGCGAACTGGCTGACGCCTGCAAGAAGTACGGATTGAAGTTTGCTGTATATCTCTCGCCGTGGGACCGCTCGCGTGCCGAGTATGCTACGCCCGACTATCTGCCTTACTTCTACGCACAGCTGCGCGACCTACTAACCAACTACGGTGAGGTGTTTGAGGTATGGTTTGACGGCGCAAATGGTGGCGACGGCTACTATGGCGGAGCCAAAGACCAGCGCACCATCGACCGCAAGAACTATTACAATTATCCGCGTATATTCGAAATTCTCGACGAGATACAGCCTAATGCAGTGGTATTCGGCGACGGTGGCCCCGGATGCCGCTGGGTAGGCAACGAGAAGGGATTTGCCGGCGAGACCAACTGGTCGTTCCTGCGCAAGGGCGAGGTTTATCCTGGCTATCCAAGACATACCGAACTGACATACGGCCATGCCGACGGCAACCAGTGGACAGCTGCCGAGTGCGACGTATCGATACGTCCGGGTTGGTTCTATCATCCTGAAGAGGACAGCAGGGTGAAGTCGCCCGAACAGCTTGTCGACCTCTACTATCGCAGCGTAGGCCACAACGCTACATTCCTGCTCAACTTCCCGGTTGACCGCGACGGACTGATTCACCCCATCGACTCAGCCAACGCTATCGCATATCACAACATCATACAGCGCGAACTGAGCAACAACCTTGTGGCTGGCATGAAGGCACGTGTGAGCAGCGAGCGTGGCGGACAGTTCACAGCAAAGGCTCTGACCGACAACTCTTGGGATACATACTGGGCTACTCCCGACGGTGTGACCACCGGCGACATCGAGTTCCGATTCAAGAAGGCGCAGCGCATGAACCGCATCATGCTGCAGGAGTATATCCCACTGGGACAGCGCGTGAAGAAATTCAGCGTGGAATATCTCGACAACGAGGGACAATGGCAGACCGTAGAGCAGCCTGAGGAGACTACGACTATCGGTTATAAGCGTCTGTTGCGCTTTGCTACAGTAGTATCGAAGGGCATACGTGTACGCATTCTTGATTCGCGTGGTCCTTTGTGCATCAACAACATTGGTGTGTACGACGGTGGCAAGGACGCCCAGCTTACATGGAGCAAGGCTGCCGAGAGCATCAAGTCGCTGCCGTTCACAGTTGTGAAGAAGACTGCCGACGAGGTAATCATCGACCTTGGCGAGGCTAAGGACATCACCACACTGCAGTATCTGCCCGACCAGAGCGACCACCGCAAGGGTCTGGTCCATACCTATAGCATCAGCACATGCGACGCTAACGGCAATGTACAGAAGACGCTGAAGAAGGACGAGTTTTCAAATATCCAGAACAACCCGATTCTGCAGACCGTGACATTCCCGACAGTGAAGACACGCTACCTGAAGTTCAAGGCTGAGCGCATGGTGAAGGCTGGCGAGAAGATGAACTATGAGAAATTGGGAATAAACTAATAACGAATAATGTAAAGGTTAAAAACCAAATTGTTTAAAACAAAAAACTCGTTGTACATCCTTAATGGAAGTGCAACGAGTTTTTTTGTTTTTATACATATTCTTCTTTATGCGTAGCTGTGCATACCGCCCAACACGTAGTTGACACCGAAATATGTCATTATGATGGTGAGGAAAGCCACAATCATGAATATGTGGAACACCATAGGGCGGCGCAATGCGGGCAGTGTCTTGGGGTGGAGTGCCGCAGCGTATATCATGAATGTGATGAGTGCCCAGACCTCCTTGGGGTCCCATCCCCAGTATTCGCCCCACGACACGTTTGCCCAGATGGCTCCTACGAAGATACCTATGCCGAGCGCAGCCATTGCCGGATATAGGAACAGCAGTGACAGCTGTTGCAGCCCGAGCGTTACGGTCGAGGCATCGCGATTGATGATTCGCACTATGATGGCGGTAATGCCGTTGATAAGCGGCAGCGACAGCAGTGCGAAACCTATCATTATTATCGAAACGTGAATGCTCAGCAGAGGCGAGTTGAGCACGGGCATGATGTGCGTTATCTGCGGATCCATCTGGCTGATGTGGCTCACCAGCAGGAAGAATCCCGACATCAGGAATCCACACGTAAGCAGTATGTGGAAGCGCAGACTGAAAATCAGAGCTACAACCAATACTATCCATGCCACGAACAGCATTGTCTCGTAGCCGTTCGACATAGGCAGTGTGCCGCTAATGGTCCAGCGCAGATACTCACAGTAGGTGAGAGCTGCCAGTGTGGCGAGCATGATGATGCGCGACGATGCCGTGACAACGGTGTCCAAAAGCGATTGTTGACCAGCGCGTGTGTCAAGGTTTTGTTCCAATTGGCACTCGCGGCACAACCTTACTATCGTGTAGAAGAATGTGAGCACGCCCATTGTGAGACATACTATAAATAGTATAGTGGCAAACGGTATGCGGTTGTATGTGTGTTCTGCCTCAGTCTGCTTGGCAGTAGGTAGCGATGTGCCTGCATTCTTGACTTGATACTTCTGTATCTTGCCTATCATCTCGTCCATCAGCTTGTAGTTTTCAGCCTCTGCTTCGTCGTATAGCAGAGTGAAAATGGTCTGGATAAAACGTTGATGCTCAGCATTTATTGTCTTGGGCAGGTTTTCGGTAGGAGCATACCATATTGTATTCCCCTTGACAGTGTTGGGGAAAATCTTCAGAAGCAGACCGCGGCGTAAGTCCATGAGCAGCTGTATCTTGTCGTCGACCGATGCCACCTGTGTGTGAAACTTGTCGTGATTGCCTTCGTAGTATTCCTTTATGTAAGGGCCGATTGTGTATCCGCCCATATCGTTGTTGAAGAAGTTGTTGGCAGAAACATAGTCGGGCAGTTGCAGTGTCGACTTCATTTCGCCGTCCTTTATCTTTAGCAACGGTTCGTTCATCCACTCCTCGCCCCAGAATATCCAGCCCGTGAATACCTGCTCGGCGGTGAGTCCCTTGTACGAGCGTGCTCCGTATAGTTTCTTGGTGAAGTCGATGGCTACGGTCTGCACGGGACAGATGCGGCTGTTGTAGAGTATGTTGATGCGTCCGAACTGTTCGGCTGTAGCTTCGGGCAGATAGTGTGCCTTGACGTTGTCGGTAGTACCTGCTGCCCATAATGTTGAGGCTGGTGCTGTAGCAAAGAGCAGTGTCAGGAACAGAGCGCCCTTCTTGAACACGGGATGACGAAGCAGTTGGCTGTAGGCACCACGCGGGTCAATCAGCATTCCGATGAGTGCGACGAACAGCAGTGCATATCCGGTATAAGTCACGGGTATGCCAATAGGGTCGGAATTGGTCGATAACGTTGCGCCCATGCCGTCGCTGTCGTACGATGCCTGGTATATTCGCATCGGTCCGTAGCTGAAAATGTTGTTCATCGACACCTTACCCTGCGTCTTCTGTCCGTTGTCGGTCAGAGTGAAGTGCGACACGTAGTCTTGCGCAGCGTCTGTTCCGGCGTGATACTGCACGTCAAAGCGGTCGAGACGTATGCTGAACGGCAGCGTGGCAGGGTGGGCGTTCATGTCGCGGTCGTATACTGTATAGCGGTCGGTGGGCAGTCCTTGGCGCAGATGTATCATTCCACGTTCGGAGCTGATGTGTGTGATGAAAGCGCCGGCGAGTATTACTACAAACGAAATGTGCAGTGCTGTGCCGGTCCATGAGCGGGTGCGGTGCTTAATGAAATATACTATGGCGGTGGCTGCAAGCAGCGCCCATAGCATCGTAAACCACCATGCACCGTATATGTGGCTTCCTACAAAGTCGCTTCCTTGATATTTCTCGACAATGGTGGCTGTTGCCATGCATACTATAACAAGAGCATAGAGTACGAACAATAATTTCTTTATCTTGGTCTGCATAATATATATAATGTGTATTGTATGTTGTGTTCGGTATGAATGAAGTTCATACTGTGCCTATGCAAAGTTACCTAAAAACGTGCAATGTGGCGGAGTTGGCGAGGCTTTTTAATTGTCCGAACTTTAATTTTACCTAAAAATAGGTATAAAAAACGCGGACAGCAATCGGTGTTGCTGTCCGCGTCGATGGTTATTTGTTATATAAATTGGTTTTATTAGCTAACCTTGTTGAGCTTCTTGATGATAGAGAAGATGAACAGAGCAGATACAAGGCAGATGCCGGCAAGAACACCCCAGATAGTAACGAGGTTGAAGTTCTGACCCCACATGATGCCCGGTACCATTACGAGCTGGTTGCCAATGGCTGTTGCACCAAACCACAGACCCATCATCAAACCTGCATACTTAGGAGGAGCTACCTTCGATACGAACGAGATTCCGATAGGCGAAAGCAACAGCTCAGCGAATGTAAGGATGAGGTATGTAGAGATGAGGAGGTTGGCGCTAACGCGTGTGCCCTCAGTAGCAGGATCGCCCTGTGTCAACGGAAGCTCCAAGCCCATAGAGCCTACAGCCATCCATACGAAACCAAGAGCTGCAACGAGCATACCAAGACCAATCTTCTCGGGCGATGTAGGCTCCTTGCCAATCTTGTTGAGCCATGAGAAGAGAGCTACGCTCACCGGAGTCAATGCTACAACGTAGCAAGGATTGAACTGCTGGAAGATAGGAGCCTGAACCTCAACAGTGCCTTCGAGCGTGTTGTACTTGTAGAAAAGGAATGCGATAGCTGCAACGATAACGCCGAGCGAGATGCCCTTGCCCTTACCGGTCTTGCTCTGTGCCAGACCGAAGCTGCCGTATACTACGAAGATACAAGCCACGAGGTTTGTTACGTCGAATGCCATTGACTGCAGACCCTCAGAAGTCTTCTGGGTGAAGTCGCGAGCGAACAATGTCAATGTGTTACCATTCTGATGGAAAGCCATCCAGAAGAAGATAACCACTGCAAATACAAGGCAGAGGCATACGATACGCTCCTTAGTCTCGGCAGGAGTGAGTTCCTTAACCTCCGACTTAGTTTCGTTGCCCGACTTCTGCTGTGTCTCGTTAGCCAAAACGTGCTTGTAAGTGAAGCTGAAGATGTAGTAGATGGCGATACTGAAGATAAGCGAAGCACATGCAATGGCAAATGCGAAGTGGTAAGCGTCCTCAGGCGATACGCCAAGGCTTGCCTTAGCCCAGTCCATAATCTTGATGGCTGCTGTAGGAGCAAACATAGCACCGATGTTGATGGCCATGTAGAAGAGTGAGAAACCAGAGTCGCGATTGCTTGCATACTGAGCCTCGTCGTACAGACGACCCACCATTACCTGGAGGTTGCCCTTGAACAGACCTGTTCCCAAAGCGATGAAGATGAGCGATACACCCATTGCTGCAATGGCAACGGTATCCTTTCCGAGCGGAAGCGAGAGAACAAGATAGCCGATGAACATGATGAAGATACCAGTGGTAACCATACGTCCAAAGCCAAACTTGTCGGCTGCGATACCGCCAATGATGGGCAGGAAGTAGACCATCATCAAGAATGTTGAGTAGATAGTACTTGCCATTCCGGTTTCAAAACCGAAGTTAGCCTGCAAATACAGCAAGAACACTGCGAGCATGGTGTAGTAACCAAAGCGCTCTCCGGTGTTGGCCAATGCGAGGGCCCATAGACCTTTAGGTTGATTTTCGAACATAAGAATTTAATTTGGTTATTATTAATGGTTGTAAAAAATCTTTTTATTGATATAAGTTTGTCACTTCTTTAGACCCTTCGTTCTCGTGATGTCGAACAGATACGACAGCTTGACTACGATGTTCGAATGGTTTGACTTGGCGAAGTAGTCGCGCTTTGAGTCGCCGTATATGTTGCCGAGTCCGTAGTAGTAGCGTCCTTCGAGCAGGAAGTGTCCTACTTTAGGTATGGAGTATTCCATTCCCACGCCGGCGGCAATGCCAAAGTCGAACTTGTTCTCCACAGCCATTGTGTCCTGTGCGCAGGTGTAGTTGGCGCGGTCGGCTAAGTTAGCTTCATTGAATTTGAAGTTTGTTTTTGTCGACTCGTTCAACATATATCCGAACTGTGGGCCAAGCTTGAAGAAGAACTGTACGCCTTTACGTTCACGTCCCCATGCCAGATGGGCGAATATGGGCACCTGTATGTAGTTGATGTCACGCTGGTAGGCTTCGGGTAGTCCCGTCACACTGTTTATCACCGGCTCGTCGTTGACGGTCAGTATGCTTTCTTTCCATCCTATGCGTGCATAGTTCACCTCGGCTGATATCGAGCATATTGTCTTGAAGTATTTCTCGCATGTGTAACGCATCGACAGTCCGGCTGTAAATCCGGTGTGAGTGCCTTGCGTCACCTTTGGCGTAAATCCAATGCTGCTCATTATGAAGCCGCCATTGAATCCGATTGCCAGATCGTTGCGGTGGTCGCCTATTTGGGCACGAATCGTAGTTGATGCTATCAGCAACACGGCAAGCAGGGCAACGGTTTTAAGTCTTAATGTTTGAAACATATATTGATTATAGCGTTTTAATATGATATCGACTCCAGTGTTCTGTTAGGCTTGTAGTGAACAAGCATGAAGCTTTCGTTCTGCATGCCACCCGTGCCTACGCGCTTGAACTTTAGTGGGGTCTGCAGCGGAGTGTATGTGTTCTGCTGCTGTGTTCCGTTGAATCGGTCGCCATACTTGTGCAGTCCGCGTATGAAGAACTGTGCGTGGTCGAATCCGGTCAGCGCGAATCGAGGCAAAGCCTGACGCATGTCCGACTTGAACCATTGGCGATAGTTGCGTTCTACAGCAATGGTCTTGCCTGCAAACGGATTATAGTAGAACGTTGTCGGGATGTATGTGTCGTACTTGTAATAGTAGTCGGTATATACCTTGGTATACATCAGCCACTCGGTGTAGCCATACAGCGAGATGCCCAATCCCTTGTTGGTTGCGGTGAGCGTGTTGAGCTTGGCGAGAGTAGCGTTCAGTTCGGGCGAGCGTCCGGTGTTGAGCACTACCACGTTGGGCAGAGTGGTGCTGAAAGCCTTGGCAAATGATGCGTCAGTCGACTTCAGATTGGTAATGCTGTATGTCGTGCCAGCCTTTTCAAGACGTTTGCGCAGGTTGAAGGTGAACACTCCCTTGCGGCTTGTGGTGTCGTTGCAGTCGACAATCACTATGTGTCGACCCTTGAATCGCTGTACGAAAGCGTTGATAGAAGCCTCGTTCTGTTGTGCCGGAGTCTGGAACACCTGATAGATGCGCTCGTTCTGTGCCACGTCGTTGCCGTTGATTGAGAACGGAATGACAAGGCGTATGCCGTTCTTGCGGCAGAAGTCGCCTATGGGTTTCACCTGCTTGGTGTAGAGCGGACCGAAGATGATGTCGCACTGGCGTGCATTGTCGTCGTTGATGGTCTGCTGTACGTTGGCGTCGATAGGCACATTCCAAGCATATACATGTGTGGCAATGCCCTGCGAGCGCAACGAGTCGCACGCCATGAGCACACCTCGATAGTATTCGACCATACGCTGTCCGTCGCCGTCAACATTGTGCAGAGGTAGCATTACGCCTATGCGCACTGTGCCGTCGGCTGCACGCTGGTGTGTAGCAGTGCTCTGAGCCTGAGTATTTGTTACCGCTGTGGCAGGAGTAGTTGTGGCTGCTGGCTTAGCTGCGGGGTAGGGTATGAGCAGCTGGTCGCCCTTTTGCAGAGAGTAGTCGGCTTTCTGCATAGCGGGGTTGGCGCGAATCAGTTCGTCGATGGTGATATTGAACTTTTTGGCAATGCCGTATATGGTGTCTTTCTTCTTCACCTTGTACAGTTCCTGCCATTTAATGGTCTGTCCTGCCACTGCTGTGGCGACCATCAAAGCTAAGAAGCACAAAATAAGTTTGAAGTAACGTCTCATAGTTGTTGTATATTTTTCTGCAAAAGTACATAAAATATATTGTAAAATGAAATGTTTGTCTTATAAATAAAGTTATTAAAACAAAGCCTTGGCTTTGTAGTGTGCAATATAATAGTTAACTTTGCATATTATGAACATCCTTCAATTAATATTGCTTTTGGCTTGCATGGTTTGTGTGGACGCCCGTGCCGACGTGGTGCCCACCATCGACCCTGTGGCAACGTTTCATACCCCCGAAGGCGACGATACGGGGCTGAGCTACACCGGTTCGGCGCCACTCACCGTAACGCTCGCAGCCCGTGCTGCTGATGTGGGTGCTTATACAGCCCACTACGAGTGGCGATTCAGAAAGGAAGGAGCGCAGTCGCCCTATCTCACCCGATACGACGAAGACACCGAATACACCTTTGTTGAGGCTGGCACACACATCATAGAGTTGTATGCCACCTTCGTTCTTGGCACCGATACAGTGGCTTATACAGCCGAGTATTGGGCAGACGCTACACCTATCACGGTGTCGATAGCCGAGAGCAAGCTCGAGATGCCCAACGCATTCTCGCCCAATGGCGACGGCATCAACGATGTCTACCGCGCCAAGAGCGGCTATCAGAGCATAGTGGAGTTCAAAGCCACCATCTTCAACCGCTGGGGACAGAAACTGTACGAGTGGACCGACCCTGCCGGCGGATGGGACGGCAAGTACAAAGGAAGGGATGTGGCACAGGGCGTTTACTTTGTGCTGGTGAAGGCTAAGGGAGCCGACGGCAGACGATTCAACATCAAGAGCGATGTCAATCTGCTGCGCGGATATACCGAAAATGCCGTAGGCGGAACTGAATAACATTAGTTTCCGCTTTTTTTTCGAACCATTAAAATCAGATTTAACAGAAACTCAATCAATACTTATGGGTAGCTATTCAGAAGAAGGCAAGATAAATGTCTGGGGCGCACGCGTCCACAATCTTAAGAATATCGACGTGGAAATACCGCGTGGTTCGCTCACCGTCATCACCGGACTGAGCGGATCGGGCAAGTCGTCGCTTGCCTTCGACACCATATATGCTGAGGGACAGCGCCGCTACATCGACACCTTCTCGGCATACGCACGCAACTTTCTCGGCGGACTGGAACGTCCCGATGTTGACAACATCACCGGACTCAGCCCCGTCATCTCCATTGAGCAGAAGACAACCAACCGCAATCCACGCTCTACCGTGGGCACTACGACCGAGATATACGACTATCTGCGTCTGCTCTTTGCCCGTGCCGGAACGGCATACAGCTATGCTACGGGCGAAAAGATGGTGAAATATACCGAGGAGCGCATTCTCGACATGATCAATACGCAGTATGCCGGCCATCGCATCTATATCCTTGCGCCACTCGTACGACAACGTAAGGGCCACTATCGCGAACTCTTCGAGACGCTGCGCCGCAAGGGTTATCTGTATGTGCGTGTCGACGGCGAGATAATGGATATAACACCGGGCATGAAGACCGACCGCTACAAGAACCACAACATCGAAGTGGTGATAGACAAGATGCAGATGCGCGAGGGATTTGACGACCGTCTGAAGAAGACCATCGAGACAGCCATGCGCCAGGGCGACGGCTTGCTGATGATACTCGACAAGGACACGGGCGAGGCAAAGAGCTACTCCAAGCGACTCATGTGCCCCACTACGGGCATAAGCTATCGCGACCCCGCACCCAATATGTTCTCGTTCAATTCGCCCGAAGGAGCCTGCCCTAAGTGCAAGGGACTGGGCTATGTCAACGAGATCGACCTAAAGAAGGTCATCCCCGACAATTCATTGTCAATACACGAGGGTGCAATTGTGCCGTTGGGCAAATACAAGAACCAGCTTATCTTCTGGCAGATATCAGCCATATTGGAAAAGGCAGGACTGACGCTGAAGACTCCTGTGAGCGAGATTCCGGAAGACACGATGAGCGAGATAATGTACGGTTCGCTCGAAACGGTGCGTATCGACAAGGAAGTGGTGCACACATCGAGCGACTATTTCACCACGTTCGACGGTGTGATAAAGTATCTGCGCTCTGTCATGGAGAACGACGACACTACGAGCGGACAGAAATGGGCCGACCAGTTTCTTGCCACGTGCGAGTGTCCGGAGTGTCACGGTCAGCGCCTTTGCCGTGAGTCGTTGTCGTATAAGGTTTGGGACAAGAACATATTCGAACTTGCCTCGATGGACATAAGCCAGCTCAACGAGTGGCTGGGCAACGTTGAGGCACACCTAGACGACCGCCAGCGTGTCATAGCCACCGAGATTCTGAAGGAGATACGCACACGCATATCGTTCCTGCTTGACGTAGGTCTCGACTATCTGTCGCTCAACCGCCAGTCGGCTACGCTCTCTGGTGGCGAGAGCCAACGCATACGTCTTGCCACACAGATAGGATCGCAGCTGGTCAATGTACTCTACATCCTCGACGAGCCGAGCATCGGACTGCACCAGCGCGACAACGAACGACTCATCAACTCGCTCAAGCAGCTGCGCGACATGGGCAACACGGTTGTGGTGGTGGAGCACGACAAGGACATGATGCTTGCTGCCGACTGGATTGTCGACATCGGTCCGAAGGCTGGTATGCGTGGTGGCGAAGTGGTGTTCCAGGGCACTCCGCAGGACATGTTGAAGCACCATACACTCACAGCCGACTATCTCAACGGCGACCGTAAGATAGCAGTGCCTACCGAACGACGCAAGGGCAACGGCAAGGCGATAACGATACACGGTGCACGTGGCAACAACCTGAAGAACATTGACGTTTCGTTCCCGCTCGGCGAACTTATCGTGGTGACGGGTGTGAGCGGCTCGGGCAAATCGACTCTCGTCAACGAGACTCTACAACCAATTCTATCGCAACACTTCTATCGCTCGCTAAAGAAACCTATGCCATACGAATCGATAGATGGACTGGAATATATAGATAAGGTGGTGAATGTCGACCAGTCGCCATTGGGACGCACTCCGCGCTCAAATCCTGCCACCTATACAGGCGTGTTCTCCGACATACGCTCGCTCTTCGTGGCTCTGCCCGAGGCGAAGATACGTGGCTACAAGCCCGGTCGATTCTCGTTCAATGTGAAGGGCGGACGCTGTGAAACCTGCAAGGGCAACGGCTACAAGACTATCGAAATGAACTTCCTGCCCGACGTGATGGTGCCGTGCGAGGTGTGTCACGGCAAGCGCTACAACCGTGAGACTCTCGAAGTGCGCTACAAGGGCAAGAGCATTGCCGACGTACTGGACATGACCATCAATCAGGCGGTAGAATTCTTCGAGAACGTGCCTGCCATATTGCAGAAGATAAAGACCATACAGGACGTCGGACTGGGCTACATCAAGCTCGGACAACCATCGACTACGCTCTCGGGAGGCGAGAGCCAGCGCGTGAAACTGGCTACCGAACTGAGCAAGCGCGACACGGGCAAGACGCTATACATTCTCGACGAGCCTACCACGGGACTCCACTTTGAGGACATACGCATTCTGATGGATGTGTTGCAGCAGCTGGTTGACCGTGGCAATACCGTAATTATAATCGAGCACAATCTCGACGTCATAAAGCTTGCCGACCACATCATCGACATTGGTCCGGAAGGAGGACGTGGCGGCGGACGCCTGCTCATAGCCGGAACGCCAGAGGAAGTGGCTGAGTCGAAAGAAGGCTATACGCCGAAGTTCCTGAAGATGGAGCTTGAAAACAAATAACAATAACAATAGAAAAACTCTATGATAACTGGCGAAATAAAAAACAAGATAGACCAGATATGGGACACATTCTTTGTGGCTGGCATCACCAACCCCATCACAGTATTGGAGCAGATGACCTACATCTTCTTCATGAAACTGCTCGACGACAAGCAGTTGCAGGAAGAGGAGAACGCACGCGACTGGGACTGCGAGGTGCAGAACCCCACATTCCTTGACGGCGAACTGTGGGTTAATCCCGATGCCGTGAGCGACGAGGAGCGTGCCGGCGTGCCTTACGAGAATCTGCGTTGGCACGTGTTCAAGAACTTTGGTGCCGACAACATGTTCAAGATTGTGCGCCAGAGCGTGTTTGAGTTTATCAAGCACATCGGCACCGGCGAGGAGAGTGCCTACAGCCGCTACATGAAGTCGGCTATATTCCTCATACCAAACGCCCGCACGCTTGCCAAGGTGGTTGACGGTGTGGATGCGCTCGACATGAACAATCGCGACGCTATGGGCGATGTCTACGAGTATATACTCGGCAAGATGGCTGCATCGGGCACAAACGGACAGTTTCGCACGCCGCGCCACATCATACGCATGATTGTGGAGATGATGGAACCTACGCCCAAGGACTACATCTGCGACCCTGCCATGGGGTCGGCTGGATTTTTGGTTGAAGCGGTGAAGTATATCAAGGAGAAGTATGAGACAGCCATGTATGTTGGCGAGGAGGTGAAGCACATGAAGACCTCGATGATAAACGGCTACGATACCGACCAGACCATGCTGCGCATAGGAGCCATGAACCTTCTGCTTCATGACATTACAGCTCCCGAACTGGCGTGGCGCGACTCTCTGTCGGAGCAGAACGACGACCAGGGTTGCTACTCGCTCATCATGGCTAATCCTCCTTTTGCTGGCAGTCTCGACAAGGGCAATGTGAACAAGAAAATCCTTGCCTATGCCAACACCAGCAAGACCGAGTTGCTGTTTCTCGCCCAGTTTGTTCGCTCGCTTGAGATAGGCGGACGTTGTGCCAGCATCGTTCCCGACGGCGTATTGTTCGGAACATCGAAAGCTCACGTAGCTATACGTAAGGAAATAGTGGACAATCAGCAGCTACGTGCCGTAATATCCATGCCGAGCGGAGTGTTCAAGCCCTACGCCGGCGTATCGACAGCCGTACTCGTATTCAACAAGACCAACTGTGGCGGTACCGACCGTGTATGGTTCTACGACATGAAGGCAGACGGTTTCTCGCTCGACGACAAGCGTTCGCCCGTCAACGACAACGACATTCCCGACGTAGTAAACCGTTTCCAGCACCTCGACGCCGAGCAAGAGCGCTCGCGCAAGGACCAAAGCTTCTTCGTGCCCGTCGACGAAATCCGCCAAAACGACTACGACCTCTCTATCAACAAATATAAAGAGGTGGAACGCGAGCGTGTGGAGTATGAGCCGGTGAAGGACATACTGGCACGACTTGAGCAGACCGAAGCAGAATATGCCAAGGGATACGGAGAACTGAGAGGAATGTTGGAGGAGTAAAGGGATAGTAATGGGAAAGTCAGGACAGTTATATTTTGATTTTGATACGTATTTGCGACAGGGCGAACCGTCGCAAAGAGAGAAAGCCATAGTATGGGGCACAGCCATCGGTCTGCAAAAGGTGGATGGACTGGAGACTTCTGCCTATCTGCAACAGACGGCATTAAAAAATATTGAGGGCGAAATAACGATTGATGAGGCTAAAGAGCTTGTCAACGCCTATTACGTTAGCCGTCAGGCGCACGACGAAGCCAATGAAGACAAGGAGGAAGCCGACCGTGTGGCTGCCAACATAGCCAAACTGTTGAGCACTAACACGCTTGCCTTCAGCTTCTTTGGCTATACCCAGGTGCATCGCAACATATTTGAGGGCGTATTCAAGCACG
>URQS01000043.1 GCA_900550035.1 uncultured Prevotella sp. | reverse complement strand
CATAGTCAAGTACGGCTCTCGTTCGTTTTTCCTTTATCTCCTGTGCTTCTTTTTCTTGTGCCTCTACACGCTTGGCATAGTCTTCATGACTGTATTGTGCTGACTCTGTTTGTGGTAATGTTTGCATTGGCTGTTCTTGTTCTGTTGCTGGTTCTGCTTCTACAACGTTTTTCTTTGTCTTGCTGTTGCTACCAATGGTCATCAGTTCATAGGGATAATTCACCATAGAAATGAATATCGCCCAAAGCAGGATGTTGCTCCCTACAAAGATGATTGACTCGACAAACAGACTTTGGTGAAAGTCATTGCCTACATACATAGCCACGACAAGAGAGATGGCGAGAATTGCAGTACCAACAAAAGCGTAGATGGTACAATCTGAAGTTGTCTTGTTTTCTATCATTATTGTATTCGTTTTATTGTTATTCGTTCAAAAACTTCCACAAAGTTAGATGCAGAAGCATATAAAAACCGCATTTACGTTCTCTGGCACTCTTTCTTTTACGCTTTATTAGCGTTCTAATATGATATCATACTCTGAATCATACTTTAAACTTCTCGTTAGTGCCAGTTGCCGCTTATTACTGGCTACAAAGGTAAGGATGAAGAAAAGGGATATTTGCAGTTCCTCTTTAATATCAACAGAAATTGGAATGAATTTATCGGATTGGTTCTATCCACGACAGCAAATAGAACCAACAAAACGAGAAAAGGACTATTGGAACCCAATTATTCCAACAGTCCTTTTCCGATGCATTATTGTCAAAAGGTTACTTTCTCAACGTAATGCAGCCAACCGAAGCACGCTTCTGTGCATCGGAAATCTTGGCATACACCTCTGTTGTTGCCACATTCTTGTGACCGAGATAACGCTGCACTACGGCAATACTTGTTCCTGCGTCCAACTGGAGACAGGCAAAGCTGTGGCGTGAGCAATGATAGGAGATATGCTTGGTAATCCCTGCATCTTTCAGCCAGTTCTTCAATGGCGCCTGTGTCATGGAGTCTTTGAAATCAGGGAACACCTTACCTCGTTTATCTGGTAAATAGCCTATCAGTTCCAAGGCTTCCTCACTGATTGGGTTATGCACGATGTCCTTTGTCTTCTGCATTCGTGTAGTGACATACATCACACCATCGCTGCCGTATGGCTGTATTTCTTCCCAAGTGAGCTTCTTGATGTCGCTCTTTCGCAATGCCGTTAGACAAGAGAACAGGAAGGCTCGCTTCAATGCTGGGGCGGAGCAAGGCGTGGATGCCAAGCGGATAACCTCGTCCTGTGAAAGATGCTCCTTGTCAGTCGGGATTGTCTCGATACGCTCCAAGAAACCATTCGGGTTCTCCTTTATCTTTCGGTCACGAAAAGCTGTATGCAACAAGGCACGGAAAGTTGACCAGTAGTTGGCTGCTGAGTTGATATGCAGTTTTCTGTTCTTATGCAGTCCCTGTGGTGCTGTCAGCAGATACTCACGAAATCTGTTGCACAAGTCCACGTTTATCTCCCCAAAGGTACACTTGCCTTGCGTGAAGGTACGAAAGTGCATATAGACGTGTTGCCACTTGGAGTTCTTCTTGTCTGCCAGTTTCTTGAAGTAGGCAAGGAAATCTCCCTTCATTTTCTCCTTGTCGAAGAAATCGTAACGCTCGTTTACGATAGCCTCGAAGCGACGGCAGCGTATCGCCTCGGCTCTTGCCATAAGGTTGAGGTTGTACTTCTGTTCCGTCTGGTTCTTCGGCTTGGCATAGATGTAGATGCCAAGTGACTCATGGCGGATGACTTTCATCGTGCTCTCATCACGATAGCCAGGATAATAGTCAAGATAATAGGACAGCATGTGTCCGTCCTTGATTTTGCGTGTACGCAATGATACGGTCTTGCAAATGTTGCTCATAACTGATATGTATTATTGATGATTATTCGTGGTGAAATGTCTCTTCACGGCTGCAAAGGAATAAAATGATGCATCCGTGACTCCAATTATTCATAGTAACTGATGGATAATGCTGAAATCACTTGCTTTCACAGTCCTTTGGCAGCTCTTTCTGCCATTGCACGCTCCACATCCGTCTTCAAAAGCAGGTTCTTTACACCCACTTTTACCTTGCTGATATGGTGAACTCTCACAATATGGCAGATATTTGCACTTGTCAGACCATACAACTGCTGCACTTGTTCTGTGGTATAATAGCTATCATCGCTCATTAAGTCAGTCCTGAGCAGTTCTTCAAGATGCTCCTTTGAGTAATAGGTACGACCGTACTCACGTTTAGTGGGTATCTTATGGCGATATGCATATGCCCTAAGTGCCGACTTGCTCATGTTGAAAACATTATCCACATCATCAGCTGTCACCCATTCCTTGATGCTGTGGATGTCAACGGCAGTACCGAAAAACTCATCAATATGCCGTTTGCTGTAATAGTTCTTGCCAGCAATACGACACATTGGTATCTGGTTGCGTTTGGCCGAGGTGTAGAGCCAAGACTTCTTGACTTTATAAAGGGACATCACTTCCTCACCAGAATAATAGTCAAGTACCTCATTCTCCTCTTTCCATTTTGTCGGTTCTTGTTTCTCGGTTTTCTTTGCAACCCTTGCCTTGTTGCTTGCCATACACTTGCCACAAGGAATGACACGCTTGTAAGGATTACTCTCAAACATCTTCTCAATGTCAGACTTTCTGACAAAAGCCATCCTGCTGCTCAACCGTGAAGCCTTCAACTTGCCGTTAGCCACAAGTTTATACACATACTGTCGTGTGCATCCCATCAGCACCGCAGCTTTTGAGAAAGTCAGATACTCTTGGCTTTGCAGATCTACGACTGGCTCAATGCCGTTAATCAAATCCTGCTGTCTTTTCTTCCTAAGACGTTTTGCCTCTGCCTGACATTCTTCGGAACAGTATTTCTGCATACCACTCCTTGGCACGAATGTCTTGCCACAAAATTCACATTTTCTTGTCGGTCTCATACTCTTTGATATTGCTATGTTCTACATACTTTGAGTATTCCACCGATGGAGTAAACGGAAGTGAACCATTGACAACCTTTGTCAACCCAGTCCACGATATAACGCTTTTTGCCTATCAGCTTCAAATCTGTCCTCCATCGTAACCACTTGTAAACCCTTGTCAACTACGTTCACGATATGACAAAATAAAAGCTCCGCAAATTCTCCACGGTAGAAATACGTTGCAAAAATATGTGGAAAATCGGGAACTGCCAAAAAGCACTCAGAAAGTGTTAAAAATCAAAGAGTATTGAAAATCAAGGATTTATATTTAGTTAGTCATAGTAAGTTATGGTTAGTTATAAGGCTCTAAATACAAGCCATAAAGCAATCTTCACCCAAAGAAGTAACAGAAGAAGGGATTGTAATACTTGTCAAGCCCTTACACAACTCAAAGCAACCCTTGCCCAAAGAAGTAACAGAAGAAGGGATTGTGATGCTCTTCAATCCACCGCACTCCTCAAATGCATTATCTCCAAATGCAGTAACGGGATATTCCACACCATCGCTTGCCATTACCTTTTCCGGCACAACGATATCGCCAGTATACTTCTCGCCACCAGCGTTTGCAGTGAGAGTTGCTGTCTTGGCATCGGAATCTATCAGATAGCGTAAGCCGTCGATAGTCTCGAAGCTGGCTTGGGCATAGGAATTACTTGTGGCTAAGATAGCGATAACCACCAAAAGAAAAAGACTCTTCAAGGAGCCGAAACGTTTCTCTTTGGCAAAAGAGGAAGAAAACGATCTGTTGATAATCATATAGTGAAAAAGTTAAGATGTAAAAGCGTTTTATAACATCTGCAAAAGTAAATAAAATAAAGCAGAACAGACAAGCAAATAAACAATAAAAATTGACAAAATAAAAATGAGACGATTTTATTTTGTCATATCTACAATTTGCGCTATCTTTGTAAAATTATGTTGTACGCCATTTATTTTATATACGGATTGTGCGTCATGTTCTATTTCATGATGTCGTGGCTCTTCTACCGCAAGGACAAGGAGCTGCTGTCGAGGCTTGTCACGGTGCTGATGTTTGTCATTGGTGTGCAATGTCTGAAGGACCTTTTCTTCATCAAGCCTCTTGTAGAACTCGACAAACTGAACTGGATGCTCGCTACGGCAGCCGATATGGTGACCGTACCGCTGTATGCCTTTGTGCTGATTGAGCTATGCAGCCCTACAAGCATTACGCGGCGCACCATCGTGTTTCATGAACTGCTGTTTGCGGTGCCCTTCGTTCTCTTCGCCATCACCGGCGACATTGTGTTCTACTATGCCGAGGTGCTGGAGGCTGCCATTTACGGCATAGGCTATGCCATGTGGACGGTATTCGCCATTCCGAAATACCACGCCCAACTGAAACAGCGCTTCTCTTACACAGAGAACATAAACCTCAACTGGCTCCGGGTAATCTTCGTATCGTTTCTGTTTATACTCGTGCTTTGGATTGTAGATTGTCTGCGTGCTGATTACGCGACAGAGGCTCTGTACATGACGAGTTCGCTGGTGGTGTGGATGTTCTTGAGCTATTTCATATATAAACATCAGTCGGTGCTCGACGAACTGTCGGACAGCACGTGTGCCGACACACCGGAGGCGGCAGAGGCTATAGAGACAGAGATGTCGGAGATTGGCAAGCGTATCAGCTATCTGTTTGACAAAGAACAGATATTCCTCAACCCAAATCTTAAGGTGTCGGACATTGCTGCGGCTATTGGCACCAACCGTACGTACGTCAGCACTTTCTTCAATCGTGAGGCAGACTGCACCTTCTACGACTATGTAAACAAACTGCGCATTGAGTATGCCTGCAAGCTGCTCATCAGTTCGGATGAGAGCATCGTGCTGATAGCCGAGAAGTCGGGATTCAACAGTTCACAATCGTTTATACGTGTTTTCAGCAAGATAAAGCATACTTCGCCCACCAAATACCGCAAAAAAGGAAACGACTGAACAACAATAAGTTAGGAAAGTTGTTAATTGTTTTTTACGTATTGACACATCAATTTTATGTATTGTGAATGATAATTTGAGAGTTTGACAACTTAAATTATACCCTTCATGTTTAACTTTGTAAGTGAATGAATAACTAAAAACAATTATTAATCACTTAACTAACAAAAAAATTATGAAAATCATTAAGCTCATGGCACTTGTTGCCATTTTCATGCCACGATTGTTCTCGTGCTCAGGAGGCAGTTCGTCATCAGGAATGTTCGGATCACTTCCCGACAACTATGGAAAATATGTTGAGGAAAAGGCTAAAATAGAGAAAGAGGCCGAAAACATTAAGTCGGAAGCCGAGAAAAAGGAATTGATTGAGAAGTCGGAGAAGTTGAATAAGGAATGGAAAGTCAAGATTGAACAAAGCGCAAAAGAACTCGATGGCAAACCTATTGAAATTGCAGAATGCCAGTTCAGCGTTACCAGTCCCATCTCATTGGAATTTAGTGATTTCCATAGTGAGGGAAAGCTGATTCCGTCATTCAAAGTAAACGGCGAGGCAAAGGCTGCTGCTGACATAAACACCGACGTTGATTATGTTCTGGATCAAGAGCCAGTCAATATTGTAGGCTACGATGCTGAAGGAAAGCAGATCAACAAAAACACAATAGGCCACATCGCTGTAGAGAATGTTGATGGAAAGATATTTATAAAGGCTGGTACGCCTATTAAATTCGATTCTATCATTTTCAACGAAAATAATCTGGAAAGCGACAAAAACGTGAAGAGTTTCAAGCTCGAATTGTTGCGTACAAAATAGTACATACACCAATACAAAAACTAACATTATGAACGAATTTGCAATGACAATAAAGAAACACAAAGAAACAATAGTGATCGCTCTCGCAATCCTAATGTTTATCCTCTTTGGGTTTTGTCCGGCTATAGACATTATTGGGAAGGCTAAAATCGGCGGACTGAAACTGCTGTTTGAAGGTAGCGGACTGGGATTTGCACGATTCCTTTCCATATTCGTGCTACTGGCTCCGATGTTCGTTGCCTTAGGCAGATCAGTCGACCTGAAACTGACTGGCAA
Organism: uncultured Prevotella sp.; assembly: GCA_900550035.1. GTDB lineage: Bacteria > Bacteroidota > Bacteroidia > Bacteroidales > Bacteroidaceae > Prevotella. Next base: position 21,072 of record URQS01000043.1, on the reverse strand, counting down.
ACTGGCTGAAAACTTCAGCGCCCTTGGTTTCGTGGCAGGCATTGTTCTGTGCCTGTTGTTTGCATTAGCACTACCTTCTGGAGCAAATCTTGCATGGGGCAGTTGGCTGTATATGCTGACAGGCGTACTGGGCGTTGTCGTATGCCGTATTGAAATGTTCACTAAAAACTAACGTGACGAATGAACAAAAACATCAAGCGCTTCCTCTGTATCACAATATGGGGGTGCGCTTTTATTTTTCTACTTGTCTCAGTATGGATAGGCGTGTGCTGGCTTAAACGCCCGCCATACCTAATGCCTGACACGACAATGTTCCGTACAGGCGACATCTTCTTCAGCGTGGGCGATTCGTGGGAGTCGGTGGCAGTAAGGGCGCTGTCGGGCTCTACATCGTTCGAGGTGGCAGACTCGACACCTTCTCATTGCGGCCTTGTCATCAGATATGCCGACGGTGTGAAGCTTGCTCATGCGTCTACAACTGCCAAGAAGATGGTAATCGAAACGCCTGAGGAATATCTACGCAACAACGGCTCGTATTGTATATATGCAAGGAAGGCTCCATGCACAGTCGACACTCTTGCAATCAAACAATTGGTGGAGACGTTGGTAAAGAAAGGTGTGCCATTTGATTTCAAATTCGACCATACCACTCCCGATGCACTTTACTGTACAGAGATGGTTGTAAGTGTATTCGAAGCAAACAGATGTTTCTGCTTTTCAAAACTACGCAAACAGAACTATATGTATCCCAACGACCTACTGCAAATATGTACCTCAATGCCATAATGACATCAAATACCACTTTATTCAACTCACTACTTACTATTGAACAAAAATTCAAGGGCGCAAAGCAAATTGACATTCAGTAAATTGCGGATGTGAAGTATTTTGTATAATTTTGTATTTTAAAAGATTATACATACTGGATGAAAGAATTTGTAATATCAGAAGTTAAGGCGGAAACCGCCATACTCGTTGGACTTATCACCAAGGATCAGGACGAGGCCAAGACCAAAGAATATCTCGACGAACTGGAATTCCTCGCCGACACAGCCGGTGCCGTCACCGTGAAGCGGTTTACGCAGCGCGTGGGCGGACCGAGCCAGGTTACTTATGTGGGTTCGGGCAAGCTGGAGGAGATAGCCCAGTATATCAAGGACGAAGAGGATGCCGAACGCCCCGTGGGAATGGTTATCTTTGACGACGAACTCTCTGCCAAACAGATACGTAACATCGAGAAAGAGCTGGGCGTGAAGATTCTCGACCGCACATCGCTCATTCTCGACATATTCGCCATGCGTGCTCAGACGGCTGCCGCCAAGACTCAGGTGGAACTGGCTCAATACCGCTATATGCTTCCACGTCTGCAGAGACTGTGGACTCACCTTGAACGACAAGGAGGCGGCTCTGGTTCGGGTGGCGGCAAGGGTAGCGTGGGATTGCGCGGACCGGGTGAGACGCAGCTCGAGATGGACCGCCGTATCATCCTCAACCGCATCACCCTGCTAAAGCAACGACTGCTGGAAATAGACAAGCAGAAGACTACGCAGCGCAAGAACCGCGGACGCATGATACGTGTGGCTCTTGTGGGATATACCAACGTGGGCAAGTCGACCATCATGAACCTGCTATCGAAGAGCGAAGTGTTTGCCGAGAACAAGCTGTTTGCTACGCTCGACACTACCGTACGCAAGGTGGTGATTGACAATCTGCCCTTCCTGCTGGCTGATACAGTAGGATTCATACGCAAGTTGCCTACCGACCTTGTCGACTCGTTCAAGTCGACACTCGACGAGGTGCGCGAAGCCGACCTGCTGCTGCACGTTGTTGACATATCACATCCCGACTTTGAGGAGCAGATAAATGTAGTGGAGAATACTCTGAAGGATTTGGGCTGTGCCGACAAACCGTCGATGATTGTTTTCAACAAGATTGACAACTATTCGTGGACCGAAAAGGAGGAGGACGACCTCACACCTGCTACTAAGGAGAACATCACACTAGACGAACTGCAACGCACTTGGATGGCACGCCTCAAGGAAAACTGCATGTTCATATCGGCAAAGGAAAAGGAAAATATAGACGAGTTCCGCGAAACAATATACAAGAAGGTGCGCGAACTGCACGTACAAAAATATCCGTACAATGACTTCCTGTATGAGGTGGAATAAAAGAGGCAACACCTCACCATAATAACACCATAATAATCAATAAAACGACATGGGAAAAAGAAACTTAACCGACAACGAAATCTCAGCACTCCAAGCCAACAGCTGTTGGGCAGAGGACTGGCAACGAATTGAAGTGAGCGACGATTTCAAGCCCAACTTCTTCCACCGTGTAATGTTCTACGGCAACATAAGCCTCGGAGCATTCAACAACAACGTGGAGGTAAGCCGCGGCTTCATGAAACACTCTGGCGTGAACAATGCCACATTGCGTAATGTGACTATTGGCGACAACTGCCTCATCGAGAACATCTCGGGATTTATCAACAACTACGTCATAGGCAACGACTGCATCATTTCAAACGTATGCACCATGGAGACTACCGACGGAGCCACTTATGGCGAGGGCAACCTCATTTCGGTACTCAACGAGGTGGGCGAAGGCAACTTGATACTCTATCATGGTCTGACAAGTCAGGTGGCTGCGCTCATGGTGAAGCATTTCCACAACCGTGCTTTGAAGGATGCCATACGCCGACTGATACGTGAGGAGATAGAACGCACTTCGCCCGAAATGGCAACAATAGGCAATAGGGTGAAGATAGTAAACACAAAGGAGATAACCAATACCGTAATATACGACGACTGCGAGATTTCGGGAGCTTCGCGACTGAGCGACTGCACCATAATGAGCAACAGCAACGCTTCGGTATATATAGGCACGGGCGTGATTTGCGAGAACTCTATCATCAGTGACGGCTCGTCTATCATCAACAGCGTGAAGATGCAGGACTGCTTCGTGGGCGAGGCGTGCAAGCTGAGCAACGGATTTACGGCTGCCGGAAGCGTGTTCTTCGCCAACTCGTATATGTCGAACGGCGAGGCATGCGCAGCATTCTGCGGTCCGTTCACAGCATCACACCATAAGAGTTCGCTGCTCATTGGCGGACAGTTCTCGTTCTACAACGCTGGCTCAGCCACCAACTTCTCCAACCACGCCTATAAGATGGGACCCATGCACTACGGCACCCTGGAGCGCGGAACCAAGACAGCCAGCGGTGCCTACATACTGATGCCGGCACACATAGGAGCCTTCTCCGTGTGCTTCGGCAAACTGATGTATCATCCCGACACACGCTCGCTGCCCTTCTCTTATCTCATTGCCTACAACGACACCATGTATCTTGTGCCCGGACGCAACCTCACTACAGTTGGCCTCTACCGCGACATACGCAAATGGCCCAAGCGCGACATGCGACCCGACAGCGCACGCAAGAGCATTGTCAACTTCGACTGGCTGTCGCCATTCACCGTAGGCGAGATTCTGCGTGGCAAGAAGATACTGGAAGACCTGCGCGAAGCTTCGGGCGAAGACGTTTCGACATACAACTATCACGAATATGTCATCAAGAATTCGTCGCTACGCAAGGGCATCAAATATTACGACATAGCTCTACGCATATACATGGGTGCCGTGCTGAAACGCCACGCTCCGGTAGAACCTACCACTACTGTCGGCACAGGATCGTGGACAGACATCTCAGGTCTGCTTCTGCCCGAATCGGAAGAACAACGCATTATCGACGACATCATATCGGGCGACATCGACACGACTGAGGCTCTGACCGAACGTTTCGAACAGATTAATGCCATGTACTCTGAGTATCGTTGGGCATGGTCGTACCGCATGATTATGGACTACTATGGTTTTACATCGCTTACGGAGGAGAATGTGGAGCGCGTCAAGAGCGACTATATCACAGCCCGACGGGCATGGATAGCCGAAATAAAGAAGGACGCTGCAAAGGAATACAAGCTGGGCGACGTTGAAGAGGAAGTGTTACGCAACTTCAACGAACAGCTTGACAAGGAAGTGGACTTCGAAAACCAAAAGCTATATATGTAATAGTGTTTATATAATAATGTATATGTAACAAATTTCACAACAATAAAATGAAATTCAAATCACTAATTGTTGCCTCATTCCTGCTGTTGGGATTTGGCAGCCAGGCATCAGCCTACAACTACGAGACCGTTAAGGGCGATCCGATGCAGACACGCATCTACACCCTGCCCAACGGACTCAAGATTTATCTGTCGGTAAATAAGGAGCAGCCGCGCATACAGACGTACATAGCCGTGCGTACGGGTTCGCGCAACGACCCTGCCGAGACTACAGGTCTTGCCCACTATCTGGAGCACCTGATGTTTAAGGGCACCCACCAGTTCGGCACATCCGACTATGCTAAGGAGAAACCTTATCTTGACGACATCGAGCGCCGATATGAGCACTATCGTACCGTGACCGACCCTGCCCAGCGCCGAGTGCTGTATCACGAGATTGACTCTGTATCGCAGATTGCAGCCAAGTACTTCATCCCTAACGAGTACGACAAGCTGATGTCGTCAATCGGAGCCAACGGAACCAACGCCTATACCTCTACCGACGTGACTTGCTATGTGGAGAACATCCCATCGAACGAGGTGGAGAACTGGGCACGCATCCAGGGCGACCGCTTCCAGAATATGGTTATACGCGGCTTCCATACCGAGCTTGAAGCTGTGTACGAGGAGTTCAACATCTCGCTGACCAACGACACACACAAGGAGTTTGCAGCCATAGGCAAGCTGCTCTTCCCTACCCACCCCTACGGCACACAGACCACTATCGGTACGCAGGAGCATCTGAAGAACCCGTCAATCACAAACATCAAGAACTATTTCCACCACTACTATGTGCCCAATAATGTGGCTATATGTATGGCTGGCGACTTCGACCCCGACAAGGTAGTGGCTACTATCGACAAGTATTTCGGTTCGTGGAAGAAGAGCAACAACGTTGTATATCCACAGTTCCCCGTGCAGAAGAATCTCACATCGCCTGCCAGTTCAACCGTCATAGGCAAAGAGGCTGATAACATTATGATGGCATGGAAGATGGATGGCGCAGCTACTCTGCAGAACGATACACTTGAGGTGATTTCGTCTATTCTGAACAACGGCAAGGCAGGATTGCTCGACCTTAACATCAATCAGCCCATGCGCTGCCAGGTTGCACAGGCTTTCAACTATGCCATGCGCGACTACTCGCAGTTCATCATCGTCGGTATGCCTAACGAGGGTCAGAGCCTTGACGAAGTGAAGAGCCTCATCCTTGCCGAAATCGAGAAGCTTAAGAAGGGTGAGTTCAGCGACAAGCTGCTGCCTGCTATCGTCAACAACATGAAGCTCGAATTCCTGCAATCGCTCGACGACAACGAGAAGCGTGCCGACGCTTATGTCAACACATTCGTCAACGGACGCGACTGGCAGACTGAGGTAAAGAAGTTCGACCGCATTGCCGCAATGACCAAGCAGCAGATTGTAGACTTCGCACGCCGACACTTTACTGACGGCTACGCCATCGTGTACAAGAAGCAGGGCGAGGACGCTTCGCAGAAGAAGATTGACAAGCCTTCAATCACAGCCATCCCTACCAACCGCGACATGCAGAGCGCATTTGTCAAGGAGATAAAGGACTCGAAGGTGGAGCCTATCCAGCCGCGATTCCTCGACTTCAAGACCGACTTCACACAGACCAAGACCAAGCGTGCGCTGCCCGTTTACTACATTCAGAACAAGCAGAACCAGCTGTTCAACCTGGCATACTACTTCGAGATGGGCGAGGAGTCGAACAAGTGGCTGCCTTATGCCAAGAACTACTTCGACTATCTCGGCACCGACAAGCTGTCGGCTAAGCAGGTGCAGGAGCGTTTCTATCAGCTGGCATGCGAGTACAACATTAGCGTAAGCAATAGCAATATGGTCATCTCACTCCGTGGATTGGGCGACAATATGCAGGAGGCTATGACCCTTATGGAGAACGTCATCAACCACGCCAAGGTCGACCGCGACGCTTACCGCAAGTTTGTTGAGCAGGAACTCAAGTCGCGTCGCGACAACAAGCTCAGCCAGAAGGCCAACTTCCGTGCTCTGCAGCAGTATGGCGAATTCGGTGCTTACAACTCATTCCGCAACATACCCGACAGCGCCGAACTCGTAAACACCAATCCGCAGACTCTCGTAGACATGATTGGCAATCTGAAGAACTACAAGCACAGCATCGTCTACTACGGTCCGCTGAGCGAGAAGCAGCTCGTAGCCACTATCGACAAGAACCATGCTGTGGCTAAGTCGCCGGCTGATGTTCCTGCCGGCCGTCCATATACAATGCAGCAGACTCCCAACAACGAGATATGGATTGCACCCTACGAAGCAAAGAATATATATATGGTGCAGTATCACAACGAGGGCCAGAAGTGGAACCCGGAGGATGAAGCCAAGATTGAAGTGTTCAACGAGTACTTCGGTGGTGGTATGAACGGAGTAGTGTTCCAGGAGTTGCGCGAAAGCCGCGGACTTGCCTATAGCGCATTTGCCAACTACGCCACACCACGTCGTAAGGGCAATCCTAACTACGCTTTCACCTACATCATCTCACAAAACGACAAGATGATGGACTGCATCCGCGTGTTCAGCAACATTCTCGACACTCTGCCGCAGACTCCAGCAGCCTTCGAACTGGCAAAGCAGGCTACAATAAAGCGCATCGCTTCAGAGCGTATCACCAAGGACGACATCATCTACTCGTACCTCGCAGCCAAGCAGCGTGGCATCGACTACGACCTGCGTCGCAAGGTATACGAGCAGTTGCCTACATTGAATCTCGAAGACATCGTGAAGTTTGAAAACGAAAACATGGCCCGCAAGCCGTGGCGCTACCTCATCCTCGGCGATGAGAAGAACCTCGACATAAAGGCTCTTGAGAAGATTGCTCCAATCAAGCGAATTTCTACAGAAGAGATTTTCGGATATTAAATAAAAATAGCGGGGGTTCAGTTTAACACTGACCTCCGCTATTTTTCGATTAATTTGGAAAGCAATTGCTTTCTATTTATTTCCCAAATACTTTATTAAACGCAGTCTGCGCAAACTCCACAGCATCGCCTTGCGCCTCATACGGATACACATTGTGTTGAAGCGTCCACTTCTCGTCCATTGCATAGAAGTCAATATTCTTCATTGGCTTGCCGTCAAGTGTGGCAGCAAGAGCCTCGAAGTAAGCCTTCCAACGCGGATAGTAGAAGTCAGCCAATACACCGTTCCATTCCTTATGGGCATACTCACGCAGTCCGCCACTTTCGGCTGCACTACGGTTGCCCCATGTAGTTATCTGTACACGGGCGTTCCATTCGTAGTGGTTGCGCTCCTGCTCGTTCAATCCCAGATTTCTTGCGCTACGCAACCAACGTCCTACCATGAAGTCGGGCATCGACGAGAGCAGACGGTCTTGCTGCAACAGAATGTCAAGGAAGCGCTTTGTGGTATAATCAAACATCTTGCGGTCCTTCGCCTTGTATGCTGCCACTATCTCATCATAGACATAGCGTGCCTGCTCGGCTATCGCCTGACGCGTTACGTCTACAAGGTCGTAGCGGAAGTTGGCATTCGACTTCACCTCATGCGAAGCCTCAACCATAAGCTGTGCAGCACGTATAACGTCATCGGGATTGTAGAATTCTTCCATTTCCGACCACGACGACACCTGATAAACATCCAATGCCGGACGAGCACACAGCACAGACTCATGACACCCCTGCTCTACTATCTTAGCCCCGGCTCCATATACCGAACGGGCAAGAAGCAGCCAAGCATCGTGTACTTTGGCATTATTGATGTTGCCATAGCGTGCCTCAACATAATCATGAAGCCACTCCTTCCATGAGAACTTGGCATCGCGCCACGGCAACTCGGTTACCAATTCGTACATCACAGGATTGTTTTCTATTCCCTCCATTGTCAGTCCGACACCTTTCATAGTTGAGTTGAAAGAACTGCAACGTGCCTTATAGTACTCGTCAACAACATGCTGCAACTTGCCGAACATTCCTACGTTGCCACCAAAGTTCAAGAGCATACAGAAAGCCCAATTGTGACCGTTGAATCCTTCCTTACGATACCATGTCGACTCAGGGTCGCCCCATTGCGGTCGGTTCTCCGAATAGAGGTCAAGCACAAGCATATCACCATTCTTCAGATGCTTAATCATAGCCGGATAAGGACAAGCACCCCAAGCCTGCACCACCCAAACAGCATTTGGATTGACAGCCTTCATGGCTCCCATAATGGCCTCGCCTGCCTTACGCAAGTCTACCCCACCAGCGTTGCCACCCTCATGAAACGGGTCCATGCTATAGAAGTCAGCCTTGCCATAAAGACGCTGTTGCTCCTTATAATATATTGAGGCTATCTCAGCAAAACGCTTTGAAGTAGGCTGCAGAAATGCCGGACGCTTATAGTCATTCCACTTGCCAGGGTCTGCCACGTCAAGACCTAAGCGCTGCTTGGCATCGTGTGGCACCATACCCGAATAGCCTGGCAGACATACGTTGATGCCAAGTTCCTTCATACGCTTCATGATCTGCTTCTGCAGACGCTCACGCTGCTGATACCAGTTGTCGGAGTTGGGTCCGCCCCACCCCTCAAGGTTGTTCATAAGCCACCATGCCTGAAATGCCGGACCTGCTATAAACTGATTGGCGTCATCCTTAGTATAGCCCAACTTCAGCAGCACATTACGCCAAACGACATCTGTGCCTACGATGTCGAGGCATAGATTGATGCCATGCAAAGCCATCCAGTCAAGTTCCTGTTCCCATCGTTTCCAATCCCAGAACGCCATTGAGTAAGACAGCGTGCAATAATTGAGATAATAGCGGTGCTTTACGTCTGTCTCGTGCCGCTCCACACCCTGCACAAGCGGAAGCGTAGCTGGCAATGAAGCGTGCATAGAGTTCCATGCAAGATGTGCACCCACACTATACTTAAGATACCAGTTTATGCCCGAAGCTATGCTAACATAGTTGTTGCCACGGATTAGCGGTTTGCCGTTCTTGCTGGTAATTTCAAAGAAATCACGGTCGGAACGTACAGTCTCTGTAAGAATCTTGCGCGACGCTCCCTTGTCAATACGTTCAAGCAGACCGTCGATTGGCGTAGCGGCAAACAATTGCAATGCTATAAAAAGCATGAAAGCAATTAATAGATTTCGTTTTGGTGTCATTGTTATAGAGGTTTTAATAATATTAGTTCAAAAGCAATTCAATGATGCAAAGTTACTTAAAACTAATGGTTATTCATACAATTACACTTTTTAGTTTCACTTTTTGCAGCAAAAGCCTTACCTTTGCACTCCGAAAAAACAAAGGGTAAAAATAATATGGATTTCAATTTCATTGGGACAATCTGGTCCCTTCTTCCTCCCGTCGTAGCCATTGCACTGGCACTGAAGACCAAGGAGGTATATTCATCGCTGTTCATCGGCATTGTGCTTGGTGCTATTTTATACAGTATGTCGATGGGCACTGGCTTTGAAGGCTTCTTGACACATCTGCTCAACGACACAGTAGGAACTGGTTCAGATGCCAAGCAATACGGACTCATTTCATGCCTGTCCAATCCATGGAACGTAGGCATTATCGTGTTCCTTGTCGTACTGGGTTCTATAGTGTCGCTGATGAACAAGGCAGGAGGTTCGGCTGCATTCGGACGTTGGGCATCAAAACACATCAAGACAAAGATAGGCGCACAGATTGCCACTATCATTCTCGGCATTCTCATATTCATTGACGACTATTTCAACTGCCTGACAGTTGGCTCAGTAATGCGTCCGATAACCGTACGCCACGGTGTGACTAAAGAAAAGCTTGCCTATCTTATCGACTCTACAGCAGCACCAGTCTGCATCATCTCACCCATATCAAGTTGGGCTGCAGCAGTATCCGGATTTGTGTCAGGCGGAGAAAATGGATTAGCCTTGTTCTGCCAGGCAATACCGTTTAATTTCTACGCATTCTTCACCATTATCTTCATGTTTATGATTGTAGTGTCGGGTTTCGACTTCAAGGCTATGAGCAAGTACGACGCACGCCTGCAGGAATGGTACGAGCGCACTGGCGGACAGGTAGACGAAGTGATTGACACCAAGCTGCATATCGTAGAGCATGGTGTTGGTGCCAAGCAAGACGACAAAAAGCCGACAACTACCAACGGTTCGGTCGTAGACCTTGTAGTACCGATACTGATGCTTATCGTTTTCTGCATGGCAGGCATGGTTTACTCCGGAGGATATTTCGACACAACAAGCAATTGCTATCACAACTTCGTAGATGCCTTTGCAGCAAGCAACGCCTCTGTAGGATTGGTTATCGGTTCGCTTGCAGCATTGATTCTTACTATAACAATGTTCGTAGTGCGTCGCACATTAAAGTTCGACAATGCCATGAGTTGCCTCATCAAGGGTTTTGAAGCCATGGTTCCTGCCGTACTGATACTTACACTTGCATGGACGCTGAAGAGTATGACCGACTCGCTTGGTGCAGCTGAATACGTTTCTGGCGTAGTTGCAAGTAGTGCTTCAGGACTCCAGATGTTGCTACCGGCAATAATATTCATCGTAGCAGCATTGCTTGCCTTTGCCACGGGCACATCTTGGGGAACATTCGGTATACTCATACCAATATGCATAGCCGTATTCCCGGCTGCAGCTCCGCTACGCATTATTTCCATATCGGCATGTATGGCTGGTGCAGTTTGCGGCGACCACATCTCACCGATATCCGACACAACAATTATGGCATCGGCAGGTGCTGAATGCAAGCACGTACATCACGTGTCTTCGCAGTTGCCATACGCCCTGACAGTAGCCGCCGTGTCGTTCCTGACATTCGTCGTAGCAGGATTCACACAGCAGTTAGGCGTAGTAGCCAGTGCTGCTATCTCATGGATATTCGGCATAGTAATGATTTTCTCGGCATTATGGTTGCTGAAAAGAATTGGCAACAAAAGATCTCATAGTTAGACGCATCAGTCAGTCATAGTAATAACAGACTTCCCCCGATTCTGCCCGTAATGGACGAATCGGGGGAAGTTAGTTATTTATATGGAATAATCCTATTTATACTCCAACCAAGCAGTCGCTTTTGTATCTTTGTCTGATACGAAACGAATCCATCTTGCTTGGAATGATTCTGGAAGTTGATGAACAAACTTCTCACCAGGCTTTATCATGTAAGATGCATACTTCATCCAATCACCATTTCCTGTCGGATCCACCTCTACAGTTATCACTACATTCTTATCAGACTGATGAGATAAAGAAAGTTCCTTTTTATCGTAAAAAGCAATCAGATAAGGATCAGATGCCACATTAGCCTTTACATCCGCATTTTTCCATGGACCACCTTGTCCCACAGGTTTACCTAAAGTCCACAAGTCGTCTATGACTCCAACCCAAACAGCAGCTTTTCCGTCATCGGAAATTATAATATGCGGATTATCTTTTCCTTCTTCGGGAGTTACACCCGTTAAGACAAGCATACCACGATAAGAAGCATAGTCATTGATGCGGTAATTGTGTGTTGATACAGGACGAATCTTTGCATAACCATCAGCATTTTCAGCAGGAAGTTCATAAAAAGTGCCCATACATGAGAAAAGATCACGTTCCGTAGCTACTTCACGACATATACGCAACTCTCCTTGGTCTGTCAGTTGTTTATACGTTTTATTTCCTAATGGCAAGCGCCAACGTCGACCTAAATCATCCACCACCAGAACAGAACTTTCTTCTATAGAAATTACTTGTTGTGGTATTGCAAATTTACTGCGTATTCTATCGGCAGTCTTGGCATCGTCCTTACGAACCAATTCCAATTTATCCCCCATTTCATAATAACCAATTTCCGAAGTCTTTCCATCGTTCGCCACGTTTGCCAACAAACCTAAAGCACGACGATTATCACCCAATCCATACAATAAACCTCCAATAGTTGTTGTTTTGTCAACAGTAGTCAAACCTTTATAGATTGGATTAGAAAATGCCGAACGGATATCAGGAGAAGTATAATTGAAACTTACTGTTGTCATCGTATTTTTATCGACTTTCACCCTAATCCACTCTCCCCTTTCAGTTGAAGGGAAAGAAATAAAGTTGGCTTTTCTTGCATTAACATATACAGACTTTAAAGTCTTCCATTCATTATTTCCGGCTTCATCTATCTCAAATGTATAATTCACAGTTTGTTTTCCTCCATTCTTCACCCAGCAACAACGGTTTTTCCAACCACTGAAAAGAAACGGATCTGATACTTCATTGGCTTTTACGCTCTCTTTAGCCCAAACGGCACCTTCGGCTGTTGCCGGTCCTAACTCATCTGGTTTTGTCAAAGAAGTAAACCATAGATTCGAATTTGACTGGCCAGGACCTTCGATATGTCCTTTCGTTTTTCGCTTATTCAAAAACTCCTTCTGAGCTGAATCGTCACAACCAAAAACTATCCGCTCGTTCCAACGAGTAAAATCACCAATCACCTTCAAATATGCAGAACGTGGACGGATGCCTGCAGAATTATCGGCAGTAAACGTACCCGGAAAATGCCAGAACATACCGTGCATAGTCATTAAATAATCAGGATGCGACTTTGTACCGACATTTCTGATTCGTGGCCATTCTGTATTCCAACCATGTGCTCCATCATAAGTATGACTGGCTTTAGGCAAACGATAGAAAGTCCATCCCTTCTTGGCATCACGAACGCCTAATAAAACAGATTTATAATCCCAACCGGTTGCCCACAATGGGTCTGTTTCTGGATTGGCATTTCCATAGATACCACCAGGACCTGTTACTTCTGTAAATTGATTTCTACGAATAATCTTCCAATCTTTACCATCCCACTCTGCCAAAACTCCTGCTTTAACATCAAACTTACTCAATGCTTCACGTGTTCCCTCTCCATTATTTGTAAAGAGCATTACACCCTGACCTGAATAAAGTCCTTTACCGTGTACTCCAGGTAATACATTATTGGTATCATCCTTTATACCTTTCTTACTATTGCCATCCTGATACAATTCCTTTACGTCCAATGTTTTCACATCTACTTCATAGAAACCTTCTTCCATTGTTCCGTAATAAATTTTATTTGCAGGATCAGTTAAATGACGAGCATTTCCAGTATGTCTTCCAGGCATTAAGCTATATGGAATAACACGTACTTTACCTTTTTTATCAATCGCATACGGACCGATAAAAAGTTGATTGCTCTCTTTATGAATCATACGGTTGGCTGGTGTTCCACCGATACTTTCCTTACGTACTATCTGTTGACAATCAGATGTTACTTCATATAATTTATCTGAAGATCCTTTAGGCAAATGCGGACCATAAGTAATCACCCATAAACGATTTGCCCAAGGCACCACCGCACCCGTACCACATTCACCTTCATTATTATAATAAGCTAAACGGGGATAAATACCAGATATGGAATCTGGTATTTTTCTCACATTTTTTTGAGCAGTACAACTTATCACGGATAATGCAGCAACAAAAGCTACAAAACTTTTTACTTTCATTTTCATTTTTAGAATAAATAATAATAGGTTAAAGGTATTCTTCTCTTTTATACAAAAGAGCAAAAGAAACCTTAAATGATTAATATGTAAACTATTAATATCCTGGATTCTGTTCCAGATTCTTGTTAATCAAGACTTCTTTGGTCGGGATTGGCCACAAATATTGTCGATCGTTCCACATACGCTGCGACATCGGAGCAATCAATCCCGCTTCTTCCATCGCTGAGAAATCTGGAATACCATCTTCATCTATTTGAGGAATACCAGGCCAAAACCATAGACCTTTGTCTACTATTTTTTGTCGTAGCAAATCAACTGGATACAACATACCGTAATTAGGACGAGTCAAGGCTTTACTTGCCAATTTCCATCTTATCAAATCCATATAACGCAACCCTTCATTGGCAAATTCAACTCGCCTTTCTGTTCGCAGAATAGTGCGCAATTTATGTTGGTCGGTAGTAGTTACTTCCGGATAAGCAGCAGTATTGGTATAGTCTACGCCATAAGCTCTTGCACGAACTGTATTAATTGCATCTAAAACAGACTGGTCAATCTGTCCTAACTCTATTTTTGCTTCAGCATACATCAAGAGTACATCAGCATAACGGATGATAATCTTATCTGGATCCACGTCCTTGCCATTATCCAACCACGTTTCATCAATGCCTTTTTTCCATAACAACCCGTTGAAAGACGCAAACTGAGCATTAACACGGGCATCATTGTTTTTCTGCATTCTTCCAGTATTGAAATTCATAACATTAACAGCATCCGGATGCGGATTATATTCAAATCCAAGATGCTGCGTTCCAAACTCCACAATCGTAGCTGTGCAACGAGGATCGCGATTTTTGAAAGGATTATGAGGATCAAATAAAGGAGATTCATCAATAGGCAAACCATCTGTACAGGTATAGGCTGCAAGCAAATCCCAAGAAGGAGCATAAGCTCCCCAACCACCTGAATTTCTCGATATTTCATTCATTACAGTCCAATTGCCCAATGTGAACTTATATTCAATGGAACGAGGTAAAAGGAAAATCGATTCTTCAGAATTCTTAGTCGTGCTTAGGAAAAGGCTTGCATAATCTTTATGCAACTTATAAATACCTAAATCCATACATTTTTTTGTGGCATCAGCAACAATGTCCCAATCTCCCATATACAAAGCAAAACGGGCTTTCAAAGCCAAAGCAGCACCTTTAGTAGCACGCTGTGAAGATAAGCCATTGTACTTTGTTGGCAAATACTCTATTGCTTTATCATAATCTGCATATATTTTCGGCACAATTTCAGACTTCGGAGAGCGTCCAAGATTAAAAGCATCGTCTATATCTACAACCTCTGTCAGATAAACGACATCACCGAAATGACTGACCAATCTTGCATAACATGAAGCTCTTTGAAATAAAGCCTCTCCTTTATACTGTTTCAATTTTGCTTCTGAAACACCCAACTTTGCAGCTTTATCCATATTGGCCAAAATAGTATTTGCCCGTGATATAGATTTATACTGATTAGCCCACAAAGTTTTTACATCACCACTCTGTCCATTAAAAGTTCCTTTGAGTATTTCAGACGGAGTTTCTCTATAAATAAAGTTATCGGTTTTGTCTTCATCATCTAATACCCAAAACTCATTTCGATAAAAATCCTTGACAGACATCTCTATCTCTGTTTCACTTGAATACCAGTTCTCACTGGAGGCCTGCGACAATGGATTCAAATCCAATTCATAACAGGAATTCAATCCCAAACAGCATCCCAATAATATTACTAATATGCGTTTCATCTTTCCTTTATTTTTAAAAATTAACAGATAAACCAAATAACAAAGACGTTGTAATCGGATAGGAAGAACTTCCCATTTCAGGATCCCAACCACTCGGATATTTGTTAATGCAGAACAAATCATTGGCAGCAACATACATACGCACCTTCTTAATTGTCAACTTCCTTGTCCATGCAGTCGGCAAAGTATATCCAAACGTCAAATTTTTCAAACGAAAATAACGGCCATTAAACAACCAATAGTCCGACATCGTATAATTGTTATTTGCATTGGCATACGTCAATCTGGGGTAAAATACCTTTGCATTTTGTGCGTCAGTATTCTTTTCACTCCAATAGTTGCCTTCTATGATAGCTGGCGTATTACCCCAGTTTTCACGTAACGGCTGCACCATAGCAGTTGTTAAACGTACATTTCGGCGGCCTATACCCTGGAAAGCCATAGAAAAGTCAAAGCCCTTGTAAGCTAAGTTCAATGTTCCTCCATATTGGAATCTCGGCAGAGAACCGCCCAACAAGACACGATCATACTCGGGCGAGATTTTGCCATCAGGAACACCGTCAGGTCCTGAAATGTCTTTATATTTCACATCTCCAAGTTGTACGTTATTATTCAATTTAGGACCTTTTAAGTCTTCTTCCGTCAACATCAATCCATCACTAAGATAACCATACCACTCGTTAAACTCGCTGCCTTCTTTCTTCACTTGATCTCCCAAAAATTCAGTACCATCAAGATTGCCCATCTTAGAGACAAAGTCAGAGAAATTTGCTGAGATTCCATACGTCAACTCTCCAATCTTGTCATTCCAACCAATCTCAAGGTCATAACCGTTAGTATACATCTTACCACTATTACGTTGGGGATTATCAAATCCGACATAATCTGGAATTTCCAATGCCAACAGCATATCCTTGGTCTGCTTGTTATAATAATCGAAAGAAAAGCGCAAGCGATTATTAAAGAATGTTGCATCTAAACCAACATCAACAGAACTTGTGGTTTCCCAAGAGATATTCTTAACGGCATACGCCCATTGTGCGGCTGACAATTCAGGAACTATCTTCCCGTTCTTATAGAACAGGACATCGCTGAAGTTGATGAATGCCTGATAAGGATAATAACCCGAAATACGTTCATTTCCTAACGTTCCATAAGAAGCACGCAATTTCAAGAAAGACAACCAATTTAAATTAGCATCTCTCATAAAAGCCTCTTCACTGATGACCCAACCAGCAGAAATTGAAGGGAATACACCCCAACGATAGTCCGAATGAAAGCGTGAAGATCCGTCATAACGTACATTCGCCTGCAACAAGTATCGATTATCATAGTTATAGGCTACACGACCAAACCATGACTGATAAGCCAACTGTACAGCACTTCCGCTATTATCTCGAAGATCCAAAGGACCGATATCCAAATAAGGGAAATTATTCAATTCATATTGGTCGCGCGAAGCCCCCAAATTTTCAGCAAAATAACGATAGGTTTCATAACCGGCTGTCACATTCAAATCATGCTTGCCGAAAGTTCTAATATAGTTAGCAATTCCTTGAATCGTCACATTGTAACTATCGTCTCTATTTTCAGACAATTTGGTTGTTTCAAAACCACTCATATATCCTCCAATTGTGTTGGGATCGTTTTCCAAAGCATAAGGAACACTTTTACGAAAATTCTTGTTTTTCGTAAATGTGTAGTTAGGAGCAATTACTCCGGATATTTTTAATCCCTTAATCGGTGTAATATTAATAGCCGCACGTCCTCCTATACGATTGTACCATTCGTCTTTAAAACCACCTGAGTTGACAAGTGCATACGCATTATTGCCGTTTTTACCGTTGGCGTACTCTCCATTTGCCCATACAGCCGGATAAATCATCGGTGTCAGACGCATATTATAAAAAGGAGAATAATAAGGTTGATGATTTTTCGACCGCTTGAAACTGAAGTCCAATGTCGCACCTAAATACTTATTCACCGTAAAATCATTGTTAGCACGAATCATAAACCGTTCATAAAAACGATCTGCATATAATCCATCTACCTTATCGTAAACAAATGATGCATTCGACTTAACAGCTTTAGAACCACCGGCTACACTAATCGTATGTGTCTGACGAGGGGCTGAACCTTTTAAAATCATACCACTCCAATCAGTTATCGGATATTTGTCAAGATTTGTTTGGTTGTATTTTTCCCAATTATTAATGTCATCTTCGGAGTAAGCTTGATTCCATCCACCCGATTTATTATCATTGTAACGCAATTCGTTGGTCGTTTCCAAAAAACGCTTCACACCTAAATATTCAGGTTGTTTTGTCGGAATCTCAAGACCATATTCGAAATTATAATTGATTGACAAGTCTTTTTCATTAGCACGCTTTGTCGTAATCAATATAACACCCGCAGCGGCACGCGAACCGTAAATAGAAGCTGAAGCGGCATCCTTCAATACAGATATGTTTTCAACATCATTCGGATTTACATCATTGATACTTCCTGGTACACCATCAATCATCACCAATGGGTTTGTATCACCAATAGTCGTGACACCACGAACTTTAATACTACTGGCAGCTGCTCCTGGAGCATTATTGTCACGTGTCACTGTCACACCAGCAACTGCTCCTTGCAGAGCACTCGACAATTGTGTAGTCTTACGAGAAGCCAAAGCATCACCCTTGACTGCCGCAACCGCACCGGTCAAATCTTTTTTCTTCATTATACCATAACCCACAACTACAACTTCGTCGAGCAGTTCGTTGTCGGGATTCATCTTAATTTGCATAGCAGAAGACGTAATCTGCACATTCTTGGTTTTGTAGCCAATATATGAAATCTGTAGTTCGGAAGCGCCAGCAGGTATATTATCTATCGTAAAATTTCCATCAATATCAGAAACTGTGCCAGTAGTAGTACCTTTCACCTTAACGGTGACACCAATCATCGGTTCACCGAATTCGTCGATGAGTTGACCTTTCACACGTCTTGTATTTTGCCTTTCAGACTGCTTGGTTGGTTGCGTTTTTACGATAAGATAATTCCCTTTTTTTTCATAGGAATAACCGCTTTCCTTCAATAACAAGGCAAATATCTCGAATATATCGCCTTTAGTTTTACTAATAGTGACAATACGATTTGCATCTATCACCGATGAGTTGTAAGCAATCTTGTACTTAGAAGCCTTCTCGATCTTTTCAAACGCAGCCTTAAGAGAAACCTTGTTGGTTTCGAACGTAATCGTTTGAGCTGAAACTTTCATATTCCCAGCCAGCAACAAACAAAAACATAATGCTGAAATTCTTCTTAGATTCATAGATTTAATTAATTATTAGTTATTATTGCCTAACGTAGCTACACTTTGAAGACCCTTGTTTTATAGATTACACCCAATCAAAAATAAGAAAAAGTGAATTTTTCTTTGTTTTTTTTAAGAATTTGTTTCCACAAATCGAAAATAACATTACGAAAAAGCGCATCACTTTTTACATGATGCGCCTATATATGCCATTAGAAATGACTATTCTATAATTACTTCATCTGTTGTCAAACTATACTCCAAACCTGGAATCAAATTCTTAACAACTGACATAACTCCCGTGAGGGTTTCACCGCGATTGAAGTGAACTGTTATCTTGGTGTTCTGATAACGTGGCGAACGGAAAATGAATTTCACGCCATAAACCTTGCCCATTATATGAGTAGCCTCAGCCAATGTAACATCATTAAGTTCTATCTGCTTGCTACGCCAATTCAGTCCATCGTCATCACTTGACACTTGGCGCATATTAACCGATTTTGTCTTTACATTATACACCAACTGGTCGTTAGGCTTCATGCTATACACCTTATCCGACCCCACAATCGTTAATTCTATCTTGCCCGTCTTGAGAGTTGTAAACACCTCTTCATCTGCGGCATATGAAGATACTGAAAATGTAGTTCCCAAATCAGTAATCTCGAAATATGGAGTACTAACATGGAAAGGATGATTGTCATCATGCTTGATATCAAAGAAAGCCTCACCAGTAAGAAACACTTTTCGTACTTTACCTCTGAAGGACTCTGGGTAAAGCAGTACGGAACTCTGATTGAGCTTCACCTTTGTTCCGTCGGCTAAAACAATCATCTTGTTTTCGTCTAAAACAGTATGTTCCTTAAGTAACGCTATTGTTTGCGAAGATTCCAATTCATTGTTAATCTGGATATACGACTTGGCAAACAATACAATCATCACCAAAGGAATGATGATAGCAACAGCCCTTTTCCAAGTAAATAGCCTAAATATCTTACGCTTACTTTCCGTGTCAGCTATTTCCAATTTCTCATAAGCTGCTGATATCTCATCTTCGTTCATACTATATGCATCCGCCTTCTTCCATAAAGTCCGAAAGGCATCGTCAACCTCTTTATCATCTTGCGTATTGGATATTCTCTCCAATACCCTTTGTCGTATACCGTCAGACACATCGTTATCTGCATAATAACCTATAATATCCCTTATTTTTGCACCCATAATAAAACAAACTTTCTTTTAAATATAAGACACACATTACAATGGTATTACACCCAATGACATGAGAACAAAATCGTCAGACATAAGGCGTTTTTAATTTCTTTTAGAGCTAAATTAAGATGATTCTCTACCGTTTTCTTTTGTAGTCCTAAACGTTGGGCAATATCATTATTCTTAAGATGCTGTTCGCGACTCATACGGTAAATCAACTGTCGCTGTTGCGGCATATTCTCTACAACCATATCAATAAGCAGTTGGGTATCTTTTGCCACAACATCATCATGTGGAGATTTTTCATCCGTATAACAATCTGATATGCTATTGAAATCTATAGGTATAATATGTTTCGAGGATATGTAGTTGATGACAGTATATTTAGCCAAAACAAAGAGGTAGGAATCGAAGTCTTTAATATTGGCAAACTTCTCTCGCTTGTTCCATACCTTTAGGAAAATGAGCTGGCAAACATCATCTGTGTCATCCTTATTCTTTAATAACATAACAACAAAACGATGTACCTTGGGATAAAATCGTCGAAACATCATCTCATATGCCTTCTTATCCCCTTTTGCCATCAATAATATAACTTCTTTTTCTATTTCCATTAGTTTTGCTAATCAGACGTCATTGATTTGATTTTTGCAAAAAAAAATAAAATATCTGATAACGCAAGATTTAATAGGAAAAAATTTAGAACGTATAGCTATAAGCAAATGAGGTTTATATAGCAATGATTTTCTCGGCATTATGGTTGCTGAAAAGAATTGGCTCAAGACAGCCTCGTTAATACTGGGACACAAATATCTTGATAAGAATTATTAATATTTTGAAAGCGGAAGAATGAATACGTTATCATCACCCGATGAATACGTTATCGTTGGCAGATGAATACGTTATCGTTGGCAGATGAATACGTATTCGTATTAGGAGACAGATACAAGCGTCTCAGAATAAGTAACAGTTCAGAATTATCAGTTCCGTCCGCAAGTCACGGAATGTGCATTCACAAGTAATATAATGATACTTGACATAATATTATAAGTAACAGTTCAAAATTATCTTTACATATAGTAGGAGGAGGGTGTGTCAAAACTCCCAATATAAATAACAAAAAACTCGTTGTACGTTCT
>URQS01000042.1 GCA_900550035.1 uncultured Prevotella sp. | reverse complement strand
AGATACAAAATACTATGAAACTAAAAAAACTCCCCAGTATTTTTCCACTGAGCCCGTTTTACCCATGTGTAGACAGTAGGTACTGTTACCTCAAGCATTTCTGCTATTTGGGGAGCTGATTTACCTTCTGACTTCAGCAATATGGATTTGCATCTGATACGAAAACTATGAGTAGGGCCATTATGATAGCCTTTCTCTAATTTGAGGCGATCAACCTCTGATAATTCAAGTACTTTTATTGGTTTCATAATTCTATTTTTTCTATAAAACGGAAAATGAACCATATTAGTACTGATATATATAAATAATTTAGATCACTTACTTAGAGAAAAAACTATATATAAAAAGAAAAGCACGAACAACGATGAATTAAGAATAGAATCTTTGCTTCATCATTGTTTGTGCTTTGTTTATATACTTAAGCTTTTACAGCCAGTATAAGTTCTTCAGGTGTAACAAGAGTCTGTTCACCAGTAGCCATATTCTTGAGAGTAAGTTTGCCTTGAGCAATTTCTTCATCACCAGCCAATACTACAAACGAAACCTGTTTTGCATTGGCATAAGCCATCTGCTTCTTCATCTTAACGCTGTCAGGATAAATCTCGGTACGTATACCAGCCTCACGACAACGACGCAATACTGGCAAGCAGTAGGCTGTCTCAGTAGTACCGAAGTTGATGAACAGCAACTCTGTACCCTGTGCAGCTTCCTTAGGATAAAGGTCAAGACCGCCAAGCACATCGTAGATACGATCGGCACCGAACGAAATGCCTACGCCCGAAATACCCGGCAATCCGAAGATTCCAGTAAGGTTGTCGTAACGTCCGCCACCAGTAATTGAGCCAATAGCATAATCGAGAGCCTTTACCTCAAATATAGCACCCGTATAATAGTTGAGTCCACGTGCAAGTGTAAGGTCAAGATCGATCTGATTGTGCAGGCCACAAGTCTTGAGAGTATCAAGAATGAATCGTGTCTCCTCAACACCCTTCATACCTACTTCAGACTGTGCAAGCACATTGGCTATGGTAGCAAGTTTTTCGTCGTTTGTACCAGTAAGCGCAATAATAGGTTGCAACTTCTGAATAGCCTCATCGCTAATACCGTCGCGACGCAACTCTTCATTAACAGCATCAATGCCTATCTTGTCGAGTTTGTCGATTGCTACAGTAATGTCGACAATCTTATCAGCCTCGCCTATAGTCTCAGCAATACCAGTAAGAATCTTACGGTTGTTAATCTTAATAGCTACGCGTACTCCAAAACGTGTGAATACAGTGTCAACAATCTGAATCAACTCCACTTCGTTGAGCAAAGAGTCGGAGCCTACAACGTCGGCATCGCACTGATAGAATTCGCGATAGCGGCCCTTCTGCGGGCGATCTGCACGCCATACGGGCTGTATCTGATAACGCTTGAACGGCAACTGAATCTCATCACGATGCTGAACAACGTAACGTGCAAACGGAACTGTCAAATCGTAGCGTAAACCTTTCTCGCAAAGTTTTGTTGCAAGATGAAGCGGATTACGCTGCATAAGTTCATCGTCAGAGAGTTTGGCGAGATAATCGCCAGAATTGAGCACTTTGAAGAGCAACTTGTCGCCCTCCTCGCCATACTTGCCCATCAGTGTAGATAGAGTCTCCATTGCAGGAGTCTCTATCTGTCTGAATCCATAAAGGGCGTATACTTCGCGTATGGTGTCGAATATATAGTTACGCTTGGCCATCTCGACGGGCGAAAAGTCGCGCGTTCCCTTTGGTATACTTGGTTTTGCCATTTATTAATATAAAATAAAAACAACTACTTGCGAACGATTGTCTGGTCGCGGTCGGGGCCTATTGAGATAATGCGTATTGGCGTCTCGAGATACTCCTCGAGATACTTGACGTAGGCGTTGAACTCTTCGGGGAACTGATCCTCGCTTGTGAAGCGTGTCATGTCTGTGTTCCATCCCTTGAATTCCTTATATACGGGCTTGGCATCGTACAGTTCGTAGGGCAGCTCAGTAGTCTGTGTGCCATCGGGCAGCTCGTAGGCTATACAAGCCTTGATAACGGGGAAGCTGTCGAGCACGTCGCTCTTCATCATGATGAGTTCGGTGACACCGTTGATCATGACAGAGTACTTAAGCTGTACGAGGTCGCACCATCCGCAACGGCGCTCACGACCTGTAACGGCTCCGTATTCGTGGCCAAGGTCGCGAATCTTGTCGCCAGTCTCGTCAAACAGCTCTGTGGGGAAAGGACCTGCACCAACACGTGTGCAATAAGCCTTCATGATGCCGTATACGTTGCCAATACGGTTAGGACCGATGCCCAATCCGATGCAAGCACCGGCACAGATGGTATTAGAAGAAGTTACGAAAGGATATGAGCCGAAGTCGACGTCGAGCATTGTGCCCTGAGCACCCTCACAGAGGATGTCCTTGCCAGAGCGCAGTACGCGATTGATTTCGTGCTCTGAATCGACAATCTGGAATTGCTTGAGGTATTCGATGCCCTCCATCCATGTCTTCTCGGTCTCGGTGATGTCGAAGTCGGTGTAGCCGAGGGCTGCTATCTGCTTGAGGTGGGCAGCCTTGTGTGCCTCATACTTCTCCTGGAAATTGTCAAGGATATCGCCTACACGGAGTCCGCTACGCGACACCTTGTCGGTGTATGTAGGACCTATGCCCTTGCCTGTAGTACCCACCTTGTTCTTGCCCTTAGAGGCTTCAATGGCAGCGTCGAGCACACGGTGTGTGGGCATAATGAGATGAGCCTTCTTAGAGATGTGCAGACGGCTCTTAAGGTCGTGTCCGCTCTTCTCAAGATCCTTAGCCTCCTGCATGAAGAGGTCGGGAGCGAGTACCACGCCGTTGCCGATGATGTTGACCTTGCCTCCCTGGAAAATGCCCGACGGGATGCTGCGGAGTACATACTTCTGGCCTTCAAACTCAAGTGTGTGGCCTGCATTAGGACCGCCCTGGAAACGTGCGATCACATCATACTTCGGGGTGAGGACGTCAACAACCTTGCCCTTACCTTCGTCGCCCCACTGCAATCCGAGCAGGACGTCAACTTTTCCTTTGTTCATATATTTCCTTATTTTTCTTTCTCTGTCCCTGAGGACCGAGTATGTTTTTTGTTAATATTTGCGTCTTGACACGCTCGTCGCTGGCATGAAGCGCACAGACCAAACACGTAGAGTGCATAAGCAGTGGGACGAAACCGTCGCGTCTTAGCTCCAGGCAACAGTGCCACTTCGGTAGGCGCACAGATATCCGTCGTACGTCCACACACTGTACAAACCTGTCGGCATCTTGCACGCGTAGGGTCAACCACTTCGTAGCGTGTACAGTTTTGCATTCTAAGACATACTATAAGTCGCAAATCGACAAGCAGCCGTAGCGTGTTGTAAAGTGTGGCCCGACTGACCTTAAAACCTTCGTTTGTCAACTTAGTTGCAATGTCTGCTATAGAGAAAGGAGCATCCATAGAGCATGCCGCATCAAGTATGGCTCGCCGTTCGGGTGTACAGCGACTGTTCGTGGCCTGCAAGCTTCGAGCTAGTGTAGCATGTGCATTTTGTATAGCATCTTCTTGCATCATGTTGCAAAGTTACGTTTTTTTGGCAATTCAACCAAGAAGATATGCTAAAAAGCGTCAAATCCAGCGTCATTCAGTACTGTGGCAGCTGTTTTGGCCTGAATATGGTCTGTAGACGCCATATATTGCAAACACAATACGAGTGCACGAAGCAATTGTCGGTCGGTAGTCTGAGTGTCGATACGAGCCACGTCAAGAAGTTTTTCTATAGTAGCAGCACTGACGGAATAGCCACGTTTGAGCAACCTACACACAAGATGGTAGGCTCCGGCACGGATTATCATATTGTCGTTATTAAGCATGGTGTGTGCAAGACTATCGGCATACGGAAGATGCTGGAACAGATTGAACACAGCCATCTCCATTATCTCGGATGTTATATCGGCAGACGTTGCCCAATCAATAGCTTCATCGGCAGACATTTGGTCTGCAGGCATTATCAGCGTAGCCAACAACCGGCACTCTCTCACCCCACTCTCAGCCCACAATGCAGAAGCCAATTCTGCATTGTGTCCATACTGAGTCGCCATACGTTTTAAATCGGGCAATTGAACGCCCCAATTTATCTTATAGTTAAGTCCCTTGCTGCGCATCGAGGCAGCAGTGACTCCGTTCATAAACAATCTAAACGAACGTTTTATCTGTTTTACCTGTTCGGATGTTTCCATAAAATATATTGTTCATTCATGAGTTTGAGGTATACTCGCGCGAGTAGCGCATCATCTGTTCATCGTACTTCTCGCTGTAGTCAACAACGACATCTGTGGGAGTTCCGTCAGTGTCAGTGATTAGCGTCATACGTGGGTTGATAAAACCCTTGTATGGTGCAATGCCGAGAGAACGATAGCGTTCGAGCAACTCTGTGTGCAAGTCGGCATCGACATCTATGGCGTATTCCTCGACAAGAGTCTTGGCAGCCTCATAGTCGCCCTCGCTCTTTATGCGCTGTATCTCGCCTAGTAGGGCAGCGAAGGCTTCGCGTAGGTGCTCATAGTCGGAAATCTGCACACGGGTCTTGCCTTCCTGCAGCACAAGCTGTACTGCATTGGGGTAATGACTGAGCACCCATCGTGCGATGAGGGCTCGATTGCGCATGTGAGCCTCCTCAATCTGGTGGCCAGGCTTGATGCGTGTGAGCTGAGTAAGCAGACCGTTCATCATGTATGTATAATACTGAGAACGATAGGCTTCGACATTGGGGGTAAGCCCAAGTTGCACAAGTTTCGGGTCAGCGATGTAGTATAATCCGAAGAGGTCGGCACGTGCCTCCTCTATTGTTGAGCCATATGAGCCAAGAGCGTCGGCAGAGACACCAGGTAATAACTGTCCAGAACCATGACCGAGACACTCGTGGAGGTCGGTATGCAAATCGTCGCATAAATCTCCATAGAGACTAATGAGAGAGCGAGTAGACTCGTCGTTGATTGCAAATTCCTCAATAAAGCCATTGCCTCGTGACGCCTGATTGTAAGCATGTGTCAGATTGCCTATAGTGATACTCCTGGAACCATATTGAGCACGTATCCAATCAGCATTGGGCAAATTGATGCCAATAGCCGTTGACGGATACTCATCGCCACCAAGCATTGCAGCACAAACCACATTGGCCGTAACGCCAACAACCTTTGGTTTACGGAATCGAGGGTCAACCGGAGAGTGGTCTTCAAACCACTGTGCATTGCCAGAAAGAGTAAGTGTGCGCTTCGTTGCTACCGGATCTTTATAGTGTACAATACCCTCCCACGAACCTTTTAGTCCAAGCGGGTCGCCATATACCTCAATGAAACCATTGATAAAGTCGATACGTCCATCATGCTCCTTCAACCATTCTATAGAATACTTGTCGAAAACATGGAGGTCGCCAGTGCGGTAATATTCTATAAGAAGACTTATAATTTCAACCTGTTGCTCATTTTCAGCCACAGCAGAAGCCTTTGTAAGCCAGTAAATAATCTGTTTAATCACACTGCCATACAAGCCACCTTCACGCCATACTTCCTCTACGATAGAACCGTTGTCTGTACGACGTAACGTAGAATTCAGACCATAAGAAATGGGAGTAGCTTTATCTGGGTCGGCATTGCGCATTTGTGCATAATAGTTCTCCACCTCTTTCTGACTTACATTGTCATAAAAATTGCAAGCCGAGGTCTTTACAAGGTCATCGCCAGCACGCTGATTGACGCGCTTTGGCATGATAGCAGTATTGAACATTATGGGGCACAATTCGTTCAATTCGTTGCTGCCCCATGCGCTGTCGGGAATGGTTGCCATGACGATGCCGCGAAAGTATTCTTCGCTGAAATCGGGTATGAACTTCTCGCATCCATAGTGATGATAGATGCCATTGGCAAACCACACACGCTTCAAATAATCGACAACGGCACAAAACTCGTCCGTCTGACGATTGCCAGAGTAGCCCTTATAGACAGCCTCAAGCAAGAAGCGTATGCGTAGATTATATCGGCCAAACTGGTCGGTCGTAATATCACGACCGCACAGTGTAGCCTTAGCGAGATAATAAATATATAGTTTCTGACGAAGCGTCAGACTCTCAAATCCGTCGAGACGATAGCGGAGCATCTGTATGTCGGCAAAACGCTCGTCGGTATAGTTGAATTGTTCTGTCATTGTAATTAATGATCGAACTTTCGCAAGTTCAGAAGTTATAGAATTTAAAGCCGTATGCCTTATAGCTGAATATTCAGCAAAAAGAATAATGGCTATCGCTCGGCTTTGCAGCTTGCCTTAGCAAAAATTTCTAGCGACCGTAGGGAGCGCTAACTTCTTTAACTTCTGAATTCTCTGAACTTGCTAAAGTTCAGTTAATGATATTTATTACAGTTGCTCCTGATACTGTCGAGGAGTCTTGCCAACAATCTGGCAGAAAGCTCTATAGAACGACTGACGATTGGCAAACCCAACCATATCAGAAATCTCCTCAATGCGTAGATTGGCATAACGTTGGTCTTGCAACAAAGCCATTGCCTCTTCAATGCGCAGCTTGTTTATAAACTGCGCAAAGTTGGCATGATAGCGCACGCTGAGCACGATAGAAACATAGCGCGTATTGGTATGCAGCATCTCAGCTAACTGATGGGCTGAGAAACCACTTTCGCGATAGCGTTTCTCTACGACAAGCACGTGTAAGATCTGCTCCTTCAGTTTGTCGAATGTTTCGCGCGAGATTTTGGTCAGATACACGGGAGCCTTCTTTGCTTTGGCTGTCTGTTCCATTTAATGTTATTTAGTGGAATTTATCGACCTAAAGTGTATCACATTCTGCAAGCCACAGAGCGGATGCTGCATCGGTGGGCATGCGCCAGTCGCCGCGTGGCGATAGTGAAACACTACCAACCTTCGGACCGTCGGGCAGGCAGGAGCGCTTGAACTGCTGCTGGAAGAAACGTCGAATGAAAGTACGCAACCAATGCTTGATTACATCATCATCGTAAGTCTCTACACTGAAGGCATGACGAGCAAGCATGAAGAGCTTGGACGGACGGAATCCGAAACGCAGGAAATGATAGAGGAAGAAGTCGTGCAGCTCATATGGGCCTACAAGATCCTCGGTCTTCTGGCTGATGTTGCCATCCTCGTCGGCAGGGATAAGTTCTGGCGAAATCGGAGTATCGATAATGTCGAGCAACGTCAGACGCGACTGTTCGTCGATACTATTATTGGCTACATGGCCTACAAGATAGCGTATGAGGGTCTTGGGTATGCTGGCATTGACTCCATACATTGACATGTGGTCGCCATTGTATGTTGCCCAACCAAGTGCAAGTTCGCTAAGGTCGCCCGTACCAATGACTAAGCCGCCCAACTTGTTGCTGAGGTCCATGAGTATCTGTGTACGCTCACGTGCCTGGCCATTCTCGTATGTCACGTCATGCACATTTATGTCGTGGCCGATATCCTCGAAATGTTGAGTTACGCTCTTGGCTATCGGTATCTCGCGTATTGTGATGCCGAGGCTCTGCATGAGCGAGATGGCATTGTTGTAGGTACGGTCGGTAGTGCCGAAGCCGGGCATAGTGACGCCAACTATTCCCTTACGGTCATAGCCAAGCTTGTCGAATGTCTTGACGCATACCAGCAGCGCAAGAGTAGAGTCCAAGCCACCACTTATGCCAAGTACCACACGCTTGGAGCATGTGTGTACAAGGCGTTTGGCAAGACCACATACCTGAATAGAGAAAATCTCATCGCAAGAAGCAAACATATCATTGCTTGTAGGTATGAATGGATGATGATTGACGCTACGCATAAGAGAAAAGTCGCAAGGCTCTACGGCATCTGTAGAGATGATAGTCACCGGATTATCATTATTGGCACTTGCCTGTACGAACGATGTGTTCTTACGGCGTTCGGTGCGCAACTTGTCTACATCAATCTGATTTATCACGAGTTGTTCGTCAAGAGCAAAACGCTCCGACTCTGCCACCATAGTTCCATTCTCGCAAATGTACGCATTGCCACCATAGACAACATCCTGAGTACTCTCGCCAAATCCACATGAGCTATATACGTAACCACATATCAAGCGAGCACTCTGCTGGCAGAGAAGAGAACGCAGATAGGCATTCTTGCCTATAAGGTCATCGCTGGCAGAAAGATTGAGAATAATATCTGCTCCTGCGAGAGCAATGTCGTTTGACGGTGGAACTGGTGCCCAAAGGTCCTCACACAGTTCTATGCCAAACTTCACTCCGTCGCAAGTCTGGAACAGCTGAATACCAGGTTGTACGGTAATAGTGTTGCCAGCAAAACGTACTTCTGTAGGACGTACAATATCGTCAACAGAAGCAAACCAACGCTTTTCATAGAATTCAGCGTAATTAGGCAGATAACGCTTGGGCACAATACCAAGGATATTACCATGCTGGCACACTACAGCGCAGTTGTACAGCCCAGAACCAATACACACTGGCGCTCCCACAACGCAGATAATATCGAGTTTGCGAGAGAAGTCGAGCAACTGCAGAATCTGCATTTCTGCTTGCTCAATAAGCGTCTGTTGTGCAAAGAGGTCTTGACAAGTGTAGCCCGTGACTGAAAGTTCAGGGAATACGATAATCTCAGCCCCTTTACCTTCAGCCTGAGCTGTGAGACTCTCTATTTGCTTTATATTGTAATCGGCATCAGCAACCTTCACCGAAGGAATGGCAGACGCAACTGTGATGTAACCGTACTTCATTTCTTTATTATCTGATTGTTACCTGTGTAGCCCCATAACCATATTCCTGAAAAGAGGCGTCCTGATAGGGATAATTCTTATAACGATAGCGCAACTCATTGATTATAGCATGACGAAGCACGCCTTCGCCCTTGCCATGAATAAACACAATATGGAGTCCTTTATTATGCTTGTTCTCCTCAAGGGTTCTACGGAAGTAGTCGAGCTGATAGTTCAATATGTCAGATGTACCCATTCCAGCAGTAGTCTCAAGGAGTTCGTTAGCATGAAGGTCGACAACAAGAGGCTCATTGGATGATTTTTTCGACTTGGCGTGCTTTGGAGTATTGAGCGATTCAAGTCCCTTCAACTTGCTGTAAGAAACATTAGATTGAACATCTTTCTTGCTCTTAGTTTCAGTCTCATCAGACTCTACATATATAAGTTTTTCAGCCTCAATAGGTTTGAGCTGTGCTACCTCATCGTTTTGCACCACGGGATAGAGCAGAGCAGGAGTCTCGAAGAAATCGTTTGACTGGAATGTATGCAACTTGTAGAACTTCACCTTGTCAATACGGAACTGAACATCGCAAACCGGTTTGGCTACGAAATCCTTATCACGCTTGAACGAGAGAAGCTGGAATCGTACACGGTCGATTTCGTTGAGCTGGTCGAGTGCAAAGCTTTCAATATAGAGCTTTGTATTGGGCTCAAGTTCGCCTTCACCGCGCAAGTGGAACGAATGGCCGTCAACACTCATATAGAGATAATGTACATAGTAGTTGCTGTCGTTGACAAGATAGCAAGCGAATGTTGATTTCGAGAAATTCTTGACATCCTCTGGCACAAAAGCATAATAGAGGTTAAGTACGTTGCCTCCCTTGCGCTCCTCTACCTTAGCACGGTAGGTAATCTCACGGTCGGCAGCATCATATTCTTCCTCCTCTATAAATTCATCATCAATTGTAGCGTTGATTTTAGCCTTTACCGACATATTGAACGTATCGGGGTCGGCAGTTTCGGAAGCATGTTCTGCCCCACCCTTCTTGACTGCCGAACGCGATGAAGAATATTCTTCGCCACTACCGGTCACAACAAGGTCGGAAATGGGAGTTGGAATCTGAAATCCGTCTTCGTCCTCTACCAAGGCTATGTCCTTGCCTTGAAATCCAGCAATCTTTCCACCGCCAATTTCGCTGAGGAACTGTACTTTATCACCTATTTTCATAATTGTAACGTGTTTTCTTTATTAAATAAAATATGAACTACTCACACATTAAGGTATGAGCAATGAACTGTCTCCGTAGCTCAAGAATCGGAAGTCGTGCGCCAAAGCATAATCGTATATCTTGTGCCAATCGCCATGCAGGAATGCACTAACAAGCAACAGAAGTGTAGACTGTGGTTGGTGGAAATTAGTAACGAGCATATTTACTATTTTATATTCATAGCCTGGGGCAATGATTATCTGCGTACTTGAATGGAGTGAATTAAGCGAGTGGCGGTCGAGATAAGCAAGAATGTTCTGTATGGCCTTAAGAGGCGTAACATTAGCTGCCATTTCGAAGGTTTCACCTTCATAAGGCTCCCACTGACATACGTGCAATTCATCTTCAGAGAGGTCAAGATTCTTCTCAAGCTTAACACCCATATAGTAAAGACTTTCAAGCGTGCGAACACTCGTAGTGCCAACGGCAATGGCACATGCATTATGCTTAATGAGTTTTTCGAGACTCTGACGATGCACGCATATGTACTCGGTATGCATCTCGTGATCCTGTATTTCCTCTGACTTTACGGGTTTGAATGTTCCAGCTCCAACGTGTAGAGTCACCTCCTCACGGTCGATGCCATAAGCATCGAGCGATGCGAGCACATCTGAAGTGAAGTGCAGACCAGCCGTAGGAGCAGCCACGGAGCCCTTGATTTTCGAGTAAACAGTCTGATATGTAGTCTTGTCACTCTCTTGAGTCTCACGATTAAGATAAGGAGGAATTGGTAACTCGCCTACAGAGTCGAGCAATTCGGCAAAGGACACAGTATTATCATCCCATGTGAAATCTACACGATAGCTCTTGCCTACATCTTCACGTCGCTCGGCATTGAGTGTCACCTCACGACCCTTTACATCAAAAGTACGACGCAATGTCTCACCCTTCCATTTCTTCAAGTTGCCTATCATGCAAAGCCAAGAACACGAACCGGTAGTCTGAAACATCTGCTCATAGTCGGCAGGTGCATAAGGTTCGAGCAGAAACACCTCGATGAGTGCACCCGTAGACTTACGGAAGTGCAGACGTGCCTGGATTACCTTGGTGTTGTTGAACACCATAAGAGCACCCTCCGGCAAATGATTTGGAATATTATAGAAGACATCTTCCGACACCTCACCATGTTTATAAAGAAGCAACTTGCTGTGGTCTCGTTGAGCAAGTGGGAACTTGGCTATACGCTCGTCGGGAAGAGAATAATTGTAGTCCTTAATATGTATATGTTTTGTTTCCATTTTCTGTTTTTTTATCTTTCTGATATTTCAATAATATGTTTATAATAATGTGGTCTTAATAAATAAACAAAGCCCTAAATAACGTAATAAGCACTGTCGAAACAAGCACAAGAACAACAATGTCGACATCACAGAGTCTATAGCCCGTTGAAGTGTACTGTGTCGATACATAATTATCCTCACCAAACATTCGGCGGCTCACTCGCAAATAAAAGTAGTAGACCCCTATAGCACATACACTGCCCCAAAGAAGACCGCAAACAATATCCGAAGGATAATGAAGGCCAAGATACATACGGGTATAGCAGTTGACAAGTGACCAAAGTACAAGAGCCACGCTCAATACACGACTCCTTACAACCATACAGAAAAACAGTGCTAAGGAGAATGTATTGGCAGCATGAGCCGAGAAAAATCCATAAGACGAACCACGATAGCCATCCACCACCGCCACATCATACTTGAATATGGGGTCGTTGCTTGGTCGCCAACGCTCTACAAGGGGCTTTACAATAACATCCGCCATAATGTCGGCAAATGCCACACAAGCCAAAGCGCAACCCACGACAAGCGCTATCTGTCTCATGGTCTCATTGTTCTTGACCACAAGATAGAACAGCGACGCATACAGCGCCACCCATGTGAAGCCTGACGTAAGGGCAGACATCCATCCGTCGAGAAAGACGGAGTTGCTACCGTTAAACCATGAAAGAACAAACCTGTCGTTTGCCAAAAACGTCTGTATATCTAACAGCATTATCGCGAATGGTTTTATTTAATATATTTGAAGATACTTTGATTAAATCACTTCTACCTGATTGCTCTTGATCCATCCCTCACGACCATCGTCAAGACGGATGCCAAGCCATCCCTTCATCTGACTGTCGGTAATCACTACCGACGTGCCCTCGTGAAGAACGAAAGCGCTTGCACTCGTATCTGAAGGAGTCTTTCGGATTTGTACGGACGGACTCACTACAACAGCACGATCGTGAGCATTGAATGCTCGCAACTGCTGCCACGCAAAGAGATTTGACATAATGAATATGACAAACGAAAGCAACGATCCGTAGAAGCCCACCTTACGCAGCAACACCCTACCACAAAGAAAATAGACTGCAACAAGCACAAGCATAGCTATGAACGAAGCCACACCAATGCCTGCCCAACCGTCTATGCTACAAAGATTGAGCAACGACTCATACCAATCGACAAAGAACATACGCGAACCTGATGTCACGCGGTCGATGGTCTTGCTGTGGACAAAATTGAGATTGGCACGTATGTCATCATCCTGCGGTGCAAGACGCAAACCCTTCTCATACGCCACAACCGACTGACCGATGTTGCCCAGACGGTAGTAGGCGTTGCCTAAATTATAATAAAGAGTTGCGCTTTCGTCTGCCTTCAACAGTTCGTTGTAAATCTTGGCTGCCTGTATAAAGTTGCCGTTGGTATAAGCCGAATCGGCCTCTGCCTTGTTGGCAGCAGAGACTTCCAGACTGCACAACGACAATACAAAACCAATGATTACAATGGATAATGAAGAAGCAGTCTTTGCATCACGCTTGCCACGCGACAACTTCAAATCGCCTTCTATGTCAGTAATAGCTATCATAGCCGTATCGTATGTTTTCATCATGTTGCCACCAGCATCCCCTGGAGCATAACGTTCATATTCACACTCGTCAAGAGCCGCAATAAACTTGTCGATAGTGTCATGGCTTATCTCACGCTCTTCAAGCTTTGCAGCAATGTTTTCGCGCGAAAGTTGCTCTACAGGCATGTTCAACTTATCGCCTGCATATCCCCACAACGCTCTTAACGTCTCGTCGTAGAACATGTCCTGACGACCGGCATTCAGAAGCTGCAGAGCCTTCTTCAGACGTTTGGTTGCAACCTTGTTGGCACGCTTGCCCTTCATACGTGCTACGTCAGCATTCTCGCGTACACGATTGCGATGGTAAACAATAATGCTCACGAACAACACGAAAGGCACAATAAGTCCCAACCAATAAGAAGCTGAACGATAGAACGAATAGCCTTTACCAGATGTAGATTCGCCAGTCTTGATTGCACGGATGTCGGACGATTCTACGCCCGAATAATCGGTTACCGACGACTTCTTTCCGTCGCCCTTACCTACATTTATCTCTATCGGCTGAGTACGGATGGTCTTATATGAATCAGCATCCACATCATAATAATTCAGTTCTACCGAAGGAATCGTATATTTACCTTGGTTGCGCGGCACAACAAGATAGTCGTAAACCATATTGCCCTCAATACCATTTGCAGTAAGACGGGTATGGTCGGTAACCTTTGGGTCATATTTGTCAAAATCCTTGGGGAAATTGACAACAGGCTGCTTTACAAGCTTAAGGTTGCCGTTGCCGCCAACCACTACACGCAAAGTGACGGGGTCGCCTTCTTTGTATGAGCCACGTCCAAGTAGCTGGGCAGAAATATTGAAACGTCCTACGCCACCGCTGAAATTAGCAGGTTTGGCGGGAAGCGGAAGTACTTCGATGTTCAAGCTTGGAGCCACAATGTCACGCTTTATCTCCACATAGCCCGAACCACCATTGAAGAATGCTTCAAAGGGGTCTACAGAGTTGTTGCGAGCCACTACAACACCCTTGAATGTAATGCTCGGAATCTGCAATTTGCCCGTCATCTGGGGATACATAACATACTGACTCCATGTAACACAACGATAGTTGCGACCGTTGACCTTCTCTATATGAAAGCTCTTCTGCTGTGGCAGTTTTATTTCCTGGGTATGAAAACCTGTAAGATCAGGCATCTTGCCATCGAGCGAAGTCAGATCGACAAGTGTGTAGACCTTGTAAGTGAGCAGTATTGGTTCCTGCTCGTGCACACGCTTCTTGTTAGCGCTAACCTTCACAAACAGATCCTTGGCCGAAATATGGCCAGAATTATTTACATCGTAAGTTTCTTCTTCATGATTTCTAGGAGCCGACGAACCTCCACTCTTTGCCGCACCCGACACCTTTATACGTACAGAATGCGAACCGATTGTCTTACCGTCAACCTTAGCACGAGCGCCAGGAATGGTGTAAGTGCCAGCCTTTTCTGCATAAAGAGTATAGGTGTAGGTGACACTTGCCGAACGGTTTGTATGGCCGTTAATCATCTGATAGCTCGATTGATAGGACGTATACGGACCTGCTATCACCTCAAGACCCGAAGGAATGTTGGCAGCCCGGAAGTCGTCCACACTCTGGGCATTAATACTATACGTCAGACGGAAGTTCTCGCCGGTCGCTACATGCGACGGGGCAGAAACAGAAATGCCCTGTGCGTAAGTACATAATGTAAATACGCACAGAACATAAAACAATATGGTCCGTTTCATTCTATTTAGCTTTGTCATTAGCTTTCCCATTGAAAGTTTATTTTCTTATTACCAGTTTTTCTCAAGACGTTTTGACTTGCCTGCACGTTGCGCTTCCTTAACCTTGCGCTGCGTAGCCTGCTCGTTTTGCATGGCAGCGTTAAGCAGCTGCTCGGCGTTATCCTTGCTCATCTTCTGCTTTTGCTCTTCAGACTTTTGCTGCTGTGGCTTGTTCTTTTCTTCCTGCTTTTTCTTATTGTCTTTTTTCTTGTCGTTATTCTGTTTGTTTTGATTGTTCTGCTGTTTTTGCTTTTGCTTGTTCGATTTGTTCAGACGTTTGCACAGTTCAAGATTGTAGCGTGTCTCGTTGTCGGACGGATTATTTCGAAGACTTTCCTTATAAGCCTCGATTGCCTCAGAATACAGACGATGGTTCTGGCAGATAAATCCGATATTATAATAGACCATAGCCTTGCGCTTGGCGTCTTTCTCCAAGCGTCCGGCTTTCTCAAACTGTACTGTTGCCAACGAGTCCTTATTCTGCATCATCAAGGCACAGCCCAGATTGTACAAAGCCTGCGGATTGGAACTGTTGGCAGAAACAGCCTTACGGTATTCGGCCTCTGCCTTAACAAAATTCTGCTGGCGATACTGACGGTTGCCACTACGTATGCTACGACGGTCGGATTGTGCGCTTACGTCAACCATCGAGGCTACCAACATAATTATAATTATAGCAATTCTCATTTTATCTCTTGATTATGGAATTATTTAAGCCTTATTCTAAGCTTTATTCTATTTAAGATTTCTTCTTGAACAGGAACACATTCTTGAATCGTGGGTTTTTGGCCTCAAACAAACATGCCTCTACTATCAGAAGCAGGATGACAATAAGGCCGAAAGCCTGAAACTGATCGGCATACTCGCTGTAAACCACATCTTGAGTGGTGCCTTTCTGAAGCTTAGCCAACTCGCTGTTGAGCTTCTCCTGAGCGTCATTGGTATTGTCGACGTGAATGTACGAACCGCTACCAGCCTGAGCCAAACTACGACACATATCCTCGTTGAGAGCCGACATAACAACATTGCCCGAAGCATCCTTGAGATAGTCACCACCTAAGGGAATTGGCGCACCCTTGTTACTACCTATTCCCAATATGAAAACATTAATGCCTTTCTTGCGCGCTGCCTTGACTGCTTCCTCTGCTCCGCCCTCATGGTCCTCGCCATCTGTAATGACAATAATGGCACGTCCCACTCCCTGCTGCTGCGTGAAACTGCTTGCCGAGAGATTTATGGCACGAGCAAGGTCAGTACCTTGAGTAGTTATAAGCGACGGACTGATGTCATGAAGAAACATCTTGGCCGACACATAATCATTTGTGATAGGCAACTGTACGAAAGCATCGCCGGCAAACACGACAAGACCAATCTTGTCATTAGTGAAATTGTCCACAAGGCTCTCTACGAGCATCTTGCTCTTTTCGAGTCGCGACGGGACAACGTCCTGGGCAAGCATCGAATTACTTATGTCCAATGCTATAATCGTCTCGATGCCGTTGCGCTTGTCGTTGGATATCTTCGACCCCATCTGAGGACGTGCAAGCATAACAATCATAAGCGCCAATGCACTTATAAGTAACCAGAACTTCACCGTAGGACGACCTCTTGACACATCGGGCATCATTGCCGCCAACAGCTGTTTGTCGCCAAGACGCGACATCAGACGACGGCGTTTCAACAGATTATAGAATCTGAGTACGACGAGCAAGGCTACGGCTACTAACAGCCATAGATATGATGGGTCTGCAAATTTAAACATACTGTTTCGCTTTATGGAATTTTACGAAGTACTGTGTTTCTCAAGACAATCTCTACCAACAACATGAGGACAGCAAAGAGAAGGAACGGCTGATAAGCCTCATAACGCTTTGAGAAACGCTTTACGTCCATCTTGGTCTTTTCAAGTGTGTCGATGTCCTTGTAAATCTTTGACAACTCTTTGTTGTTGGTGGCACGATAAGAACTGCCGCCAGTTGTCTGGGCTATATCTTCAAGTGTCTTGGTGTCAATCTCTACCGGCATATTTACATACTGTATTCCTCCAGCCACGGGTACCGGATATGGAGCTACCTTATTGGTGCCTACGGCAATGGTGTAGACTCTTATGCCCATGCTCTTGGCAATCTCAGCACTCGTCATAGGCGAGATGTCGCCCATATTGTTGCTACCGTCGGTGAGCAAGATTACCACCTTGCTCTTGGCCTTTGAACTCTTCAGACGCGACACAGAATTTGCCAAGCCCATACCAATGGCTGTTCCGTCAGAGATGATGCCTCTGGCAGCAATGTCAGTACGTACCGATTGCAACATGTACAACAGAGACGTGTGGTCGGTTGTCATAGGACATTGGGTGAAGGACTCGCCAGCAAATATAGTAAGACCGATATTGTCATTAGGACGTCCGGCTATGAATTCCGCAGCCACGTTCTTTGCAGCCTCCAGTCGGTTAGGCTTGAGGTCTTCGGCAAGCATTGAGGTCGAAACGTCCATAGCCAGCATGATGTCAATGCCTTCTACCGACTTTGTATCCCACGCATTGTGTGTCTGAGGACGTGCCAATACGCATACGAGCAAAGTGTAGCAGATGCAATGCAGCACCATCGGAACGTGTACCAGACGTGTGCGCCATGTACTGTAGCCGTAGCGGTAGGCTTCGGTTGTGCTGACACGCATCGACGGCACGCTTTTCTTACGATATAACAGATACCATACAATGTACGGAATCAACAGTAAGATAAGTATAAAGTATTCTTTATTAGCAAATTCCATTTGTCATTCGTTTTTCTTATTCCAGCAACAGCCATGCGTTGTAGACAATGTAAACCACCAAGACAGAAGCACCAATACCAATCAGCCACAGCAACGACTTTATCACCATGTGGTTCTTGTTGGTCTTCTTCTCGTCGTCGCTCAGCGTAGGCATAATCTTCTCCTCGGTCGGAACATCTTCGCGCTTCGTCTTGTCGATGAAGTTAATGGCATTGACGAGGTTCATGTCCTTCTCATTCAGCAATGAAGAATATTTGG
This sequence comes from uncultured Prevotella sp., assembly GCA_900550035.1. Lineage (GTDB taxonomy): Bacteria > Bacteroidota > Bacteroidia > Bacteroidales > Bacteroidaceae > Prevotella. The sequence goes on along the minus strand of URQS01000042.1, from coordinate 10,404 downwards.
CGAACTTCACCAAATCGGCTGTCATGAAGAGTTCCTGCAATTCGTTCATCATACTCTCGTCGCCATTTGCCTTGAGGTGCATGATAATCTCCGAACTGGTCATCTCCATAGCATTGAATCCGAAACGCTCCTTGATGTATTTGCGCAACGCCTCAGTAAGCTTTGTGTAGTATTCCTTCTGGTCGTCGGTCGACTCGAAGTTCACCTTCTTCAGGTTCTCAATCTCATTGAGCGCCTTCTGGTGCGGAGGTACAACCTTCACAATACGAATCTTGGCTATGATTGGCTTGTTGTGCTTCAATCGCTGCAACAGATAGGCAAAAGCCAGACACAGCACTATAACAGCAAGTGCCGACCATATCAATGGTGTCCACTCACTCCACATGAAAGGATTGTCCTGAACATCCTTTGGAGGGAAGAATTTCTCGGGATGAAGAGTGTCCACATCGCAAGTCACCACCTTAAGGGCAAGCTGGTTGGAAGTGTACACCTTCCCGTTCACTTTCACCTTGACACCTGGCAACGGATACAGTTTCTCATCAAAACTTGTAAGCGTATATGAATGGCTCACCTTAAGAATGCCATCCGAGACAACTGGCTCAGACGACGTTTCCTCAAGCACTTCAACACCTGGGACATAATATTGCGAACGTTTGAAATGCGGGAACACGACATTAGCCCCTTCCTTAGCCGACACTTCAACCGACAAATGAGCCTGCTGGCCTATAAGTATTGCTATGGAATCTATTTTTGACTCTACTGTCACTTCCTGAGCATTGCACACAGTAGCGCAGAACAGTAATGACAATATATATGAAATGAATAGCCTCATTATGTTTTATTTACGTTTTGACTGACTGTAACATCTCTAAATACGCGATCCGAAGAGGCGCATCATCGCTCTGACATAATCGTCGTTTGTCGCTACCGATACCCAGTCGATTTTCGAACGCGAGAAGACGTCCTTGAGCTTTGCCTCCGACTCAGCCCAATATTGCGCATGCATTCGCTGCACCTTGCGGCTTGACGTGTCAAGATACATCTCGTGTCCGGTCTCGGCATCTGCTATGCGCATCAAGCCTACATCGGGCAGTTTCTTCATCCATCCGTCGTACACCTGTATGGCCATAATGTCGTGCTTACGACTGGCAATCTGCATTTGTCGCAAGAAGTCTTTCTTGTCAAGAAAATCGCTTAGCACGAATACCGTAGCACGACGCTTCATGGCTCGTGTAAAGAAAGCCATAGCTTCGCCTATGTCGGTCCTGCTGCTCTGCGGCTTGAAGTCGAGCATCTCGCGTATAATATACAGGATATGCTTTCGTCCCTTCTTTGGAGGGATGAATTTCTCGATACGGTCGGAGAAGAAAATCACGCCAATCTTGTCATTGTTCTGGATTGCGCTGAAGGCTATGGTTGCCGCAATCTCGACAGCCATATCCGACTTTGTGCAATGACGCGTACCGAACGAGAGCGACCCTGACACATCTATCATCAGCATCACAGTAAGCTCACGTTCCTCCTCAAAAACCTTGACAAACGGTTTGCGGAAACGCGCAGTAACATTCCAGTCAATGTCACGAACGTCGTCGCCAAACTGGTATTCACGCACCTCAGAGAAAGCCATTCCCCTACCCTTGAAGGCCGAATGATACTGACCGGCAAAGATATTCTGGCTGAGTCCGCGAGTCTTTATCTCAATCTTGCGGACTTTCTTTAATATTTCTGAAGTTTCCATTATTAATCGAATTATTATTATTAGTGGTAAGGACGGGGTAATATGACAACTCCATCGCCTCAACATCTAAACACCTCACCACTTCAACACCTCACCATCTCTTAAGGCACTTCGACCTTATTTATAATCTTTGATACGATATCCTCGCTGGTCACGTTGCTTGCCTCTGCCTCATACGAGAGTCCGATACGATGGCGCATCACGTCGTGAACAACGGCACGTACGTCCTCAGGCACTACATAGCCGCGATGCTTGATGAAGGCATAGGCACGGGCTGCCTTGGCAAGACTGATACTTGCACGCGGCGAACCACCGAATGTTATCATATCCTTGATTTCAGCCAAACCATACTTCTCGGGATAGCGCGAAGCGAAAACGATGTCGGCAATGTACTGCTCAATCTTCTCGTCGATATAAACGTCCTCAACTACGGCACGAGCCTTCATAATCTCCTCAGCAGTAGTAACCGGCAGCACGTTCTTGTGCTCGCCCTTGATGTTCTCACGGATAATCTGTTTTTCCTCCTCAAGTGTAGGATAGCCAATCACCACCTTAAGCATGAAACGGTCCACCTGAGCCTCGGGCAGCTGATAGGTACCCTCCTGCTCGATAGGGTTCTGAGTAGCCATTACGAGGAAAGGCTTGGGCAGGGCGAATGTCTGCTCGCCGATTGTTACCTGATGCTCCTGCATTGCCTCAAGCAGCGCACTCTGCACCTTGGCAGGAGCACGGTTGATCTCATCTGCCAATACGAAGTTGGCAAATACCGGACCTTTCTTCACATGAAAAGCCTCGTCCTTCTGCGAGTACACCAAAGTACCCACAACGTCGGCTGGCAAGAGGTCGGGAGTAAACTGGATACGGCTGAAGTCTGCGTCTACAAGACTTGACAATGTCTTGATGGCAAGTGTCTTTGCCAGTCCCGGAACACCTTCCAACAGGATGTGGCCATCGCTAAGGAGCGAGATGAGCAACGACTCTACAAGGTGCTTTTGGCCTACGATTACCTGGTTCATACCGGTCACCAGATTGGTGACAAAACTGCTTTGCTGTTCTATCCGGGCATTGAGTTGGCGGATATCTATTGATTCTGACATTTCAGTAAAAATTTATATTCTAAATTTATTTAACCTTGGTCTGACGACCTTTTTCACACGCAAAATTACACAAATAATATCTCTAAGGCGAAATATAGAGTCTAAAATATATTAAATGTGTCACATTTTTTTACTGCAAGGGATTGACATTATCCAAGTTCAAACCGAACGAAGCAGTCAACTCCTCATAGATGCGCTGTACGGGCAGACCCATTACATTATAGAAACTGCCTGAGATTGACTCCACCCCGACCAGGCCAATCCATTCCTGAATGCCGTAGGCTCCAGCCTTGTCGTAAGGTTTGAAATGGTCGACATAGAAGTCAATCTCGCCATCAGAAAGATCCTTGAATCTCACGTCGGTAGACACCGAGAACCGGCTTTGCTTGGCGGCGGTCCTTATGCAGACACCCGTAATCACATGATGGGTCTTGCCGCTTATCTCGCGCAGCATACGGCAGGCGTCCTCACGGTCATGTGGTTTGCCCAGAATATCCTGTCCTACCACTACTATTGTGTCAGCCGTAATGAGGAGTTCGTCAGAGGCTATCGAATATGCCGACAACTTCTTCGACGCAATAAATTCTGCCACATCTTTCGATGGCAGGTTATCGGGATAAGACTCGTCGATGCCTTTCATCACCCTCACTTCAAAATCAAGCCCAAGTTGATTGAGCAATTCCTTTCTACGGGGCGAATTGCTTGCCAGTATTATTTTCATCTGTATATTTTTCTTACGTTTTTAAATTACAATCTCATTACCTTATAATATATCAAGCCAATCCGACTTCATAATATACCGATCCCATCCAGCCTTCTACCAACCGAAGGCAGCTTCGTCGCAGAGCCATTTGCCTTGCGCCCTAAGCACCTGCTCTATCACGTCGCGCCCCACCCCATGACCGCCTATACGGTCACTAATATAGGTACTGACGCTCTTTACATCGTGGCAGGCATCCTTCGGACAGCACGCACAGCCCACACGCTTCATCACCTGAATGTCAGGAATGTCGTCGCCTACGAACATCACCTCCTCGTCCTTCAGTCCGTAGCGTTGCAGCAGCTCTTCATAAGCCGTAATCTTCACTCCGGCACCCATACAGATGTCCTTCACGCCAAGTCCTTCATAGCGTTTGCGCACAGCCGCCGTGTTGCCACCCGTAATGATACCGATACGCAGTCCCACCTTGCAGGCCAACTGTATGGCATAGCCGTCCTTGATATTTACCGTGCGCAGCGGCTCGCCCTCCGAACTAAGGAGTATTGTTTCAGCCGAGAGCACCCCGTCGACATCAAACAGAACCGCCTTTATCTTCTTCAAATCGTAGTCTATCATGATTACCTTGAATATAAGTCTTACTTACCCGACTCCACGTTCTTGTTGCTTTGCTGTTGGGCAATTATTTCCGACATCTTGATGTACAGTTTCTGCAGGCTTTCGTTGTCGGCAAGCATAGCTGCCTGCGAGTCCATAATGTTCTGGTCGCCACGTAATGCCGGACCGGTTTGAGCGTCAATAGGAGCCAATGTTCCCAACTTGCTAACCGTCTCTTCAATCAACGGCCGTAATACAGTAAAGTCCAATCCGTTACGACGCAATATGCCGTCGGCAACAACGTAGCAGGCATTGCTGAAATTGCACGCAAAAACGGCAGCAAGATGCAGCCATTTGCGGTCGTCGCTCGTCATATAGTGTACATTGTCCGAAATGGTCGACGCCAGCTTCATTATTGTCTCTCTTGAAGCCTCGTTGTTTCCTTCAACAAAACATGGTATCTTCTTAAAGTCCAATGCCTTATCCTTGCTGAATGTCTGCATGGGATAGAGCACTCCACAGTTGTCGCTCAAGCCGTCAAACACGTCCATGCCCACACTTCCCGACGTATGCATGAACACCGTCTGCTGGCACTCTCTGCACACCTTGTCGGCAATGTCTCTTACATATCTGTCCTTAACACTTATAAGACAGGCATCGGCATCAGCTATTATGTCGTCCAGACAGTTAGTGGCACGGCATCCTACACGCTCTGCCAATGTATGTGCCGACTCCATAGTGCGGCTCCAGATCTGAGTTGGCGGCATGCCAGCCTGGCTCAACGCCAAGGCGAAGTGAGTGGCCACATTGCCGGCTCCAATGATTACTATTCTCATTTTTTATATATAGTTTTTATCAGCCTCAAGCCGCATTTCCGTCAGCTTCAAGCTGCATTTTCGAATGCTAACAGGTACAAAAGTAGCCATTGTTTTGCAAAAACCACAGCCATATTGCCAATTTTTAAAAAAGATTTGCTATTTTTGCCAACTGAAAGAAAATGGGCCTAACCAAGCCTTAAAATGTAAAATAATTCATAAGCAATATCCATTTATGAAAGTTCTTAAAGACCGAATTCTAAAAGACGGAAAATGCTATCCTGGTGGCATTCTCAAAGTAGACAAATTCATAAACCATCAGATGGACCCCAATCTGATGAAAGACATCGCCGTGGAGTTCATCCGCCGCTTTGCCGGCACCAAGGTCAACAAGATTCTCACCATCGAGGCATCGGGCATAGCACCAGCCATCATGATGGGATTTCTTATGAATCTGCCCGTGGTATTTGCCAAGAAGAAGAAGCCCAGCACTATGGACAACATGCTCGCCACCAAGGTCACGTCATTCACCAAGCAGCGCGAATATGACGTTATCATCAGCCGCGACTATCTCACTGCTGACGACCACGTGCTCTTCATCGACGACTTCCTTGCCAACGGCAACGCTGCCAAGGGCATCATCGACCTCTGCCAGCAGGCAGGAGCCACACTCGAGGGCATGGGATTCATCATCGAGAAAGCATTCCAGGACGGAGGCAAGTTCCTCAGAGACAGCGGCATCAGAGTAGAGTCGCTTGCCATCATTGAGTCGCTCGACAACTGCGAAATAAAACTTCACGAGCAGTAATTTTTTTGAGCTAAAAGCAATAAGAGGCTATGGTGTCACGCAGCTGGACATCATAGCCTCTTGCCAATAGCCATAACCCAGAAACACAAATGACCTCTGCGCCACACTTGACATTTAAAACCCCTATAACAAGAAGCGACAAGCGAGTTCTTACATCATTACTTATAGATCAGACACTTAGCATGGGAGGATGTCAGGAAAGCATATTACATGCTGACGACATAGACCAAATACTTCCACGAGCCTTCAAGCACGAATTCCAGCAGGTGGCTCGCACCAAGACACGCGCCGAAGTATTCACCCCTGCATGGATTTGCAACGCCCAAAACAATCTTATCGATGAGCAATGGTTCGGTCGTCCCAATATTTTCAATGTCGAAACAGTGACAGCAGATGGCTGTCACGTATGGGAATCCACAACACAACCTATAGTATTCACAGCCGACAAACCATGGCTGAAATACGTGCAGAGTCGACGAATTGAATTTGCCTGTGGCGAAGCCCCTTATCTTGCAAGCAGATACGACACCACATCTGGGCTAGAAATTCCCCTAAATAAACGCATTGGTATTCTCGACCGAAAATTCAGAGTAATCAACGAAAACACGCCACACACCACCAACGAAAACTCCCGACGCATATGGCTCAACAAAGCCTTCATGGCGCTGCAATCGACATACGGATTCGACCTGCAACACGACAATGTTTTCCTTGCAAGAGAAAACATATTCAACACATTCTGTGACTACTATCTTGAACGGTGGCAAAAACTGCCTCGTATTGAGATAATGCTCAAAGCCGCCGAAATAATCACATGGAACATATGGCAAATGGATGGTGTCAAGTATACAATACCTGACACCGAACTCCCCTGCTATATCATGTCATGGAAAGGAGCATCGCCACTCAAAGGCGACAAATTAATGTTTAAACGACTGATTAGTAAACAAATATAATGGACTCAAACAATAATATTGATTTTAGAAGCGAACAGCAACAGGCCATAGCTCAAACAGTCAGATACTTCAAGCGCAAACACAACATGCTGTGGAACGCAAAGATGCGTTTCGGCAAGACAATGTGTGCACTTGAAGTGGCACTCCAATGCGGCTACCGTCGCACACTCATCCTCACACACCGTCCAAACGTGCGTGAGGAATGGTTTTGTTCGCTGCAAAAGCTTGGAATGACAGACTGGCTCTACGGATGCAAGCGTCAGCAGGCTCTACCACTTACAATGCAATCGGCTGATGCCCTATCATTCGAAGCCCTTGAGGCACAAGCACAAAAGGACATCAATGTCCATTATGTATATTTCGCATCAATGCAGGACTTGCGTGGCTCACGTCGCGTCAACAAACAGAAAGGCATTGAGAAGAACAATGACATATTCAGCACACAGTGGGACCTTATGATTGTCGATGAGGCACACGAAGGTGTCTACTCACGACTCGGACAAGAAGTGATTGCTGAATTCCAGCAAAACCGCTCGCTGCGCACACTATATCTCTCAGGCACACCTTACAACATACAACGAATGTTCGACACACGCGAAGTGTTTCATTGGGACTACACCATGGAGCAGCAAGCAAAACAGCAGTGGATAAGTCTTCACCCCAACACTACCAATCCCTATGAGGGTTTGGCACAAATGAACATACTTACCTACGACATCTCTGACCAAATGCGAAGCCTGACAAAGGCTGACAGACTTAACTTTGCCGAGTTGTTCCGCACCGAGACAACCGTCGACAACACATCGCAATTTGTACACGAGGCTGATGTGCGTAAGTTCATCACACTCATCGGCAAAGACAGCAACGACAAGACACAGCCCTATGCCAACGCTTATCTGCAACCATCGCTCAACCACACCCTTTGGTATGTACCGGGAGTAATGGCAGCCAAATGCCTGGCCGAGATTCTGGGCGAAGACTCACCTACCAACCCCTTCTGCGAATACACCATTGTAAATGTAGCTGGCAACGGCGAAGCTAGCTCCGACCGTCTCGACATTTACGAACAGACAAGATTTGAGCGAAGCGCACTGGAGAGAGTGAAAACTGCCGTGGCACAGCACGACAAAACCATCACCCTATCGTGTGACCGTCTCACTATGGGCGTGTCCATTCCCGAATGGAATGCCGTACTTATGCTTGCAGGAAGCGCCGAGACTGGAAGTATGCGCTATTTTCAAACCATATTCCGTTGTCAGAGTCCTTACACCGACGGAAACATCAAGCATAAATGCTTCGCCATCGACTTCGCACCGAAGCGCACACTCACCGTTGTCGACCAGTATATCAACAACAACACCTTGACTAACGATGCTGACGAGCGCCGACAGAAACTTACCGATTTTCTACACTACTGTCCACTCGTAGAGATAAAGCGTGGCAAACAGACTGTATACAACACAGAAAGTTTCATACAAAGCATCAACTCTACATATTCTGAAACGCTTATACGCAACGGTTTTCGTGACGACTGCCTCTATGGCAATCTCGACAATCTGCGACAGCAGGACATGAAACTTCTCGACCAAGTGGCAGAAGCAATGGTTCTGGGTGTATTGGCTGAACGCCAGCGCAACAAGGAGACACTTACCAAGAACCCACGTAAGAAAACTGCCGCCACAAAGAACAATACAAAGAAAACAGAGCTCTCAACAAGCGAGAAGGAAGCTGTCGCGGCAGCACGCAAGGTATCAAGCAGACTGACACCACGTCAGCGTGCACTGGCCATTCTTAGCCAGATTTCCACTCGTCTGCCACTCATGATTTATGGCACAGTAGACAGCGTAGAGGGACTTACACTCGACTCGTTCATAAAGAGCATCGATCCCGACTCATGGCGCGAGTTCATGCCTACCGGAATCACACTGCGCATGTTCGAACGACTCAAGCACTTCTATCGTGAAGACATCTTCGTAGCCACAGCCAAGGCTATCGTGGCACGACTACATAAAGCCGACTCGCTGTACGTGCCCGACCGAATCAACTGCATAGCACAGATACTGTCCGACTTCTGCTATCCCGACCGTGAGACCATACTCACGCCATGGCAGACCGTAAACCGACACATGACAGACACATTGGGCGGATACAGTTTCTTTGACAACAGCTTCGACAAAATGCTGTCAGAGCCGCGATTTGTCTACAACGGCGACGCAACACTGCATACTATGATGAATCCTAAGGTGCGAGTGCTAGACATCGCTTCTAAGACCGGATTATACTCGCTCTATGTGGCATACTCGCTCTACAAACTGCGCAGCAGCCAGTCGCAGGGACTCTTCGACAAACTTACCGATGACGAGGCTCAGCAGCTATGGGACGATATTGTATCGAACAACATATTTGCCGTGTGCCGCACTCGCATGGCCGACTGCGTAACACGACGCACACTGATGGGCTATCGCGACAGCAGCCGTGTCAACATCTGTCATATGGCTGACATGAACTCACAAGTGATACTCTACAAGCGTAAGTTCATACGCACCGTCACCGACCCACGCAACTTCTCGAGCAACAAGAAAATGAAACAACTCAAATTTGACGCCATCGTAGGCAATCCGCCCTACCAGGTCAACATCGGCACACAGAAAGACAACTACGGCATACCGCTCTACAACCATTTCGTAGACATAGCCCGCGAGATGTGCCCCGACTACATCTCAATGATTATGCCGTCACGATGGTTCACCGGCGGACGCGGCCTCGACAGTTTTCGACAGTCGATGTTGTCCGACCACCGCTTACGCTCCATATCCGACTTCGTTGACTCTAAGGAATGCTTCCCCACGGTCGACATTTCAGGCGGCATCAACTACTTCCTTTGGGACAGCAAGCACAACGGCAGCTGCACATTCACCAACACCCTCTACGGCAAAATACAAACCTGCGAGCGCCGACTCGACCAGCACCCCATATTCGTGCGCAACAACCGTGCTCTGACACTCATCAACAAAGCTACCTCCAACAATGTGCCAATGCTCAATACCTTAGTGTGCGGACAGACTCCTTTCGGATTTGTCACCACATTCCGAGGCACAGCTAGTCCCGATATCGATACCGACTGCCTGCTGCTCAAATCGAGCGGCAACGACAGCTATGTGCTGCGCAGCGAAGTGAAGAAGAACACACAGCTCATCGACATGCACAAGGTTGTATTCTCAAAGGCCACCTGCGAACATGCCGGCACTCCCGACCGTAACGGACAGTTCCGCATACTCTCGTCGCTCGCCATACTCGCCCCTGGCACCGTGTGCACACAGAGTTATTTGGTAGGAGGAGCATTTGCCGAAGCTGCCGAAGCTGCCAACTACATGGCTTATCTGAAGACAAAGTTCGTACGCTTCCTCATGCTTCAGACCATTACCTCGCAAGACCTCTCGCCAGAGAAATTCATGTTTGTACCCTCACAGGACTTCAGTGCTAATTCGGATATTGACTGGACTCAAGATACGGCAGCTATCGACAAGCTACTCTATCGAAAATACAACCTCACAGAAGAAGAAACAGCTTTGATTGAGAATACAATCAAACCATTCTAAGAATAATACAGCGGCTATGGGTAGGGTGTTCAAAATCGCTTTAAAATCCTGCGCATTTTTTACCTATAGTATTGAT
>URQS01000041.1 GCA_900550035.1 uncultured Prevotella sp. | reverse complement strand
ATAATCGCTCTTTATTGTCTTTGTTTAATTCACTCTTACCTGCATCAAATCCATGATAATCCATCGTGAAAACATTTACATCTCCACGCAAGGAAAGGATTTCCATAATTTCACTATCTGATATTTTGGCATTTGAACGACATTGAAGTTTCTTTCCATTGTTGTTATACGATAGCAATATAAAACGCGCATTCAAATTCAAGACTAAGTCTTTTAGTGATTTCGCAGCTTCTATACTCTTGCAATAACTACTTTTCATCTCAGACCTGTCCATTTTCTTTGCAATACCGTACACTTGCGGTTTCTCCCAACGGGCAACATTCTCCAATAAATGATAAGCATCACAATACTGCCTACTATTGTAAGGAGGATCAAGGTACGCCAAGTCTACGACTTCTTTTGAGACTATAGAATTAGAGTCAGCACAATAAATCGAGTTCTCAGAATTCAATAAATAATCGTTATCTGGCATACGCAACAACAACTCACCAACATATTTACCATCACGAATAAAAGAATCATAATGTCCACATGTGTGACTTATTCTATCCATTGCATATATTAAAGACGTTATAACCATTGCACGCTCCTTTTCATTCACTTCTTTACTATGAAATCTACGTTCAATGTCATCACGGATAAAACCTATTTTCTGCGAGTTGTACAAGTCAAAATATGTACCCGCAAAATTCTCAGACATATAATTCGATTCATTCGAAACATCATAAGTATTATAATATTCTATCAAGCTTGCCTATTGAGGTTCTGGTAAAACCCGTGACAACAAGGACCGAAAGCAATAGAAGCCTACGCCAATTGGATATATAGATAGCACTGGATGTACCCTCTTCACGAACGAAAAGGGTACACCACTGGCTGTGCATATATATACGATGGGTAGACGCCCACCGCTGTCTCCCTCTGTTTGTCGCTTAGAAATTTACCAGATTTCAATAGAACAGAAGAACACGTTAGCAAACGTCTTTCTTATTATAACCGGGCCGATCCGCTGATTAGCGCCGCGCAACTCATTGCCGGCAATCAACGGAAAGACCAATTGCAGAGTTACACATTTTTTCTTAATCGCTGATTATTGTCACATAGGAATTGTGCATATCTCCCTGCAAGAATGGCGCAATTGCGGGCATGCTTCGGATGGTACGAAAGCTCGCACCGGATGGAATGAGCTTGTACGTCGGATGAAATGAGGGCTCGCACCGAATGATACGAGCCGCATAAAGAGGCGCTTTTGCAGCGTGTTTTAAGCTTAAATATTTGTCTGTGCGGGAAATTATTGTTAAGTTTGCAGAAATAGAAAAAACATTATGAGACAAATTTCATAGCGCAAAGCTATTTTGCAGGAGGATTCATGTAAAAAAAACAACCAATAAAATAAATGTTTATAGTAATTTTGTTTATATTCCTTGGCATACTTGTAGGCTACAACGTGCGCACAAGGATTAAATCAGCTACTCGCAAGAGTGCGATCGGCACGTGGGCAGGACGCGCCACGACCGGACTGATATGGCTGCTTCTGTTTATGCTTGGCATAGAAGTGGGAAGCAACGACCAGATTATTTCTGCCTTGCCTACACTTGGTGTGGAGGCTTTGGTATTGTCAGGATTTGCCACATTGGGCAGCTGTGCTTTGGCATGGGCATTGTGGAAGACAGCGAAGGGAGGCAAGGAACGATGAAAGGAAGTCTGATAGTAGTAGGATTCTTCATTCTCGGAGTGTTGGCAGGACGTAGCGGCGGTCTGCCTTCATGGGCTATGGACAGCAACATCAGCTTCGTAGCTCTGTGCGGCCTGTTGCTCTTCGTAGGCTTGGGCATCGGAATGAATCCCGACATGAAGAACGACATCAAGAGTCTCAACCCTCGTCTGGGGCTGTTGCCCGTAGCCACCATCTTAGGTTCATGGCTCGGAGCAATGGTGGCATATATAATAATGTGTAGCGACGTTTGCTCCGTGTTGCACCATCGACAGCTTACCGACTGCCTTGCCATCGACAGCGGCTTTGCCTATTATTCGTTGTCGAGCATCTTCATAACCGAATATCGCGGTGCCGAACTGGGCACAATAGCCTTGCTTGCCAACATCATACGCGAGATGATTACCCTCTTGCTCACTCCGCTGATAGCCAAACGATTCGGTCCGCTGGCTCCTATATCTTCGGGTGGCGCAACGACAATGGACACCACCCTACCTATCATCACACAGACTGTAGGCCAGCGCTACGTAGCACTAAGCATCTACCACGGTTTCGTGACCGACTTCACCGTGCCGTTCTTGGTGACATTGTGGTGTTCGTTGGCGAGTTGAGAATTGAGAATTGAGAATTATGATTACCATTGAAATAATTCAAGATTAATATGTAATTTACATAGCATATCATAACTTTCAACTCTCAACTTTCAATTCTCAACTACTTATACTGTGGGTTCTGATCGCTTTCGGTCAGAGCGCCGTTAGCGTCAATCTCATCCTGTGGGATTGGCAATTCTAACTTGTCTGAGCCAGCTGGGATAGTACCTACACGGCTCCAATCCTCAGCTACATTAGAGCGGTCGAGCGGCAGATTACGACGCTTGATGTCAAACCATCTATGTCCCTCGGCAAAGAGTTCGCGGCGACGCTCATTCTGTATTTCTGTCTTCAACGCATCGCCCGAGCCACTATACGGCTGCAGTCCGCGTGCAGTCTTAACAGCATTGAGAGCCTCAATAGCCTCATCTTCCTTGTTGTTGTCGGCTGCAAGCTCGGCAATTATAAGGTACATCTCCGAACCGCGAATCATGTTAAACTCGCCCTCGGCAAAGTTAACTGTACCCGAACCGGCTGTACCGTCGCTGTCGTTGTTGCGGCGGCTGCAAATCTTCGAGGTCACATAGCTGCCGTTGCGCTTATAGTATTCGCCATTCACCTTGACAAAGAGAGTCTTGCGTATGTCGGCATCATCGAATAGGTCGATAAGATTCTTTGTCACGCCCAATGAACTATAACCCGACTTCCAGTAGGTCTTGTTGTCGTCGCATATCCACCAGAACGCGGGTAGCGAGAGGAAGCTCTGCTTGTCGGTAGATGTACATGTGAACGACCAGATAGTCGTTAGGCAACTGGCCGTGCGAGATACCATTCTGTCCGTTGTAGTTTGAGCCACTGTTGTAGAGTCCCTGATAGCCATAGAGATAGCTCGACTGCTTGTTGCCCGATGTACCGTAGCTGGCACGCAGCTTGAGGTCGTCAATCCACTTTACGTCCTTCAGGAAATCCTCCTGATTGATACGCCAGTTCAAACCGGCACTCCAGAATGTACCCCACTGATGACCCGGTGCGAAGCGTGACGAACCGTCGGCACGTAGACAGAATGAAGCAAAATACTTGTCATTGTAGTCGTAGCTACACGACCGAACCATGACACCATGCGCTCCTTGTCGGTCTTCGACTTTGTCTCGTAAGGAGTAGAAGCCATACTAAGCTCCTTCATTGTGTCGTCAGAGAATCCTGTGGCGTGAGCCAATGTATACGAATATTCGTTGTTGTAAGCCTCATAACCAGCCATGAGCGACACATTGTGCTCGCGGTTGATACTGAAGGCATAGTTAAGCGTACTCGTAAGGGTCTTTGTTATATCATATATGTTGTATTTGTAAAGACGTCCCTCGCAGGCAGCTCCGTTGCCGTGATACGGGTTGTACCATTTGGTCTCGGCAAGATTGCTATAGTCGTACGAGACGCTTGTCTTCCAGTGTACACCATAGATATTGAAGTCGACATACGGATTTACCAATGCACGATAGGTCTTGGTGTTGTAGTCGTCCATCTAGGTCAGCGCCAAAGCATTCATATCGTTGAAGATTGGGTTGGCCCAGTTGTACTGCACCTTGCCCTCGCTGTCGTATGTCTTGTTGCCATTGGCATCGAGCTGATACAGAGGCACAGCATTAGGCATGAACAGAGCATTGGTAAGCGGCGAAGCACCCTGGCCACCTCCAGGAGGAATGGATACATACACATTAATATATATAACCAATCGGAACGGCGGACTCCCGTCGAAGGAAAGAACTATAGTCAGAGAAAAGAAAGAACCGAGACATCTCGTATAATGAACAAAAAATGAAGATATTATTCCCTAATAACAAATATTTATGCTAACTTTGCTATAAGTTCACCAATATATCGTACTTATTATGGCAACACGACCCTATCCTTTAGGTATACAGACTTTCGAGAAGATAATCGAAGGAAACTATACATATATAGACAAGACAGGATATATATACCGTTTGACACATTCGGATATAAACTACTGCTTTCTGAGTCGGCCACGCCGATTCGGCAAGTCACTACTCGTGTCTACAATGAAAAGCTACTTCGAAGGAAAGCGCGAGCTGTTCAAGGGGCTTGCCATTGACAGTCTTGAAAAGGAATGGACCGAACACCCAGTGCTACACTTCAGCATGGCTTCAGCCAAGCACGTAAACAAAGAACAACTGGAAGATTATCTGAGCAACATTTTGCGCAGGGCAGAAGATAACTTCGGATTGAAAAGACAATCCAAGTCACCTAACGACCGACTTTTCGACTTGATACACCATGCTTATACTTCTACTGGCAAAAAAGTTATAGTACTCATCGACGAGTATGATGCCCCACTGCTTGACGTAGTACATGAAAACGAACAACTGCCAGAACTGCGCAATGTGATGCGCAATTTCTACAGTCCGTTAAAGGACTGCGACCCTTATTTGCGTTTTGTATTCATTACAGGCATAACAAAGTTTTCGCAGTTAAGCATATTCAGCGAACTGAACAATATAAAGAACATAAGTATGGACACGGCATACGAGGGCATTTGTGGTATTACCAACGACGAAATGCTCTCTCAAATGTCGGAAGATATCAAGATGCTTGCTGAGCACCAAAACATTAATATTGAAGAAGCTATAGAAAAGCTACGCAATAATTACGATGGCTATCATTTCACGTGGCCTTCGGTAGACATCTACAATCCTTTCAGCTTGCTCAATTGCTTTGCCGACAAAGAATTCGATATGTATTGGTTCTCAAGCGGTACACCAACTTACCTGATTGAAATGATGCGAAAGTTCGACACTATGCCTTCTGAAATAGGAAACGGCATGGATGCTGTGCGCTCTGATTTTGATGCCCCAACAGAAAATATGGAATCTATAACTCCATTGCTTTACCAAAGTGGCTATCTGACAATAAAGAATTACAACGCTGACTGCAAACTCTATCATCTCGCCATTCCCAACAAAGAAATACGAGTAGGATTATTTCAGTCACTGCTGCCAAAATACATAAACAACAGGAACGGCGGCAGCAATACTGCTGTGGCAAAAATGGCAATGCTCATAAACCATAACGATATGGACGGGGCTCTACAACTAATGAAAGATTTCCTCGAAACAGTGCCCTATTGCGACAACACCAAATACGAAGGTCATTATCAACAACTGCTCTATGTAATGTTTTCACTGCTCACCAATTATCGTATGAATGTAGAAGTGCGCACACATCGTGGACGCATAGATGCCGTATTGCAAACCGATAGCAGAATTTATATTATTGAAGTTAAATTTGATGGTTCGGCAAAAGAGGCTATTCAACAAATCATAGACAATGGTTATGCCGAAGCCTACAAAACATTCAGAAAACCCGTAACGAAAGTTGGCATTAATTTCAGTATTAAGAACGAAAACAATTTTACTGAATGGGTAATAAAATAGAGCAAAAACAATAAAAAAATGACACTTTATTGATTATTTAGTAGTACCTTTGCACTCACACTCCATACTAATTATTTCGTAAACACCTCATTTTAAACGAAACGCTACAAATTTTTTACATACAATGACAGATATCGAAATAGCTCGCAGCACGAAGCTCGAGGAGATAGAGGTAGTAGCCTCTAAGTATGGCATCCCAGCAAAAGAACTTGAACACTACGGCCACTATATGGCTAAGGTTCCTACACGCCTTATCGACGAGGAGCGTGTGAAGAACAGCAACCTCATACTCGTTACAGCTATTACACCGACAAAGGCTGGTATCGGCAAGACTACCGTTACTATCGGTTTGGCTCTCGGTCTGCACCACATCGGCAAAAACGCCATCTGCGCTCTGCGTGAGCCTTCGCTCGGTCCGGTATTCGGAATGAAGGGCGGTGCGTGTGGCGGTGGTTACACCCAGGTGTTGCCTATGGACAAGATTAACCTGCACTTCACAGGCGACTTCCACGCCATCACTTCGGCTCACAACACTATCACTGCATTGCTCGACAACTACATGTACCAGAACCGTGACAACGGTCTCGCTCTGCGCGAGGTATTGTGGAACCGCGTACTCGACGTTAACGACCGCGGACTGCGCGACATAGTAACCGGTATGGGCGGCAAAGCCAATGGCATTGTACGCGAGTCGGGATTTGACATCACTCCTGCATCTGAGATTATGGCTATTCTCTGTCTTGCTAAGGACGAAGACGACCTGCGCCGTCGCATCGAGAACATCCTCTTGGGTTACACCGTTGAGGGCAAGCCTTTCACCGTTAAGGATTTAGGCGTGGCTGCAGCCATAACCATCCTGCTGCGCGACGCTCTGGCTCCTAACATCGTACAGACCACTGAGAATACAGCAGCATTCGTACACGGCGGTCCGTTTGCCAACATTGCACACGGATGCAACTCTATACTCGCCACTAAGATGGCTATGACATTCGGCGAATATGTAATCACAGAAGCTGGATTCGGTGCCGACCTCGGAGCGGAGAAGTTCTTCGACATCAAGTGTCGCAAGAGCGGATTGCAGCCAAAGCTCACTATAGTTGTAGCAACAGCTCAGGGCCTGAAGATGCACGGCGGTGTACCAGTTGAGGACATCAAGAAGCCTAACAGCGAAGGACTCAAGAAGGGACTTGCCAACCTCGACAAGCATATCAAGAACATGCAGTCGTTCGGACAGACCGTCATCGTAGCATTCAATCACTATGCCGGCGACGTGGAAGAGGAGCAGAACATTGTGCGCGAATATTGCGAGAGCATCGGCGTAGGATTTGCCATCAATGACGCTTACGCCAAAGGTGGCGAAGGTGCTGCCGACCTGGCACGTCTTGTAGTAGACACTATCGAGCAGAAGCCGTCGCAGCCATTGAACCTTGTATACGACGACGAAGATACAATCGAGACAAAGATTGAGAAGGTCTGCAAGAACATCTATGGTGCTGCAAGCATCTCATTTGCCGCTCCTGCCAAAAAGAAGTTGCAGATGATACGCGACCTCGGCTATGAGAACTTCCCGATATGTATCGCCAAGACACAGTTCTCATTCTCTACCGATGCCAAGCAGTATTGCGTAGCATCAGGATTTGACGTTAACGTTCGCGACATTGTCATCAACGCAGGTGCTGAGATGATTGTTGTCATTGCCGGCAACATAATGCGCATGCCCGGACTGCCCAAGGTTCCGGCTGCAATGAACATGGACATTGTCAACGGTCAAATCGAAGGATTGTCATAATACCCAATATTCAGAAATGTTCGGATATAGAATAAAGAAACAATATCGTACAAAGGTGAGGCTGTCCTGCTTGGGATGCCTCACCTTTATCGTTGTCATCATATCAAGCATCTGCCGATGCACATGCTCATCGTGCTCAAGCGACAAAAGCCAAGAGAAAGACTCGATATACGAAGCAAGCAACCGCAAGCATCTCAACGACACGCTCACCAATGCCCTCTCGGCACAACCCGAGCTGCACGCCATGGACTCTATCATGCAACGCTATCTGAAGCGTTGGGAAATACACGGTGCACAGCTGGCAATATCGCGCCACGACTCGCTGCTGTATGCCCGCGGATTCGGCTATGCCGACAAGGACCACAAGATACCAATGGAGCCGTCGTATATTATGCGCATGGCTTCGGTGTCGAAACTGGTCACTGCTACTGGCATAATGAAATTGCGCGATATGGGCAAGATACGCCTTAGCGACAAGGTGTTCGGACCGAAGGGAATACTCAACGACACGTTCTACGTCAACTCAATACGCGACAAACGATACTTCGACATAACCGTCGAACAACTGTTGCGACACAAGGCGGGATTCACCAATTATGCAGGCGACGCCATATTCTCGACTCGCTACATAATGCAGCTGAACCACCTCACCACCCCACCCGACCACCGCACTCTGCTGCGCATCGTGCTGCGCCGACATCTTGGCTATACGCCCGGAACTGCACAACGCTACTGCAACATAGGCTATACGCTGCTGTCGCTGATTATCGAGAAGCGCACGGGCATGAGCTACAACGACTTCATGCAGCGCTATGTTCTGAATCCGGCAGGATGCTACGACTTCCACATAGCGGGTAACTATCTGAAGGATCGCCGCCCGAACGAGACGGTGTACTATATGCACTCAAGTTCGGTACCTGTACCCGAATTCAACAACTCCGGAAGAATGGTGGTGCGTTGCTATGGCGAGAACGACATAACGACGGCTCTTGGCGCAGGTGCATGGGTGGCATCGGCTGCCGAACTGTGCCGACTGGTAGCATCAATCGACGGCGACCGTACCGTACCTGACGTGATATCGCCACAAGCCGTGAAACTGATGACGCAGGAAATGCCCGACCATCAGTTCTCACTCGGATGGAACTTCACGCCGCGCAACCGTCCGTGGATACGTACCGGTTCGCTTGTAGGCACATCGGCACTTGTACTGCGCTATCCCGACGGCGAGTGCTGGGTGTTCATCACCAACACAAGTACATGGAAGGGACACAAGTTCTCGCAAGACACAATGGCGCTGTTCGAAAAACTACGCAAGCGCTTTGGAAGCAAAATGCCAAAACGCAATATGTTTATAAACTAAATACGTTTATACAACAAAGGCATCTTTACATAACAAAGACTCCAAAAAGAAGAGGGGGTATCAAAAACTGGAACTGATTCCGTTTTGATACCCCCTTTTTATGTATCAGTTGGGATTGATTTTACTCCCACTCGATTGTTGATGGTGGCTTTGATGAGATGTCATAGCATACGCGGTTAACGCCACGCACCTTGTTGATAATCTCGTTAGAAACCTTTGCCATGAAGTCGTAAGGCAGATGTGCCCAGTCGGCTGTCATAGCGTCGGTAGATGTAACGGCACGCAGAGCTACTGGATGCTCGTATGTGCGCTCGTCGCCCATAACGCCTACAGAGCGTACGGTAGAGAGCAATACTGTACCAGCCTGCCAAATCTGATCGTAGAGCGAAACCTCAATCTCGCCGTCGTGCATGTCGGCAGGAACACCGGCTGCAAGCACACGACGTGCATCCTCACCGCTCAACTTCACCTTGTAATCGCGCAAACCGCGGATATAGATGTCGTCAGCATCCTGAAGTATGCGTACCTTCTCGGGAGTGATGTCGCCAAGAATACGTACTGCCAAGCCTGGACCTGGGAACGGATGACGTGTAATCAAGTGCTCGGGCATACCCATTGAGCGACCTACACGACGAACCTCGTCCTTGACCAGCCACTTCAACGGCTCGCACAGCTGGAGGTTCATCTCCTTAGGCAGACCGCCTACGTTGTGGTGGCTCTTGATAACCTTACCAGTGATGTTGAGCGACTCGATACGGTCGGGATAGATAGTGCCCTGTGCAAGCCACTTGGCACCAGTCTGCTTCTTAGCCTCAGCGTTGAACACCTCAACGAAGTCGCGGCCGATAATCTTACGCTTCTCCTCAGGATCGGTTACACCAGCCAAGTCGTTGAAGAACTTCTCTGATGCGTCAACACCGATAACGTTCAGACCGAGACACTTGTAATCCTCCATTACATCGCGGAACTCGTTCTTGCGCAACATTCCGTGGTCAACGAAGATACATGTGAGGTTGCTGCCGATAGCCTTGTTAAGGAGTACAGCTGCAACGCTTGAGTCAACACCACCCGACAGACCGAGGATTACCTTATCGTCGCCCAACTGAGCCTTAAGCTCGGCTACGGTTGTCTCAACGAACGAGTCGGCGCTCCAGTCCTGACGGCTTCCGCAGATGTCTACTACGAAGTTCTTGAGAAGCTGTGTACCCTGCAATGAGTGGAACACCTCGGGATGGAACTGAACAGCCCATACCGGCTGCTTGGTAGAAGCATAAGCAGCAAACTTGACATTGGCTGTAGATGCGATGCACTTGTAGTCTTCGGGGATGGCTGTGATGGTGTCACCGTGGCTCATCCACACCTGCGAGTTCTCAACAAATCCGTTGAACAGCGGATTCTCGGCATCGAAGTGCTCGAGATTGGCGCGTCCGTACTCACGAGAGTCGGCTGCCTCAACCTTTCCACCGTTGGCGTAAGAAATGAACTGTGCGCCATAGCAGATGCCAAGCACCGGGATGCGTCCTACAAACTGGCTCAAGTCAACCTTGAACGCCTCCTTATCGTGTACCGAATAGGGGCTTCCGCTGAGGATGACACCGATAACGCTGGGGTCGTCCTTCGGGAACTTGTTGTAAGGCATAATCTCGCAGAAGGTGTCCAATTCGCGTACACGGCGACCGATAAGCTGCGTGGTCTGCGAACCGAAATCAAGAATTATAATCTTCTGTTGCATTTGTTATTATATTGTTAGTTGTTATATTGTTAAATGTTAATTGTTAAATGTTAAATGTTAAATGTTAAATGTTAAATGTGAAATTGGAGTGAAACTCCTAATTCCTAACTCGTAACTCCTAATTCCTAATTCCTAACTCGTAATTCCTAATTCGAAACTCGTAATTCCTCAAGGAACTCTTCGGCTTGTGCAAGAGTGTCAAGTTTGCCAATATCCATCAGCTTCAAGTCGTCCTTGACATAACCTTTTATGTTATGTGTGGCGCACGCCTTCAGATAGAAGTCGATAATACCAAAGCGGTCGGGGAATTCGTCCATCATCTTAAGCAGACGTGGCGACAATGCGTGTATTCCGGCAAAGGCATACATTCGGCATTCCTTCGGGTTGAGTTCGGGATAAGGGCTTCGCACTTCTCCCGTCTCGATGTTGGTCCATCCCACAAGCTTCATGTCGTCATTGAAGAGCAAATAGCGCTTGGTCTTACGCCAACTGACAAGCAATACAGCATCGACATCATCACGGCAATTGGATTCTTCACTCTTCACTTTTCCATTTTCACTTAGCGAAGCGACTTGGTAGAACTCCCTAAGATTGACATTGCTAAGAATATCTACATTGTGAATAAGTATAGGAGCAGTGGAGTCGAACAATGGCGCAGCCTTCTTTATGCCGCCTCCTGTTTCGAGCAGTCCGGCAGTCTCGTCAGATATGCGAATGTCGAGTCCGAAGTTATCATTGTCTTTAAGATAGTCGATTATTTGCTCGGCAAAGTGATGCACGTTGACTACAATACGGTCAACGCCAGCCGCAGCAAGATTCATGATGACGCGCTTAATGAGCGGCTCACCCCCTACCCTCACCAGAGCTTTAGGCATTGTGTCGGTGAGCGGTTTAAGGCGCGTGCCCAGTCCAGCCGCGAAAATCATTGCTTGCATCATATATTTAAGGATGTAAAGTTGTGATGCAAAGTTACTGAAAATCCCGTTAAAAAGTAAAGCTTGCCTCAACTTTTTAACGGGATTGTGTATAAATGTAGCTATTTATATAGCTTTTGTCTTCTGATTGCAGCTCGAACTCAGTCTTTCGACGTGCTCTGCAGTGTCTGTTCTATGCCTTGTTCTCTATGACACACGTGTACCTCGATGCCGAATTTGCTGTGTATATGCTCTGCCAGATGCTGTGCCGAATAGACGCTGCGATGCTGTCCGCCAGTACATCCGAACGAGAACATAAGGTCGGTAAATCCTCGGTCGATATAACGCCTCACATGAGCGTCAGCCAACTTGTACACACTTTCGAGGAAAGTAAGAATCTCGCCATCATCCTCAAGGAATCGTATCACGGGTTCGTCGAGTCCGGTGAGCTTCTTGTATGGCTCATAACGTCCTGGATTGTGAGTAGAACGGCAGTCGAACACATAGCCTCCGCCATTGCCCGAAGTATCCTCAGGTATGCCCTTACGATAAGAGAAGCTGAACACGCGCACCCGCAGCGGACCCTTGCCGTCGTACTTGGAGAATGTAGCCGGACCGTCTTGCGGATGTGCTACATACACGTTGCTGTCGGCTGTCTTGTAGCCGTCGGCACGCGATGCGGCAGGCTGTTCGATATGCGCATATTGCGGCAGTTCGGTCAGTCGGCGCAACATGTCCATCATATACGGATAAGGGAACACGTCTTCGCCCATCTTCAGCAGCTCACGCAGATTGTCCATGGCTGGCGGAATAGATTCGATGAAGTGCTTCTTGCGCTCAAAGTAGCCACGGAATCCGTACGTTCCGAGCACCTGCAGAGTACGAAACAGCACGAACAGACTCAGGCGGGTAACGAAATGGCGCACGCTTGGCACCTCGGTATACTGCTTCAGCGCTTCGTAATATTCCAATACGAGTTCGCGGCGCAGCTTGTTGCTGTAGCGTGCCGAAGCTTGCCATAGGAACGAGGCAAGGTCGTAGTAGTACGGACCCTTGCGTCCGCCCTGGAAGTCGATGAAGAAAGGATTGCCCCCGGCATCGAGCATTACATTGCGAGCCTGGAAATCGCGATAGAGGAACGAATCTACCTGCTCCGAAGTAAGGTCCTTTGCCATCAGACGGAAGTTTGCCTCAAGCTTCAGTTCATGAAAATCGAGTCCTGAAGGTTTGAGGAAACAATACTTGAAGTAGTTGAGGTCGAACAGAACGCTGTCCTCGTCAAACTCGGGCTGAGGATAGCAGTTCTGCCAGTCGAGTCCGCGTGCACCGCGTATCTGTATGTTGGGCAACTGTCGTATTGTTCGCTTCAACAGTTCCTGTTCCTCAAGATTGTATCGTCCGCCCGCTTCACGTCCGCCGCGAACGGCATCGAAGAGCGATACAGAGCCGAGGTCAGTCTGCAGATAACGCAGTCCGTCGTCGCTGACAGCCAACACTTGCGGCACGGGCAACTGACGTTGCTCGAAATGTTGTGCCAGATAAACAAAAGCGTGATTCTCGTCGCGGCTTGTGCCCACGACACCTATTACGGTAGAGCCGTCTTCGGCTGTGAAGCGATAGTACTGTCGGTTGCTGCCTGCACCAGCCAGGCGTTCGGCAGATTCGGGCATAGAGCCATGCCACTTATTATACAGTTCGGTCAGTTTCTCCATTGTTGTCTTTGTTATTGCTGCCTTCGGCTTCGTCGGCAGATTTGTCAGTAGTGGCTTTGCCGCCATAGAAATACTCGCGATTCTTGCGGTCGGCCCAGACAGCCAGCAAGCTATCTGCCACATACAGAAGTATTGCCACGCCAGCCGCAATGCTCAACGACTTGGTTAGGGCGTAGGTTCCACCGCAGATAATCACGAAAAGTACGATTATTTTCAGTCTCATTATATTCTGTTTCGAGTAAATTTACTTAAGTTTTATGATTTTGTTAACTGCAAATGTACTAATTATTTCTTGAAACAGGACTGCATACGCCACAAAAACACTATATTTTTTAAGCAATAAAGACATTGAACTTGCGTTATACTTATTGTTTATGCACTATCACACACATTATAATTAAGAGAAGTGAACACGCCATTACACAAATCATCAACCCGATACAATGTTATCACAGCAGCCACATTCATGCTCATCATGACTTTGGTGCTGACGGGATGCGGAGCCGACAAGAACCTGAAGCGTGGCGAGAAGTATCTTGCCATAGGCGAATACTACGACGCTGCCAACCAATTCAAGCAGGCTTACACCAAGACTCCGCCTAAGGAACGCACCCAGCGCGGACAGATAGCACTGAAGGTGGCGCTGTGCAACGAGCGCATCAACGCCTCGCAGAAGGCTGCAGCTGCCTATGCCAACGCCATACGCTACAAGCAAGCCACGCCACAACACCGGTTGGCTTACGCCCGACAGTTGCTTAAAAACGGACAGTACCGTCAGGCGGAGCAGCAGTTCAAGATTGTGCTCGACTCGATGCCCGACGACATTCTTGCCAAGAACGGACTCATTTCGGCACAGAAAGCACCCACATGGAAGAAGGAAGGCTCGCGCTATAAGGTGAAGCGTATGGACATATTCAATTCGCGACGCGCCGACTACTCGCCCGTTCTCGCCGGCGACCAGCACGACCGTCTGTACTTCACTTCGACCCGCAACGAGGCTCAAGGTTCTGAACTCAGCGGCATCACGGGCACCAAGGCAGGCGACATTTTCGTATCGCAGAAGGACGACCGTGGCCACTGGACCAAGCCCGAAGCAGTAGAGGGCGGACTGAACACCGACTACGACGAGGGCGCCTGTGCCCTTACGCCCGACCAAGGCACAATGTATCTGACGCAATGCACCAGCAATCCAGACTATCCACGGTTTGCGCAAATTGTCACCTCAACACGTGCGGACGCTGCATGGGGCAAGGCGAGCGAACTGAAACTTACTGGCGACACGCTGTCGAGCTATGCCCACCCTGCCATTTCGCCCGACGGACAGTGGCTGTACTTCGTCAGCGACATGCCTGGAGGAATTGGTGGTATGGACATCTGGCGCGTGCGGTTGACATCAAACGGACTTGGTGGCGTGGAAAACCTTGGAGAACCTATCAACACTCCGGGCAACGAGATGTTTCCGACGTTCCGACCTAACGGCGACCTTTACTTCTCAAGCGACGGCCATCCGGGCATGGGCGGACTCGACATATTCATTGCCACCGTTGGCAAGGACGGCAAATACCACATACAGCATCCCGGTTATCCGCTCAATTCGCAAGCTGACGACTTCGGAATGACGTTCGAGGGTGTACACAACCGTGGCTTCTTTGCGTCCAATCGCAACGACGGTCGTGGATGGGACCACATATATAGCTTTGAAAATCCTGAGATTATTCAGAGCGTGAAGGGATGGGTGTACGAGAAGGACGGCTACGAACTGCCCTCTGCACTGGTGTATATGGTGGGCAGCGACGGCACCAACGAGAAGCTGAGCGTGGGTGGCGACGGCTCGTTTGAGCGTGTACTGAAGCCTGGCACCGACTATATATTCCTTGCCACATGCAAGGGTTTTCTGAATCATAAGGAAGAAATAGCGGTGGCACAGCGCAACGAGTCGCACGAATACGTACTACAATTTCCCCTTGCATCGATAACTGCACCTGTGCTTATAAGCAATATATTCTACGATTTCGACAAGGCAACACTTCGTCCTGAGTCGGCGCAAGCTCTCGACACACTCGTAAAAATACTGGATGAGAACCCCAACGTAACCATCGAACTGTCTGCCCATTGCGACTACAAGGGCTCGGCTGCGTACAACAAGGCGCTGTCGCAACGCCGAGCCGAATCGGTGGTGCAATATCTGGTGGGCAAAGGCATAGCACGCGACCGCCTTACACCTGTGGGCTATGGCAAGGAGAAACCCAAGACCATACGCAAGAAGCTTACCGAGAAATACGACTGGCTGAAGGAAGGCGACGTGCTCAGCGAGGAATTCATACAAAAACTCGACAAGGCAAAGCAGGAGATATGCAACCAGCTCAACCGCCGCACCGAATTCTCCGTACTACGCACCACCTACGGACTGTTTGACAAAGAGGGCAAACCCAGCAAGCAATCCACTAAAACAAAAAAGCCTTCCTCGGCCAATAAAGACCAGAAGGAAGACTTCTATATAAATTAAGCGGTTTTCTGCGACTCCCAAAAACCGTACAACATGACGCAACTCAACACCCATACAGTGAGCACTACCATAAACACGGTGGTGCTCACTGTGTTTGTTTGTGGCAGTAGAGAATCGAGCGAGAAGCGTGGCATGTTTTCGACAACAAGCGTAGATAGACAGTCGGCAACATTGCCAAGACATCGACGCACCACACCTACTCCACCGCATATAAAAAACGACACTACGCAAACAACCATCCACACAGCCGTCCACAGATTGTACCAGAAACGACCACGTGCCGGCATCTCCTCTTGCACACGATGCATGACACGAAGCGAGAAGCCATTGTCGGCTATATGCATATGTGCACTGTCGGCGAAGAACCCACGCAGAAGTTCCTCGTCGACATTACCATTATTGCTTATCAAATTCTTATCGTCATTCATAAGGTTATGTTCATTTAGTTATTATCTATCTGAACTTGCTAAAGTTCAATTATCTATTATATCCATTCTTTTTGAGAAACATTGTAAGTTTCTCCTTGCCTCTGAACAGATGCGACTTCACCGTGCCTACAGCCATGCCCGTTATCTCGGCTATCTTATCGATGGGATATCCATCAACAAGCTGCAACGTGACGCAGGTGCGCTCCTTATCGCCCAAACGCCTTAACGCATCATACACGTCGAGCCGCATATTGTCGTTGGTATTGACCGAATTGGTGCGTATGGCATCAGTGGAGTCGATGTCGTCAGTAGGACGCAGTCGGCGGTGATAGTCGTAGAGCACATTGCAGGCTATACGATAGAGCCACGTGGAGAACGCAGCCTGTCCGCGAAACTTCGATATGTTGACGTACGCCTTGACGAAGGTGTCCTGAGCAAGGTCGTCGCTCAACTGCACGTCTCCCAACGTCTGGTGCAAGAAGAAGCGCCTTATAGATGACTGATATTTCACAACCAAACGGTCGAAAGCCGTACGGTCGTGAAACTCAGCCACCTGAGAGACGAGAGAGAGATCGTTGTTTTGCTTCATTTATTTATTATCCTTGCCACCGAAATCTATATCGGTGATGTCACTGTCAATATTGTCAAAATCGTCGTTCGATTCTTCCTTTTTGCGTCCGAACTTACTGTTATAGTTATAGCGCACCATAAACATCTGGCCCACACCGAGACACGCCACAAGCAATCCTATGCCTACAAGACTGTCGGCACCGAGAAACCATAAGAACAAAGCCAAGCCTGCACCGATTGAAACGTTGCGCACTCCACGACGCCACAGATAGTCGGGCGACTTCTTATTGAGTGGCATCTCACTTTCGCCGAGCGGCTGTCCCTGCTCCATCGCCTTCTCTGCCAGACGCACACGGTCGTTGTGGCGACGCACCAGATAGCGTATGATGAGCAATACAATAATGAGAGGCATGAAGAGAAACAAGAGTACCACACCTATCAAGAGTACGGTTATCAGTATGCCTACAAAACCCGAAGTGCCAAGAAAGGCAAACCATGAGAACGGGTCGGAGAATCTGCTCGGATCAAAGCGGTTGCTGTCGTTTACGTCGTCGGTATCGGCAGCAGTGCTGTAATCAGCAGTGTCTAACTGTTCGGCTGTAGACGAGGTGTCGGAATAAGCCTCAATGCCATTGTTGGCCTTCGTGTCGTCTACTACTGTTGTGCGCGGAGTGTGTCGGTGGCGCTGTGCCTCCATGGGCACCGTGCTGCCCAAAAGCATGATTGCTACAAGTGAGAATAATATCTTTTTCATATTCTATAGATTTTTCTATTATGATTACAATGGTTTGACGCAATGCTGACTGAATAAGTTGCACAGCATAGCAAAAATACTACAAATTAACAAAAACACAGAAAAACCATTGGCTATATTTTCGCATCAGCAGCAAATGAAGTAAATTTGCCGCTGATAATCCACAATAATATTATGACCACAATCATACATAACGAAAATATTACTATAGACTCGCTCAACTGCAATGTCTTCGCTACAGAGCGCCCCGAAGTGCTGCTTATACAGCCATCGGCACGCCATGAGAATAAGAACAACGGCATCAGCCGTGAAGTTGAAGTATTGGCAACAAGCTCAACAAAGGGCTTTGCCATAGCCTTCTTCGACACCGTGGAATGGGCAAAGGCACTGATGCCATGGCCGGACGAGGCTGTGTCACGCGACGATGAAGTGGGCAGACATGCTTCGAATACCCTTATATATATAACCCAAAAACTTATACCATGGCTGCATGAGTGTTTCGGCAAACTGCCATGTATAATAGGTGGCTACTCACTGGGCGGATTGTTTGCACTTTGGGCTGCCCGCCAGTCAACGGCTTTCTGTGCAGTGGCAGCAGCATCACCATCATTATGGATAAAGGGATGGACGGATTATGCTGACAACAATAGCCTCAACGCACAGTTGGCTTACGTCAGTCTGGGCGATCGCGAGGAGCATTGTCGCAACCAACGTATGGCTCGCATCGGCGATTGTGTACGCCATGAACACCTGACACTTGCCAATCAGATTGGCTCTTCAGCCACAACACTCGAATGGAACAGTGGCGGACACTTCGGCAATGAAGCCGAACGCACGGCTAAGGCATTCGCGTGGTGTATCGAGAACATAAACAAAGCGGGCTGAAAGCCCAATAAGCACATAGCCCAGGACAGCGTCCTGGGTGTACAGATAGATAAAAGCAAAACGCCCTGTAAGGGCAAAAGCATTGATAATTAACGCTTTTGCCCTTACAGGGCGCATTGTTATTTGCGATACTTTTACCCAGGGCGATGCCCTGGGCTATGTGCTTATGCCCCTTTGGGGCGTGCTGCTTTGACTTTTATATTTATTAGTCGGCAATAGTCTGCTTCTTCTTTGCATTCTCCATCTTCTTGAGAATGTCAGCAGGGATAGCCTTCTTGTTAACCAAGTAGTCCATAGTGTTGGCTACGATGTAGTTCTTGGTCATGTACCAGATGCCCTTGTACTTGCCAGTCTCACCCCAAGAGTTCTTCACCATATAGTATTCCTTGCCGAACTGGTCCTTTGCGATACCATAGATAAGCATACCGTGGTCGTCGGTGAGCTCCCAGTTGTCGAAACGCTGCTGGCGCTGCTCTGCTGTAGGAGCAAGTTCAGGAACCTTGCAACCGAGTGAGTCGATGAGGCTGATGCGCTTGCCCGGAGACAGCTTAAGCCAATGAGCCATATCGCTACCAGCCATGCTCTCCATAGCCTTGTTGTCGTAGAAGTAAGCCAGACCGTCGCGTGTGAAGCCGTCCTCACTAACGTCGCCACCCCAAGCTACTGTGTAACCAGTCTTAACAGCGTTCTCGATGATGCGAGCCATATCCTCTACAGGAAGGTTCCATGACAATGGGTTGCGCCAGTTGTCCTGTACCTCAACGGGATACTGTGTGTAGTAAGGCTTGTGTGAGAAGCTTGTGATAGATACATAGTCGTCGAAGTTGAGGCCGAGGCTTGCTGCAAACGACTTCGGAGTGTACTCCTTGCCATTGTATGTGAACTTCTCTGGGCACTGGCCGAGATAAGCGTCGAGGATGCCCTGGAGTCCAACCTTCCACTGGCCAGAAATCTTCTTAGCCTTGTTCTTTGAGATAGCAGCTACATACGGCTCAAGCATTGAGAAGAACTCGTTGAAGTTGTAGAGCGAGTCGCCTGTCAATGAACCCGGGAACGGCATAGCATTCTCAGGACAGATACCATAGTTCTTGAGTACATAGAGCACGTCGTAAGCCGAACCACCCTGTGCAAACTGGCAGTCGCCATGCAAACGTACTACCTGAACGGCACGGTCCATATAGTTCTTGTTAGCTACGAACGACTCGCAGAGGTCGTAAGTCTTGCCTGTAGCCTTGAGGATTTCGGCCTCGAAGAACGAGATTGTTGAGTAGTCCCAGCATGTACCGCTACGGTTCTGGTTCTTGATACTTGTGATAGGATTGGCCTTGATTGTCGTGAAGACCGGCTTGTTGCTCTGTGCAGCATCCTTCTTGGTGTCTGCACTTGCGCCTACTGCTACGAGAGCGAGAAGGGCGAGAGTAAAGATTTTCTTCATTTCTCTGAGTTGTTGGTTTTATTATTGTTATTTTACTGTATTATAGTTCAGTACTTACTTATTATTTGTTCTGCGCCATAAACTCCTCTACATCCTTGGGATGATAAGGAATGCGGTGCTCACCGAGGAATCGGCATCCGTCCTTTGTGATGAGTATGTCGTCCTCGATACGTATACCACCGAAGTCCTTGTAGGTCTCAATCTTGTCGAAGTTGAGGAACTCGGCACAATGACCCGAAGCCTTCCAGTCGTCAATGAGTGCCGGAATGAAGTAGATGCCCGGTTCGTCAGTCACAACGAAGCCTTCCTCAAGACGGCGACCCATACGCAGGCAGTTGGTGCCAAACTGGTCGAGACGCGGACGAGTTTCTTCGTCGAAGCCTACGTTTATCTGGTCGAGGTTCTCCATATCGTGCACATCCATACCCATCATGTGGCCGAGTCCGTGAGGCAGGAACATGGCATGAGCACCGGCTGCAACAGCCTCGTCGGTATCGCCCTTCATCAGTCCGAGTTCCTTCAGACGTTCGGTCATGAGGCGACATACAGAGAAGTGTACGTCCATATACTTCACGCCGGGCTTGGCTACGTCGAGTGCATGGTCGTGACAAGCCTCAACAATGCTGTATATCTCAAGCTGACGCTGTGTAAACTTGCCGTTGACGGGGAATGTACGTGTATTGTCAGAGCAGTAGTTGTTGATAGTCTCGCCACCACAGTCGCACAATACGAGTCGACCGCTCTCAAGTTCGGCCATTGACGGACTGCCGTGCATAATCTCGCCATGCTGGCTGAAGATAGTCGGGAAGCTGACCATAGCGCCATACGAGTTGGCTGTACCGTCAACCTGTCCTGCAACAAACTTCTCGGTAAGTCCCGGTTTGGTGATACGCATAGCCGTAGTATGCATCTTATAACCAATCACCGAAGCACGCTCCAGCTCCTCTATCTCCTGAGCCTCCTTTGTAGAGCGCATCTTGACGACAGCCTTGATAAGATCCATGCTGGCTGCTTCCTTCTGCTGTACGGGATGGATGCCGAGCAAGTCAAATATTTGTATCTTGATGTCGTGGCGGTAAGGCGGCAGGAAGTGGATGCGGCGCTTCTGGCGCATAGCATCGTTGCAGATGGTCTTGAGGCTCTTCATGGGCGCAGTATTCTTCACGCCAACACTCTCAGCCATGTCATGCACGCTGTCAACACTGCCATACCACACAATGTCTTCTATATCGATGTCGTTGCCCACAAGCGTCTCGATGTCGTTGTCGATGTCGATAACACCAACAAGTCCATCACGGTTCAATCCGAAATAGTACAGGAACGAAGAGTCCTGACGGAACGGATAGTAGCCATTGGCTGGGAAATTACACGGCGACTCATTATTGCCAAACAGTATGATAATGCCACTCTTTACAAGCTCCTTAAGCTTGGCGCGGCGGTTCACGTAGGTAGCCTTGTCAAACATAATTATACAATTAGGTTTCAAATATGATAATAAAGCATTGCAAAGTTAATAAATTCGAAAGAATAACCAAAATGCAACTGGCATTTTATATTTTATTATGAGATGAATTGGCTGTATGACATAATTTGTATACTTTTGCAGCCGAAAAACATCAACTGAAGGGAGAGAAATTATGACTATTGACAGTAATACAGGACTGGTGCTCGAGGGCGGAGGCATGCGTGGAGTTTTCACAAGCGGAGTGCTCGACGGCTTTATGAAACACAACCTTTACTTCAAATATGTGGTGGCAGTATCGGCAGGCGCTTGCAATGGTCTGTCGTATATGAGCCACCAGCCGCGACGTGCCCGCGTGTCAAACATCGACTATCTGGCGCGCTACGACTATATCGGTATGCGCCATTTCGTAACGCAAGGATGCATATTGGACGCCAAACTGCTTTACGACAAATTCCCCAACCAGTATATCCCTTACGACTACGACACCTTCTTCGGCAACGATGCCACCTTCGAGATGGTCACCACCAACTGTCTGACGGGACGTGCCGAATATCTTCAAGAGCATCACGACCGCCAGCGTCTGACTGACATAGCCCATGCGTCAAGCTCGCTACCCTACGTCTGCAAGATAGTAAATGTAGACGGTACGCCCATGCTCGACGGTGGCATTGTCGACTCCATACCCGTTATGCACGCCATTGAGACTGGTCACCAGAAAAACGTGCTCATTCTGACACGCAACCGTGGCTATCGACCCTCTGGACGCGACCATAAGATTCCACATTTTATATATAAGAAATATCCTCGTCTGCGCGTTGCACTGAGCCGACGAATTGAAGCTTATCGCCAACAGCTTGAACTGGTGGAACAACTTGAGGCTGAGGACAAAGTGATTTGCATCCGCCCCGAAATTCCGATGGAAGTGACACGAATGGAGAAGGACACTGCCAAGCTCGAACGACTCTACGAAGAAGGCTTTGCATTGGGCGAAAAATTCTGCATTGAACACAAGGAAGATTATTTATTCTAAAAATAACGAAAAATGCTCCCGTAAAGGCAAAAATCACTTCCGATAACATACACATTTCACGAAAAATGTTATACCTTTGCGCCCGAAAAGAACCTATAGAACTTTTTTTGCGCAAATATGGACATCATTCAAACTATCGACTCGGCTGACAAGTCGGTCACAGTGTATCTCAACAACGACATGGGTAGTGTAGCAGACACTACATTCTGGACTCTTTCGTCGCGCCTGATATGGGTGCCCGTGGCTTTGTTTTTTATCTATTGCATTTTTAAGAACAACAACCGCAATTGGCGAATGACAGTTCTGGCAGTGGTTACGCTCGCCATCACGATAGCAATGTGCGACCAGATTGCTTCATCACTGTTCAAGCCATGGATAGCACGTCTGCGTCCGTCGCACAACTTGCAGATAGCCGATTTGCTGCACTACGTCAACAACTATCACGGCGGACCATACGGATTTATGTCAAGCCATGCAGCCAACGCTTTCGGTGCTGCTGTATTCGGATCAAGAATCATAAAAAAACGCTACTTCACAATATTCATCTTCTCACTCGCTCTGATAGTAAGCTACTCACGCATATACCTTGGCGTGCACTATTTGGGCGACGTAGTATGCGGAGGAATAACTGGAATATGCGTAGGATACCTTATGTATATGTTGTTTAAATACATATATATGCGCTTCGCAATGTTCCGCCCAATAAGATGTGTGCGTCATGAATAAATATCTCAAGTAATCTTCTGTATATGATATGATATATAAGGGTATGCCACAAATGGCATACCCTATTTTTATGTCATTTCAGCAAAAAACACTAACTTTGCATTATCGCAAACAACCTAAATAAAACTATATTAAATAAATCATAAACAATGAATAAGACAAAAGGCTTATTATTCAGTCTGCCCATTGCAGTCATGTGCCTGTTTTCAACAAGCATGCACGCAGCCGACAAACAGACCGACTACACTAAGTATGTCAACCCATTCGTAGGCAATGCCGACAACGGACATACATTTCCAGGAGCATGCCGACCGTTCGGAATGATACAAACCAGCCCCGTGACCGGTGGCGTAGGATGGCGCTACTGTGCCGAGTATGTATACAGCGATTCTATCATCTGGGGCTTTACGCAAGACCATCTCAACGGAACCGGATGTATGGATCTGGGCGACATTCTCGTCATGCCGTCTACCGGCAAGCGTACACGTTCTTGGGACCAGTACCGCTCACACTACGTCAAGACACAAGAGTTTGCCACACCAGGCTACTACTCGGTATATCTTACTGATGCCAAGGTGAAGGCTGAGCTTACCGCCACACCGCATGTTGCTTTTCATCGCTACACCTACGACTCAGCCGACTCCACATCTGTGCTTATCGACCTGCAGCATGGCCCGTCGTGGAATGACAAGCAGTATCACTCGCAGGTGAATCTGTGCGAAACCCACTGGGAAGACGCCAACACCCTTGTAGGACATGTGCAGAATACCGTATGGGTAGAGCAAGACTACTTCTTCGTAATCAAGTTCAATCGTCCCGTGGCAAGCCACATCACACTTGCCAAGGCTGCTGACACGGAGAAAGGCGAACGCATCGTTGCCACTTTCAACGGCATCGACCAGGGCGAACAGCTGCTCATGAAGATAGCCATGTCTACCACAAGCATCGACGGAGCAAAGAAGAATCTGCAGGCAGAATTGCCGGGATGGGACTTTGCTGCCGTGAAGACTGCTGCCCACGACGAATGGAACGCATATCTGAAGCGCATTGACATTGACGGTACTGAGGAACAGAAGCAGAACTACTACACTTCGTTCTATCACGCATTGATACAGCCCAACCAGATAGCCGATGTCGACGGCATGTACCGCAACGCTGATGACAAGATTGTAAAGGCCGAGGGTGGCAAGTTCTACTCCACCTTCTCGTGCTGGGACACCTATCGCGCTGCTCACCCGTTCTACACAATCGTGATGCCCGACCGCGTCGACGGCATGGTAAATTCGCTTGTTGAGCAGGCTGAGGTGCAGGGATTCCTCCCTATATGGGGACTGTGGGGCAAAGAGAACTATTGTATGGTGGCAAACCACGCTGTGTCTATCGTTGCCGAAGCTTATCATAAAGGCTTCCGTGGATTTGATGCCGAGCGTGCTTTCCAAGCCATCAAGAAGACACAGACCGTGTCGCACAAGCTCAAGAGCAATTGGGAGAACTATATGAAGTACGGATATCTGCCCACCGACCTTACCGAGTCGGAGTCGGTATCATCGTCATTGGAGTCGATGTACGACGACTATTGCGCATACGACATGGCACGCCTCATGGGCAAGAAGCAGGATGAGCAATACTTTGCTCGCCGTTCACAGTTCTACAAGAACCTCTTTGACAAGTCTACGCAGTTCATGCGCCCACGACTTTCGGACGGAACATGGAAGACACCATTCGACCCGAGCAACCTCGCCCATGCCGAAAGCATTGGCGGCGATTACACCGAAGGCAACGCATGGCAATATACATGGCAGGTGCAGCACGACATACCGGGACTCATCAAGCTGTTTGGCGGACCGAAACCGTTCCTCAAGAAGCTCGACCAGTTCTTCACACTGAAACTTGACAGCAAACTTTCAGACGTTACCGGTCTTATCGGCCAGTATGCCCACGGCAACGAGCCGAGCCACCACGTGGCTTACCTCTATACTTTGGCAGGTCGCCCATCACGCACCCAGGAGTTGATTCGCGAGATATTCGACACTCAGTATCGTCCTACAGTAGACGGCCTGTGTGGCAACGACGACTGTGGCCAGATGTCGGCATGGTACATGCTCTCGGCAATGGGCTTCTATCCCGTCAACCCTGTGAGCGGTCAATACGTGTTCGGCGCTCCGCAGATGAAGAAGATAACCGTTCACTTGCTTAACGGCAAGACCTTCACCGTCATAGCCGATGGACTGTCGGAGGCCAACAAATATGTAGAGAGCATCACACTCAATGGCAAGAAGCTCTCAAAGAACTACATTGACCACGCAGCCATTATGAATGGTGGCACATTGGTATACAAAATGACGTCGAAGAAAATGCACGACAAACATTAAAAAATATAGCCCACCGTCTGATTCAGCGGTGGGCTATATTTTTTAAGCTAAAAAGCGGCTTACCATTTCACCTTGTCATTCAATATGACTCCATCCGTGGCATCTTCTGTTGTAAAAGTGGCACCACGATATTGCACGCAGAGCATTACTAATGGTTCCGTGCCATTGTTACGGATGGAACGCTTACCGTTTGGCGCAACTCTTACCACACTACCCTCTGCAATTGGGAATACCTTACTGTCAACTTGAAACTCACCATTGCCACTGAGGAAGAAATACAATTCCTCGTGAGTCTTGTGGGTATGCAGGAAGCCACTCTCTGTGCCAGGGGCGAACGACTGGAAGGAGAAATCACCTCCTGTTGCGCCAACCAATGCGCCACCGAATACCTTGCCAGGTATCTTAACCTCTGGAGTAAGTTCCAATACATACTCGTTCAAGTTGCTCAACTTGCCGAAATCTACAGCTGTAACATTCTCTGCCTTGATAATTGTCTTTGTCTCTTTCATTGTCTTTGAATATTTTGTTTTTATCAAATATTACCTTCATTTTACGATGCAAAAGTACGATGATTTTTATTTACTCACAAGAAGAAACTTCTGCGTGAGTTACTTACCCCGAGGTAACTATTGCTGATTATCAAGTACTAAGTTTTTATGTTTTATTATACTTTAACACAGAATGTTGTATTACGCAAAGAATGTTAGTTACTTTTGTACACTATTAGTGAGAACAAAGTAATTACAAATATATTTGCCAAGTAAGAATTATGAGTAATCAGATTACAGACACTATCATTCAAGACTGTCCAATTCGCAATGTATTGTCACATATTTGTGGCAAATGGTCATTACTTGTCATCTACGTGATGCACCAGAACGACAGCATTCGCTTCAATGCTCTCAACCGAGCCATTCCCGACATTTCGCAAAAGGTACTAACCTCCACCCTACGCTCACTGGAGACGGATGGCTTTATCACCCGACAAGTCTATGCCGAAGTTCCACCGAGAGTGGAGTATTCACTTACAGACCGTGCACGCTCATTCATTCCTGTGGCGGAAAACATGATAGTATGGGCACAAGATAATATGGCAGGTATCTTGAAAGATAGGAATAAGAAACGGTAACTACATCACCTCAACACTTCACCATACACCACCCGGAGTGAGCAGCGCTTCGCTCCTATATTTGTATTTCTAACCGCTCAAAACTGCGAGCTGAACGCACAAGGAATTCTTTAGCTCGAAATTCGCGAGTTTTGAGCGTGCAGCGTATATATTACTCATATACAGACAATTAAACATTATAACGATGCGAGTGTGCAATGTCTCTCCCCACAAAAATGCTCCTTTTGATTTCAAAAGGACAACTATTGCATTGCAACTGTAGTCGTTTTGCAATGCAATAAGGGCTTCGTTGCACTCCAACAGTAGTCCTTTTGAAGTGCAACGAAGCCCTTATTGAATAAAAACACGAAAATAGAGCCCTTAAAACCACTAAAAACGCCATCTGAAATCTCTAGAATCGATTTTTATTTTGTAACACTTTTTTACTGCTTGTACGATATTTGTCTCTATTCGTACTTTATCCCGAGGTGATGCTTATCTTATGTAAAGGTAGTTATAATCAGTGAGAAAAGGGAAGGAAATGGTAGAAATAAGATTGTGAAATTTTGAAATTTTGAAATGCTACTGTTTTGTGTTGAAATAGATGTAAAACGCAATAATTTAGGCAACTATTTCCATAGTCTTTTGTGATTTTCATAGAATGTTTTTATCTTTGCATATGATATAAATGAAAGGATATGACAAGGAAAGACATCAATCGCATAAAAATAGTATTGGTAGAAAACAAACGAACTGCGAAGTGGTTGGCAGACCAATTGGGTAAAGATCCTGCAACAGTGAGTAAATGGTGTACCAACTATTCGCAACCAAGCCTTGAAACGCTTGTTCAAGTGGCAGAGGCTCTTGGTGTGGATGTGCGCTCTCTCATTGTGCAGACGAAGAAAAGCCGAATTGAGATAGAAGCGGAGAAACTTCTTAATATCTCATCAAACCAGTAAGACGAATACAATTAGAAGATTATGACAACAAAGGAAATAGACGGAAAATCGTTAGATAACGCACACCGCCTCTATGAGTCGGGCGATATAGATAGAATTCCAGTTGGAACTACAGTAGGTCTTCAGCAGATACATCATTATCTGTTTGAGGGCCTGTATCCCTTTGCTGGCGTTGTTCGTGACAAAAATATAGCAAAAGGGGGCTTTCGCTTTGCTAATAGCCTCTATCTTGAAGCCGCCCTTGCTGCTGTGGAGAAAATGCCTGAAGACACTTTTGAGCAAATCATAGAAAAGTATGTTGAGATGAATGTTTGCCATCCTTTCATGGAGGGCAACGGCCGCTCCACTCGCATCTGGCTCGACATGATGCTCAAACGCTCTATAGGCAAAGTGGTTAATTGGCAGTATGTTGACAAAGACCAGTATCTCTCGGCCATGGAACGTTCACCCATCAACGACCTCGAACTGCGCTATCTGCTCTCACAGAACCTCACTTCTGATACAGAGAACCGCGAAGTGATATTCAAGGGAATAGAACAGAGCTATTACTATGAGGGGTATGAGCCATCGTCACGTTCTTATCAAGAACCTAAATATTTTTCATATCATGAAACTGCATTAAATAAATTAAGAGATAATATCGAAAATTCGAAATAACATGTGTTGTCGATGATTCGGAGTAGGGAGATTAAACGAACAGACTTGTAGCCTGATAGAACTAGCAAATAATAAGATATTCTAACAAATGATACAAAGCGTAAACAAATACCATATATATGAAATATTTGCTTCGGATGGAAAGTTTTACTATTCCATTCCGAAGTATCAGCGTGAATACACATGGAGTTACAGAGAATGGGATGCACTCTATGATGATATCAGCGAGAATAATCCGGAATATTTTATCGGCTCTATCATCTGTATTCCATTGGGTGATTCGATTAACCCTTATATGGAGGTCATTGACGGACAGCAAAGACTGACTACAATCAGCCTTTTCTTGGCTGCCATTTACACACGTCTGAAAGAGTATAAAAGTTTTATGGATGAAGATGACGATGACATCCTTCCTTCATTGCGTAAATCACTTAAAAGTAATCTTTCGCCGAATGAAATGAAATTGGTACCCCAAGTGCAGAATCACAATCTGGAAGACTTTAATTTCATTATGTCAGAACTTGGACTGAAGAAATCTGTATCCATCAAGCATTCTTACTTTGGTGTACGCAAAGTTTCCCGCTGCTATCAGCATTTTCTTTGGCTTATGGACAAGGAAATGGAGAGTATGACGCCAGAGAATAAGGTTGCATTTCTCTTGGGCAAATATGATAAGTTGAAGCAAGCTATGCTTGTAAAAATGGAAGTATCCTCTCATTCGGACGCCTATGTGTTGTTTGAGTCGCTTAACAATCGTGGAACTCCACTTACAGCCATTGACTTGATGAAGAATCTTATCATGGCAAGAGCGGAGAATAATCATCTTACGACAGATGATTGCTTCAATCGTTGGCAGCAGCTCTTGACGTATCTTTCAGATGATTATGGAACCCAAGAACGTTTCTTTCGTCAGTATTACAATGCGTTCAAACGTGCTTTGAACGATCCGTTTCGTAGTGACAACGACAGAAAGAAAGACCCTCTTGGAGTAGTCGCAACAAAATCGAATTTGCTCAATATCTTTGAAAAACTTATTAATAATGACCTCAACTCGTTTCTAACTGATATCCTCAAATGTGGAAGATACTATTCGTGGCTGATACTGCAGGAGCAAGATGAAAACCCATACAGAAAGAACCTTGAAGACCTTGAACACATACAAGGTGCGCCTTCTTATCTTCTTCTGATGTATGTTTTGAAGAATAAAATGGTACTAGAGTTGGAGGATACTGACATCAACACGTTGATAGAGTTATTGAACAAGTATTTTGTAAGACGTAATGTTACGGACTATCCAAGTACTCGTGACCTTACACGCATCTTCATGGACATTATAGCCCATATAGAGGATGAGATGCCAAAAGGTAAGGAGGTTATCAATGTCATTGTGAAGTTATTAGACACAGATAATAACTGCGCGACAGACGAAATGTTTAAGAAAAGTCTGCAAGGGGATATTTATAAAGAAAATGTCGGAGCGGCCCGATACATGCTTTGTAAGCTTGCCGAGTCTGCCATGACACAAGAAACATGGACAAACCTTTGGGCTCGTAATCCGAAGAATGTGTATGTATGGACGATTGAGCATATCTTCCCAGAAGGAGAAAACATACCACAATGTTGGATTGATATGATTGCTGGTGGCGATACAGAACTTGCAAGAAAATATCTAAACGAATACACGCACAAGATAGGCAACTTGACAATCACGGGCTATAACAGCACGTTGGGGAATAAGTCATTCGTAGAGAAACGTG
>URQS01000040.1 GCA_900550035.1 uncultured Prevotella sp. | reverse complement strand
CAAAGGGCAGTAGATAGACAATTAACGTTATTCTAATTCGTCGAACTCACGTTAAATAACAACTGCCGTACCGCTGCACGTCACCATAAGCATTGAGCCACTCTCGCCTACTGTCTCGTAGTCGAGATCGATGCCTACAATAGCGTTACATCCCATTTGTTCGGCACGCTCCGCCATTTCGCGCATTGCTGAATCCTTGGCTTCACGCAGCACCTTCTCGTAGGTGCCACTACGACCGCCGAAGAAATCACGTATGCCAGCCATAAAGTCCTTAAACACATTGGCGCCGACTATTGTCTCGCCCGTCACCACTCCGCGATACTCACGGATGGGATGCCCTTCAAGGGTAGGAGTTGTTGAGAATATCATAATTCGTTGTTGTTTTGTTTCCAATTTTTATATCTCTATGATGTTTGACGCACAAAGAGTATAAAAAGTTGCACAAGCATTCAACCGAAAACTGCACTAGTTTTATTATTGACGACAATAGAGACAATCATAGACAATCATACGATTATAATTTTCAATATATGTTCGCCATTGTGCAAGTCGTGGAAAATGATAAATTATGGTAAACGTTTACTTAGATGTAAACAGATAAGAAATTTTTATTACCTTTGCACTATCAAAACAAAGATATGAAGAAATGGAAGAAAAACCTCTTTTTGAAATTAAGATTTTGGAGGAAGCACAGATTTTTATAGAAAGTGTTCCTCCAGATGCACGAAAGAAGATATACTACAATATGGGCAAGAGCAGGTATTATATAGACAAGGATATTTTCAAGAAATTAGAAAACTCAAATATATGGGAATTTCGTACGTTATACAATAAAACCGCTTATCGCCTGTTTGCTTTTTGGGATGATGGCAACAAAAAGTTGGTCGTTGCCACTCACGGCATAATAAAGAAGACTCAAAAGACACCATACAAAGAGATAAAGAGGGCAGAAGACATAAGAATGCAGTATTTTAAAGAAAACAACATTTAAAATTTAGAGATATGAAAACATACACTTTTGAAGAATCGCTAAACCGAGCATTAGGACAGAAGGGAGAACCTCTCCGCGATGAATACGAGAACGAAATGAAGTCCTTCCTTATAGGCGAAAGCATAAGGAAAGCACGTCAGGCAAAAAAACTCACACAGGAGCAACTTGGCGAACTTATGGGCGTGAAACGTGCCCAAGTCTGCCGTATCGAAAAAGGGCGTAATCTTCCCTAAGCACCATTGCAAGAGCATTCAAGGCAATGGGCATTAATGCAACATTCGATATGGGCAAGTTTGGCAAGGTTGCACTTTGGTAAATATACTGATTATATAGAATAAAGCGTGCAGTCTTCCAACTCACTAACGACTCTTCTCAAAGCGAATCCTGACTTACACGCTGTAAGGTTATCGATGCTCCCCTACAAGATTACGTTCCTTTGTATGTTGTTTAACTGAATGGAGGAAAATTGCTACGGAGGCCGGAGACCTCCGCTACTGTTATTGTCAATATTATCGTTGTATTCTGCAATTTAGAGGATAAAACTGTGTGAAAAATTAGGAGGAAAACCCACTGGTTTTCCTCCACCATCTATTATAATTATAAATGCAAGTTTCACAACTTGAGATTAATATAATGAACTACTACCGTCGGGATTAATGACGATGTTATTCTTGATTTTGATGTTGTCTACCGAGTGATATACTATTGGTTTGTCGTTCTTTGAGTTCAATGTAAAGACATTGTTCTCGATGGTTATATTGCGATGCACGGCTCCTGCCTTCTTGCGGTTTTCGGGATTAATCCAGATGATTGAACCCAAGCAGCGGTTGAAGACGTTGTTGCGGATGGTGAGGTTGTGCACCGGACCCGACTCAAACCAGCTGCGAGCATCATCGGCTACGAGAATAGCGCTCATCTGCATACCGTAGAAATAGTTGTCCTCGATAACCGACGGCTGACGCGTGGTGATGAGAATTCCACGTGTCGGGATGCGGCTGAAGTGACAGCGTGCGATGTGTACACGCGGTGTCCATGTGATGTTCTCTACAACACGTGCTCCATTCTTCAGCAAATTGGCAGGCACTGGCTTGGTGAGTGTAATCTCAATCTCACGTGGCGAAACCATGCGGGCATTCTTCACCTTGAATGTTCCTTCGGCAAGCAGAGTTTCTGGATTTAC
Source organism: uncultured Prevotella sp. (assembly GCA_900550035.1). Lineage (GTDB taxonomy): Bacteria > Bacteroidota > Bacteroidia > Bacteroidales > Bacteroidaceae > Prevotella. The sequence continues at coordinate 27,974 of URQS01000040.1, read as the reverse complement.
AATCTCAATGTCGTCGCCACTGTGGAACGACTGGAATCCGAATGTCTGATGGTGCATATAGCGCAGCAGCAGAGTATTGGCTGATGTGGCGCGTACAATCTGCAGATGAGTGCCGTGTACGTTGATAGGGTCGTCGTGTGCTCCGGCAAACTTGGTATCGGTGATGTCGATAAGACCACGACAGCCCGACATCTGCACAAAGTCGGCAAATCCGGCATTGGTACGTCCGCTGCCTTCTTCGGGAGCAAACCAGCAACGGTGGATGCTGATGTTCTCTGACACCTGGCCAACCACACCGAAGTTGCTGAGATAATATACACGTACATTATCCAAACGTACATTCTTCGACTGCCATATAAGTCCGCAAGCCTCACGACGGATGGCATCGCGCATCTGGAATACTGTGCCTACGGGTACGGCTGGCTTCTTGTTGTATTTGATGTAGAGCTTGCCCTGCTCCATCTCACGAGCCTCAACAACATTATCGGTAGGACTCCAGTCGCGCCATGTAATGTCGCGCACGGGGTCGTACCACTGAGCAATACCATTAGTGAATGCCCAACCGCGTCCGTACCACTCCACCTTACCGTTCTTGATACGATACTGTGATGTGGCATGAGTGCGACAAATCATATAGTCCTTGCCGTCTGCCTCAACGGTCATCTCGGTCTGTGTAGGATGGGCGTTGTCGATGGTAAGATTGCGCAGAGTGATGTTCTGACAGCTGTCAATGACAAATGCCGACATTTCGCCGTCGAGCATCAGTGTCGAACCGCTGCCATCGATGGTCACATTGCGCAGTCCACGCATAAGCAGAGCGATATGCTTTGACGGGTCGGGGTTCTCCGATTCAGAAGTTGTGTTTGATATATAATACTTGCGTACTGTCGACTCCTCGCGCGGAATGTTCCATACACCAAGGTCGAGTTTCAATGTCACGGGGCTGCCCTTCATAGCAGCAGCCTTCTCCAAAGCAGCACGTATTGCACTTGCTGCATTTCCGTTCTGGCTCACCTTGATTACCTTGTCGGCTGCATTTGCTGTAAATACAGACAAAACGAAAAGCAATAAGACAAGCAGTCTTTCTTTGATTAGTTTGTTCATAATTAGTCAATTTTAAAAATGCTGCGCACTCTTTACCCCAGTTCGGGATAATAAATTGCTTGTAAAAAAGTTGGTAGTCTTACAAATATCCTGTTTCTTTATAGGTGAAAAACAATTAGTTACAAAAATATAACAATCATACTATGATTACATACCACATGTGCAAGAGCAACAACTTCTATTTATAGCCCAAATTTTATTCTATTTCGTTGTTGCTTTCTTGTATTTCTGGTTGCTTGCCGTAGGATTCTCAGGATTGGTCATCTGCAAATAGCCTGCTGCAACAAGGGAGGTGATATAACGTTCTCGGTTCTTTGTTTGATTGGATAAACCAAGGCGTTCCATGATTTCTGCAGTGGTTCGAGGGACAGAACAGAAATTGACTATATCCCTTTGCTTATTAGACAAAGATACTTTTGGAGTGTCAGAGTGTCTAAGTCGAGTGTCTGAGTCTTGGACTTGGTTACTTTTCCCCTCAACTTGGTTACTTTCCCCCTCAACTTGGTTACTTTTTGTGTCTACTTCGTTGCCGACTTGGTTACTTTCCACATCGACTTGGTTACTTTCTTCTCTCCAAACTGTAATCACAAATTCCTGTACACTCGCATTGTTGGTAAACGTCACATTGATGTTTTCGTCAAGCGCACGAGCAATGCCGCTACCGACACCTGTGTATGGCAGCAAGTAAATGGCATTGTTGAAGAGAAACATATTGCGAGGCATAGAGGTGCCAAGTTTGATGTCGTCAACAGTGAGTCCATTAGGTAAGTCGCCTGGACTGTGAATCTCCACACGATTATCGAAGATGAAAATACGAACTGGAGCTTTCAAGTTGAGCGAACGGTGGACCAGAGCGTTGACAGTAAACTCAACAAGGCTACTATAAGGTATCTCCAACTTCCCCATAGAGTTGAACTCCGCTCTAATTTGCACGTTATGCAGGTTCCGAGTGAAAAAATCCATAATGGTATCGAACTGATGTAGCAAGTTTCCCTCCATATCTGCATCGTTCACCTTGTCACGAAACACTCTTCCACCAACGCTATTTCCCGCAAAGCAGATGCATTTGGCAGTCATCACAGGCAACCAACGCTGAGTATATTTTCCAAACAGGAGCATAGCAGCCATTGTCAATTTGCCATCAGGGCGAATAAATCGTAAGTTACGAAGCATTCTTTCGCAATCGTGTCCCTTGGCAATGGCTGAGCAGATAGTGTCAAGCGATGCTTCCTTGAAAGCATCACCAACCAATCCTTTCTTCTCCAACACTTTGTCAAAACGATTCTCCAGGAAAGCCTTGATGGTGTTTGTGTCAAGATCATTGATTGTAGCATCTTTGACGCTTGCTTCATCAGGAACAAAGCTACCACAATCTGTCATCATCTCAGCCAATTCGGCATTGTCAAACACCTTGCGCTTGTCAGAACCATTCTTCACCCATACGATACCCTTGTTGTCATGGTAAGGTTTATTGACTCCTTCCTTGATGGTTGCAACTACCAAATAGCCGTCATCCACTACAACAGTATCTACATTTATCAGAATAGATGGAACGACATTTTCTGAGGCGATGTCGCTCAAGAGATTTGTTGTTTCCTGGACTTCCGAATAAGAAAGGGCGTTTATCTTCCCTGTCTTGTCATTTACGCCTACAACCAGTTTGCCGCCATGAGCATTGCTGAAAGCTACAAGCTCGCAACCAATGTCGTACTTGTCGAGAGTACGTTCCTTGAACTGTACTCCCGACACCTCACCTGCCTTTATCCGTTCGAGTATGTCGTTCGTCATATAATGCTTAGGCTTTATGTTTCGTTTGATAATATTCCTCATCCAACAGGAGCCAGCAATAAATCATGCTCTTGATCTTGTTTACTACAGCTTTTTGCATAGCTTTCCAGTTTTACTTTTGATCGGAATCATTACAAATATTTCCAATTACAAAGGTAAAGCTTTTAGCTTATCAAACCATTTCAAGGTTCTATATTTTATAGATTATTATACAAGTCAGAATTAGAGCGAGTTATGAATGTTAAAACATTAGAGTACCCATAGGAGACTATGGCGTCCTCGCCGTAGCCTGAGCAAGCATACAAGTAGCGAAGGTTTCCGGCCTCCTCTACCGTTATTGTCAATATTGTCGTTGTATTCTGCAATTTAGAGGATAAAATTGTGTAAAAAAATTGTGAGGAGAACCCGCTGATTCTCCTCACAATCTACAATAATTATAACTAATTATAAATACAAGTTTCACAACTTGTTCCCAAATCGAATAGAAGGAAACGAAATAGTTTTCTTTCTACTTTCGTATACCGACCTCTTACAGCACCGTACATGCGGTTCCGCATACGGCGGTACCAATTTTGATTGGCAAGGTGATGTCACAATGGCACAGAAGCGCTTGTCGCTAGTTCTCAAACATCTTGAGACAGTCGTCGTTCAACCCCAAATATTATGTTTCATTTATAATAAAAGTGGTGCCCCGAAATTGGGACGCCACTTTTATTATGTAGCCATTAGGCTGATTCTGTATTTTCTGAGAATTACTTCTCTGCGTGTCCACCTGCTGATACTGGCCAGTAGAGGTTCTGGTAGAGATTAGAGTTCTCAAGCGAACGGTCGGCTGAAGCTGTACGGATGTCAGTAATACCGATTGGGTAGAGGTAGTAAGCTTCGTGCCACTTGTAGCCGTCTCTCAGCTCGTTGTTGGCATTCATTGACTTGCTGTACGGGCGAACATACTTGCTGAGTGACTTAGATGAAATAACGGCATCGGTCTCACCGTTGCACTTGATGTCAGCAGGGTAGTGCTTGTACATGTTGTCCCAGAAGTTACAACCCTCAGGTATCCACTTTGTTGTAAGCATATTGTCGAAGCCACGCCAGCGGATGAGGTCGGCGAAACGAAGACCCTCAGAGAACAACTCGGTAACGCGCTCACGACGTATATTGTACAGAGTCTTGTCAACAAGCTGTGTGCCTGAGTAGCGGCCGAAGTCCATCTCCTTAGAGAGATCGGTAGCGTCGATTGTCTTCTGGAAATCGGTGTCAACACCTGCACGTGTACGCAGAGTGCGCCAGTATTCCTGCGACTTAGAGTCGAGTCTGCCGTTCAGCTCATAGTCAGCCTCCATATAGTTGAGCAGAGCTTCTGCAGAACGCATCAATGGGCAAGCGTTGGTTGTCGACTGCTCTGAATATTTTGTCTGCTCAGCGTCATAAGTATAGTACTTACGCTGCTGGTAGCCAGTGATACAACGGGTTGCTGCCTCTGTGTTAGTGATGTGGCTTGCCTCTGTCTCGTCAGCAGGCAGATAAACTGGCAATGGCTTGTCCTTTTTAACGTCCGTCATTGTCGGGTCGGTGTATGTAGGTGTGCTCTCACCCCACATAAACAACTGCAGACGCTCATCACGGTCGGCCTTAACGTTGTCAAGAGTTACGTCGCCATGATAGCCACTGTTGTCAGCATAGATAGGCAGGCCATTCTTCATAAGGAATGTCTGGACAAACGAACGTGTGAAACCAGTGTTCTGTCCTGTCACCATTGAATGGCCAGTCAGGTGCATGATACCATGCTCCTTGCTATACTGCTTCCACATCAGAGCCTCATTTACATTTGCGAGTGACGGCTGACTGAAGAGGTTGAAGTATGGGTTCCATGCGTCCTTGTCGCCATATACAGGGTCAATCTTGTGGTTGTTCTCAGCAAGGCCGGCGTTGTCGGCAACTTCCTTAGCGGCCTTCATAGCCTCAGCGAGGAAGAACTTAACCTCAGCCTCCTGGTTGAATGTCTTGCCCTGGTTGTATGCCATCTTGGCACCTGGCCAGTTAGCATCGCCCGGTACACGGCCTGAGCCACGGTGATACTTCTCGAATGTACCCTCAAACAGAGCTATACGCGACTTGATGAGCAGGGCAGCCTCACGGTTTACGCGCTGACCGTTGAACTTGCTGCGCGGATAGCACATCTCGATGGCCTTGTCAAGGTCAGAAAGGATGAAGCGTGCCACCTCGTTACGCGGTATGCGCTTTGAGTTCTCCACGATAACGTTGTCTTCGTCGGGCAATACCTCAGTGATGACAGGAACGTCACCATAGAGAGCCAGAAGTCGGTAGTAAACCAATGCACGGAAGAAGTGAGCTTCGCCAAGGTAGTTCTTCACTTCCTCTGAATTTGGCAATGTACCGTTACCAATTTGCTTTTGTATGGTATTAATAATGTGGTTGTATATACGTGCTCCATTGTAATAGCCCTGAAAGACTTTTCCAGAAGATACTTCCCAGTGTTCGTCAGCAAAGCGTTGTGTGCTACCACCGCCCCAGCAGTAGATATCTGTATCCCAGTCAGACTTAGCCTTACCCTCGTTCCACTGTCCCCACGAGTGAGACATAGAGCCAGAGAAAGGCATCTCCAGATAACTATCGTAATAGTTGTTCAGATATGCTGCCAACTGTTCGGCATTCTGATAGTAGGCCTCTGGTGTAATTTGGTTGATTGGCTTCATGTCGAGCAAGTCGTTGCATGAGGTGAGGCCAAAGGTTGCTGTTGTTACAGCAGCGCCCAATAGCAGGTTTTTAATATTTATAAATTTCATATTGTCTTTTTTTTAAGGTGATAGCTTTAGAATGTAACGTTCAGTCCGACAGCGATTGTGCGCTGCAACGGATAGAGTTTACCAGAACCCCAACCACCATTCAGAGCCTCAGGGTCGAATATCTTTGAAAGGCCTGTCACTGTGAAGAGGTTGTCGCAAGATAAGTATGCGCGTACACGGTTCATGCCAGCCTTCTCTGTGATAGCCTTCGGAAGAGTGTAGCCAAGCTGAATATTCTTGCAACGCATGTAGGCAGCGCTCTGCAAGTAGCGTGTCTGTGTTTGCTGGTTCTTCTGTGTGCTACCATTCAGATATGGTTTCGGATAGTAAGCGTTCTTGTTGGTCTCGCTCCAGTAGTCGAGGTGCTCTTTGAATCCGCAGCTCTGCCACTCGTCACCAACAATACCCCAGAAGTAAGGCTGTCCTGCATCAGGATTCCAGTCGCGCTTCATCACACCCTGGAAGAAGATAGAGAAGTCGATGCCCTTCCATTCTGCGTTAAGATTGATACCGAAGTTGTAGCGTGGTGTGCTGTTACCGATGCGCTTCAGGTCGCCGTGATCCTTAAGCGTACCAGCACCTGAATTTACCTTGTTGTCACCATTCAAGTCCTTGTACATAATGTCACCAGCCTGCCAGTTGGTACCCCAGTTAGGCTTGTTCTTCTCGAGCCATGAGTTCATCTCTTCGTTGCTCTGTGCAATGCCCTTTGTTTCATAACCCCAGATTTCGCCAAGCTTCTTGCCATTGTAGTAGCCATAGATGTTCTGGTTGTCAAACTCGCCCTCAAACGGATATTCAAGAATCTTAGATGTAGCGTCCGAAATGTTGAACTTCGCTCCATACTTGAAGTCGCCAATCTGGTCGCGCCACTGCAACTCAAACTCCCAACCTGATGAACGCATTTTACAGTTGTTGGTACGAGGTGCGTCAACACCGAGTACTGAGCCCAACACTGGAGCCGGACCAATCATGTCCTTGGTTGTACGGCTGTACCAGTCGAACGAACCTGTCAAGCGGTTGCTGAGAAGAGCAAAGTCGAAACCTACGTCGTATGTCTCAACAGTCTCCCATGTCATGGTGCTATTAACGATACCCGGCAGACTTGCTGTGTTCTGCTTCTGGCCGTTGATAAGCCATGAGCTGTTCTGTGAGCCTACATCCTGCTGCTGATAGAATGGATACCAGTCAGCGAATGAATTGTAATATGAGCTTGTGTTGCCAAGCTGACCCCAAGAAGCACGCAATTTAAGAGTAGACACTACATTAGCAAGAGGCTTGAAGAAGTTTTCGCGTGCGACGTTCCAACCTGCTGATACTGATGGGAACCAAGCCCAACGGTTGTCGTTGGTGAAACGTGACGAGCCGTCATAGCGGAGGTTGAACTCCATCATGTACTTGCTGTCGTAGTCGTAGTTGAGTCGCATGAAGTAACCGGCTGTAGCACGGTGCCAGTAAGCGTCGCTCACGCGTGGGTTCTTCTGTGTGAGGCTCAGGTACGGGAAATCGTTAGTGATAAGATGAGTACCTGATGCGCTGATGTTGTCTGTGCCATACTTCTCGAAGTTAACACCAAGCATACCCTTAAGGTTGTGCATGCCGAGTGAATGGGTATAGTCGGTATAAGCGTTTACTGAGAAGTAGTCGGTCTCTGAGCGGTAGTCGCTTACGCTTGCTACTGAGCCATAGCCAGATTCGCGCTGCCAGCGTGTGCCGTCAGCATAGTATGAGTATACTGGGAACTTATTGGTCTTGCTCTTATAGAACTCATTACGCATAGCGCCTTCGAGGTGGATGTTCCATCCCTTCACAGGAGTGAAGATGAAGTTGAGCTGCTGTGTAAACTGGTTGTTGCGTGTGCCAGTAGTACCACCTTCCTCAAGCTCGGCTATTTCCATACCGTCAGGATAGTGTCCGTTAGGGTCGATGGTAGGACAGGTCGGCCAGCGGCGTGCGATATTATGGAAGAACAGACCACTGAGGTACTGTGGTTTCTCATAGTCAGAACGCATAAACTTGGTAGAATATTCTACCTTAGCCCAAGAAGCGAGCTGAGCGCTGATCTTACCGTTCATTGTGTAGCGGTCGAACTCGTCGTGTCCGTGACGGATAAGACCGTTGTTCATCAAGTAACCGGCGCTGATGAGCCAGCTTACCTTATCTGTACCACCCGAGAGTGAGAGGTTGTGCTGTGTTGAGGGAACGTTCTTCTTGTAGAACTCGTCAAACCAGTTGGTATTGGCAAATGAGCCACCGTAGAGATTGTAGCGGTTGTTGCTGGGGTTGACTACAACACCATAGTACTCTGTCTGAGAAGGATCCTTGTACTCACCGTTGAGATACTTCTCAATACGAGTCATAGTCTCCCTGTTAAAATAGTCACTACCGGTTGCGTTATTATTAGCTGCATTAAAATAGTTGGCAAACTGCAGTGAGTTGAGCATTTCTGGCAGCTGTGTAGCTGTAGAGAAACGTACGTCGCCGCTATAGTTGACGCGTACCTTGCCCGACTTACCGCTCTTTGTAGTAACAAGTATAACACCGAATGCAGCACGTGTACCGTAGATAGAAGCCGAAGCGGCATCCTTCAGTACTGAAACGCTCTCGATGTCGTTAGGGTTGACTGTGTTAATGTCGCCCTCAATACCGTCGATAAGGATAAGTGGAGCGTCTGAAGAACCGTTGCCGATAGAACCAGTACCACGGATAGAGATTGCCATTGTGTTGTCAAGCATACCACCGTTAGAGTTGGTAGAGAAGTTAAGTCCCGGAACAGCGCCCTGAAGAGCCTGTGACGCATTGGTTACAGGACGGTCCTCAAGAATTTCCGAGCCTACCATAGACACGGCACCAGTTACGTTCACCTTCTTCTGTGTACCGTAACCTACGACAACCACCTCATTAAGGCTCTGCGAATTGTCCTTCAGCACAATGTCGAGTGTCTGTCCTGTCCACTTAATCTCCTGTGGATCACAGCCGATGTAAGTAATGACCAGTGTCTGACCCTTCTGCACTCCATTGAGAGAGAAGTCACCATCAATGCTTGTCACTGTTCCAGTTGTGTTAGAACCTTTCACCTTTACGGAAGCGCCAATAACAGGCTCACCTGATGTGTCTTTCACAACACCCTTCACGATAGCGTTCTGCGCATTTACTGCAAGAGCCGAACCGAGCAAGAGTGCTGTCAAGCCAGCCCTCATTAAGGGCTTAAAAGCATGTCCTTTTTGCATAATTCTTTTGGTTTGTTAGTAAATATAGTTTTTTTTAATGGTTTAAACGCAGTGTCGATATCTATATCGTTGTCGTTGATACAGTTATATCATTAATGCTGACGATTATATATCGTTATTGCAAGCGCTGGTTTGTTTCGTTGCAAAAAATGGTTTATAGGTATTAAAAAATTAGTTTTTGCAAAGATATAATAAATTTTAAAATCAGCCAAGCAACTGTTAGTTTTTTTTAAAACGAGTGAAAAAATGTTGAATTTCGGCCAAAAGAAAGTATATAAAGGACATAAAAACAACAAAAGTACGCATAGGAGGCTATGGCGTCCTCGCCGTAGCCTGAGCAAGCATACAAGTAGCGGAGGTTTCCAGCCTCCGCAGCACCAAGTAGAGCACATATTTATCCTATGCCCTTTTGATTGCTGCGGAGGCCGGAGACCTCCGCTACTGTTACACCGCTCTATTGTCGGCTATTTTAAATTACAACAGCCGTACCGCTGCACGTCACCATAAGCATCGAGCCGCTCTCGCCTACTGTCTCGTAGTCGAGGTCGATGCCCACAATGGCGTTGCATCCCATTCGTTCGGCACGCTCCGCCATTTCGCGCATTGCAGAATCCTTGGCTTCACGCAGCACCTTCTCGTAGGTGCCACTGCGACCGCCGAAGAAATCACGTATGCCAGCCATAAAGTCCTTAAACACATTGGCGCCGACTATTGTCTCGCCCGTCACCACTCCGCGATACTCACGGATGGGATGCCCTTCAAGGGTAGGAGTTGTTGAGAATATCATAATTCGTTGTTGTTTTGTTTCCAATTTTTATATCTCTATGATGTTTGACGCACAAAGAGTATAAAAAGTTGCACAAGCATTCAACCGAAAACTGCATTACTTTTTTTATTGACGACAATAGAGACAATAATAGACAATCATACGATTATAATAAAGTACTTTATGGTGGTTGCCACTACGCCAACAAAGATTCCTTCTCCTTACGCCTCAACTATTCTCCATTCCCCGATAGTCCGGCGCTTGCTGTCGTAATTCACTCCAACTTTCACAAGGCGCTTGCCTTCGGCAGAATAAGGAATTAGATAGCCCTTATCGTCTATTTGCCTCAGGGTATTCTCAGCCGAACCGTCATACTTCAATTCAAACACATACACGGTATTGGGCATATAGAGAACGGCATCGGCTCTTCCTACAGCACTGTCTTCCTCCACACGCATATAAGCCCCCATCAGATTGAATATCAGATAGAAGACGGTCTGGAAGTCGCGTTCGTTCTTATTGCTCAGACGGTTGGATATGCTGGCAAGGTAAGCCTGCAACCTTTGCAGCGCTCCTTCAATATCATCATCGTAAAGTTTCTCCAAGAAATCTCCTACAACACTATTGTTATCGTAAGATATGGGCGACAGATAATTAGGCGCAAGACTCTTCAGCATTCCTATTTTCACTTCCTTGTTAGGATATCCTAAGGTGTAACGATGGAGAATGGGATTGAACTTCTTGATGGTCAGATAACCGCTCTGATAAAGTAAGGGGAGAGCTGAGGTCATCTGCTCCGGCGATACGTCGAAGTCGTCAACATCACAGCTGTCCTTCTCAATATCCATTACACCCACATGGTATTTCTGAAGAGCCTTTATCATATAGCTTGGAGTGCCAGAACCAAACCAGTAAGGAGCAATCTTCTGATTGTTCAATGCCTTTATCAAGCTGAACGGATTGAAGATGTCCTCAGAATGTTCGCTAAAATGATAGCCGTCATAATATCTGCGCAACTCTTCCAAACACTCCTCGTATGTCATACCAAGAGACTCGCCAAGAGACTCAACATCCCGACGCATCGTTGTGGTCAACTCTGTAAAGCTGATGCCACAGATGGCAGAATACTGGTCGTACATGCTGATGTTGTCAAGATTGTTCAGTTCGCTGAAGATGCTGAGTTGCGAGAACTTGGTTATGCCAGTGATAAAGACAAACTCCAGATACGGATCGAGCAATTTCACGGGACTATAGAAGTTCTGCATCATCTGGCGAAGAGGCTGTAAGTTTTCTTGCTCGTGCACCACATCCAGCAGCGGAGCGTCATACTCGTCAATGATGATTACTACCTTCTGTCCTGTCTGCTCATTGGCTTTCTTAACAAGGTCCTTCAAACGAATGTTCGGGTCTATCTTTTCACTCTTATAGCCGAAGGCAGCCTCTTGGTCGCCAAGCATGTCAGACAAGTATCTTTCAAGTTGCTCCTTATCCATATGCTTTGCTCCACTCATATCGAAATGAAGTACAGGATGCTTCACCCATTCTTTCTCATAATCGGCTATTGCCAAACCCTCGAAGAGTTCCTTCTTTCCGGCAAAGTAGGCATGAAGGGTGGAGGCAAAAAGAGACTTGCCGAATCGTCGGGGACGACTCAGAAAAATATACTTCATCTTCTTCTGCCTGAAGTCAATGACATACTTGGTCTTGTCTACATAGAGATAATTGCCTTCGCGAATGTTCTCGAAGGTCTGAATACCAACTGGATAAAAGTTTACAAGTCTTGCCATAATCCTACATGCTTTATTTTGCCGTGAAGTTACAAATAAAAAATCAGAGACGCAAAGAATTGGCCAAATAAATAAACTCGGCAATCAGCAAGTCCTGTTAATTATGCAAATATAGTACAGGCAGTAAAAAAGTGTTACAAAATAAAAATCAATTCTGGAGATTTGCGATGGCGTTTTCTGTGGTTTTGCAACGTCAATCGTTCATGTTTTTTATTGATTCAGGCTTCTTTGCCGAGCAAATGGACCACTTTTGCAAGGCAAAAGGGCTACAGTTGGAGAGCAAAACGACTACAGTTGTAGGGCAAAAGGACTCCTTTTGCAAAAAAATGAAGCTTTTTGTGAGTTGTGACGATTGCGCATTTGGAATAAATCCGTCGCAACCCATTATGTATCAGCAACATATCACTAACCGCTCAAAACTCACGAATTTCGCACCAAAGATTTCCTTGTGCGTTCAACTCGCAGTTTTGAGCGGTTAGAAATGCAAATATTGTATTACAGCGCCTCGATAAACTTCTTCATCTCAGCCTCGTGCTCACGAGCCTTGAGGAAGAGGTGCCACTGGTTGCGGGCACGTGTGAGGTTGTGCTCGGGATAAGAGCACTTCCAGTAGTGGTCGCCGTTGAGGTAGTCCCAGAGGAAGCGTACAGCCTGCATGTATGGGAACAGCTCGGCAGCATAGGGCAACAATGAGATTTCGAGCGGAGTGAGGAAGCTTGATGCCGACTCAACATATCCGCGTGTGAAAGCCTCGAAGATGTCCATACGGAAGTCGATCTTGTCGAACTCGGGCGAGTCCTCGGCGATGGTGTTGGCTGCTGTGCGCAGGAAGTCGCCGTAGTCGCTCACGAACAATGAAGGCATCACGGTGTCGAGGTCGATGACGCAGAGCACACGGCCCTCCTTGTCGAACATCATGTTGTTCACCTTGGTGTCGCAGTGGCATACGTGCTTCTGGAGCTTGCCCTCACGGAAGAGGCGCTCGCCAAGACACATCTCGTCCATATACTTCTCTATCTCGTCGATGAAGTCCTTAACACCGGCTGCACGGCCTGCACGGTCTTCCTTGACAGCCTGGCGCAGCTGGTCGCGGCGCAGCTCCATGTTGTGGAAGTTGGGGATAGTCTCGCCCAGACGGTCGGTGATGTCGGCTACCTGCGACTCAAACTTACCGAATGCCTTGCCAGCATGGTATGACGACTCGGGATTGACAGCGTCTACAGTCACAGCATCGGGAATGAACATCGAGATACGCCAGAACTTGCCTTCCTCGTCCTTGATGTATGTCTTGCCGCTGTCGGCCTTGATGAATGTGAGCACACGACGGTCGATGTCGTCAGCGCCCTCCTTTACGAGCAGCTCACGGATATGTGTAGTAACCTCCTCGATGTTGTGCTGCAACAAGTCGACATCGGTGAATATCGAGTCGTTGATACGTTGAAGCACATAGTCGGGTGCGTCGGCCTCGGCTGTGGTGATTTTGTAGGTGTCGTTGATAAGTCCGTTGCCTAATGGCTTCACGTCTGCCACTGTGCCAGTGATGCTGAAGTGGCTGATGATTGGGTTGAGATTGTTCATTTTTTATAGGTTGTTTTTGAAAATATTTCTCTGTTATTTCCGTTAATAAAATCGGGCGTATACCCAAAATAAGACTCTTAGATTTGCAAATGTACGCAAAATATCAAATAAAAAGGCTAAATTCACACATTTATTGCAACGAGAAACTTATCATTTAACAATAAATAATATGAAAAAACTGTTTTCTATCATTCTGTTGGCGCTTGTATGCGCCATTACAGCCAACGCCCAACTGCTGTACAGCATATCGGGCAAAGACCTGAAAAAGCCCTCGTATGTATTCGGTACTTTCCACATTGCCAACACGCCGTTTGTAGAAAAAGTGGCTGGAATACATACTGCTCTCGACAACACCGACCAGGTGTACGGCGAACTGAAATGGGACGACATGACCAATCCCGACTCGCTGCGTGCCATGCAGGCACACATGATGCTGCCCGAGGGCAAGACGCTGCAGACTGTGCTCAACGCCGACCAGTACACAAAGCTCAACGCGCTGCTGAAGCAGTATATGGGGGTTGACCTGAGCAACCCTGTGGTGGGCGCACAGATGGGACGCCTCTCGCCTGCAGCACTCGTCACGCAGTTGCAGGTGCTACAGTATATGAAGGCACACATGGGCGAATTCGACCCTACCAACACCATCGACCAGTACTTCCAGGAGCAGGCAAAGAACAACAACGAGCCTGTGGGCGGTCTGGAGACTATGGAATTTCAGATGGGCGTGATGTTCGGCGCTTCGCTTGAGCGCCAGGTGGCTCAGCTCGACTGCTTCCTCAACCACACCGACTACTACGCCTCTCTTACTGAGCGTATGGCTGAAGCATACTACAAGCAGGACGTCAAGACGCTGCTCGACATCATGAACGAGAAGTTTGATGCAGCCTGCGATGCCACTCCCGACGAAATGGACCAGCTGATATATCGCCGCAATGCCGACTGGGCTAAGCGTATGCCTGCCATTATGAGCGAAAAGCCTACGCTGTTTGTTGTTGGTGCTGGTCATTTGCCGGGCAAACGCGGCGTATTAGACTTGCTGAAGGCACAGGGGTATATTGTGGAGGCAGTGAAATAATAATACAGTTGAGATTGCAAACTGAAGGAGGAGGGTGTGTCAAAAGTCAAACAAAACGGGCTGAAAGCCCCAAAAGCACATAGCCCAAGGCAGCGCCTTGGGTGTACGGATTGAAAATGGCAAAACGCCCTGCAAGGGCAAAAGCATTGATAATTAACGCTTTTGCCCTTACAGGGCGCATTATAGTTTGCGATACTTTTACCCAGGGCGTTGCCCTGGGCTATGAGCTTCTGCCCCTTCGGGGCGTACTGCTGTGACTTTTGACACGCCCTCCTGAGCAATTAGCCGGCATTTTACAACAACAATAATAATTAACGCTGTTGACAACAATAATATGCATTGTTGCTTACTCAGGCTATGGCGAGGACGCCATAGCCTCCTATTATTATCTTCTGCTCTTGAAGAACTGCGTCATCAACTCTCTGCATTCGTCTTCGAGAATGCCCGTGGTGACAGTGCATTTAGGGTGAAACGCCTTGGGGGCGTACTGCGAATAGCCGCGCTTGTCGTCGCTTGCGCCATACACCACACGCCTTATCTGCGACCACCCTATCGCTCCGGCACACATGATGCAGGGTTCGAGAGTGACGTATAGGGTGCAGTCGGTGAGATATTTGCCGCCCAACTGATTGGCAGCCGACGTGATGGCTTGCATCTCGGCATGTGCCGTAACGTCGCCAAGGGTCTCGGTGAGGTTGTGGGCACGCGCTATGATGCGACCGCCAGCCACCACTACCGCACCAACGGGTATCTCGCCGGCGTCGCGAGCCGCCACAGCCTCGTCGAGGGCGCGGCGCATAAACTGCTCGTCGGCAGCCTGTTGCTTCTGTTTTTCGTCCATAATAGTATGTTTGGATTGATTGCAGATGCAAAATTAATTGATTTTATACGAAAACGTAAATGATGCAACATAAAATAATACATCTCGCACAGACAGCCTCAACCAACGACTATCTGCGCACGCTACAGTCGCCCCAAGACGACAGCATGACCGTAGTCTACGCCGACTGGCAGACTGCCGGACGCGGACAGGGCAACAACAAATGGGAGAGCGAGGCAGGTAAGAACCTGCTGTTCTCGATTCTGGTATGCCCGACAAGCGTCGACATCACCCGACAGTTTGTGCTGTCGATGGCTGGAGCGCTCGCCGTCAAGGCAGCACTCGACAAATACACCGACGGCATCAGTCTGAAATGGCCCAACGACATATACTGGCACGACCGCAAGATAAGCGGCACGCTCATCGAGACATCGGTGAAGGGGCGCACTCTGGCACGTTGCATATACGGCATCGGACTCAATGTCAACCAACGGGAGTTTCACAGCGATGCGCCCAATCCGGTGTCGCTATATAATATAATAGGTGTAGAGACTCCTACAGAACAGCTGCTCGACGAGATAGTGCAGCACTTCGAGCACTACTACTCGCTTGCCGTCAGCGGCTCAGCCGACTCTGTCGTCAGCCAATATCATGCTGCATTGTATCGCCGCGAGGGCACACACACCTACGAAGACACCGCAACGGGCGAACAGTTCAGCGCCCGCATCGACCACGTTTCGGCTGACGGCCGCCTGTATCTGACACTTGCCGACGGCACCAGACGCGAGTATACACTAAAAGGGGTAAGGTTTGTTTTGTAATACAAACCTTACCCCTTTCTCTGTTATATCTTCAACGAGAATACGAACTTCAATCCGCCCCCTTCGTTTGCGCTCACCCTTATTGTTCCTCCATGCAGAAGCACGGCATTCTTGACTATGGCAAGGCCCAGACCGGTGCCTCCCATTTTGCGCGAACGGCCCTTGTCCACACGATAGAAGCGCTCGAAGAGGCGCGGAAGGTGCTCGGCAGGCACGCCAACACCGTTGTCGGCAAAGGTGAATATCCACTTGGTCGAACTTTCATCGTCGCCTGATTTAGCATACTTAGCGCCGTTGTCCGAACGCTGGGCAGATAGTGTTATGGTGGTACCTTCGCCCGCATAGGCTATGGCGTTGTCGGTAAGATTGCGGAACACGCTGTAGAGCAGACTTTGATTGCCTCTGACCACGATGTTGTCGGGCAGACGGTTGTCAAATATCATGTGCTTCTGCTGCAGCTGCAGGGCTGTCTCCTTCTGGATGTTCTGCACCATCTGCGATATATTGACATTCTCGGTACTCGTCATCTCGGGCGCGTCGTCCATGCGGTTGAGCGTAGAGATGTCGTGCAGGAGCGACGTGAGGCGCTGGCTCTGGGCGTAGCAGCGGCCCAGAAACTGCTCGCGCATCTGATCGTTGATGTTAGGATTTTCGAGTATTGTCTCCAGATAGCCCTGTATGCTTGCCACGGGCGTCTTGAGTTCGTGGGCGATGTTCTGCGTCAGCTGGCGCTTGAGTATGTCCTGTTCGCGCCGTGTCGACTGCAGGCGCTTGTATATCTTGATGATGCGCTCGGCTATTTCGCCCAGCTCGTCGGCAGGAAATGCAATGAGGTCTTCCGTGTCGAGCGACTCACCGTGGTCGGCTCGCGAGGCGAAAGTGCGCAGTTTCTTCACGTTGTCGCCCAGTCGGCTGGTGAAGCGATAGAGCACTACGGTGAGCAGAAGTATCGTTATGACGGCAAACCAAATGTAGTGCTGATCGGCCTGCAACGAACGGGCGAGGTCGCTGGTATATGGCAGTGCCGAGCGTATGACGATAGAGTCGTGCGGAAAATACGTGGCAGAATAGAAATAGTCGCTGTTGAACGTCTTGCTGCTGCGCTCCACGGTAGAGCCTGAGCCGTGCTTGAGCGCCATTGCCACCTCCGGACGCGAGGCATGATTGCTTATGTGCGCGTATTGCTTCAAGCGGCTGTCGTACAGCACGCTTCCGTCGGGACGTATCAGTGTGACACGCAGGCGCGACATGTAGTGGCGGCGCACATAATTGTTGAACGCCTGTTCGGAGTGGTCGGCGTTGTTGCTGTAGAACTCTGCCATGCGCGAGTTGTAGTCTTGCAACTTCAGATTGAGCGTGTCAATCTTATACTGCTTCTCGCGTGCCTGCTGAAAGATGATGAACGACACGGCAAAGAGCAGAAACAGCGACAGTACACTGAAATAAAGTTTTGTTCCAACGGATATTCGCATAAGACATAAGGTTTTAGGCATCGAAGTAGTAGCCGAAGCCGAGGCGTGTGACGATGCACTTGGCGAAGCGTCCTATCTTCTTGCGGAGTCGAGTTATGTTGACATCGACGGTGCGGTCGAGCACCAGCACGTCCTTGGGCCATATACGCTCGATGAGCTCCTGGCGTGAGAACACACGACCACGCTCGTCGAGCAATAGGTGGAGAAGTTCGAACTCGGTCTTGGTGAACGGGATGTCCTCACCGTCGACGCTCACCGTCTTGCGGTCGAGGTTCATCACAATGCCCTGATACGACAGCGTCTTTGCCTCTTCCTCACCGTTCTCCTTGGCGGTGCGACGCAGCACGGCACGCACGCGCACCATCACCTCACGCAGCGAGAAAGGCTTGGAGATATAGTCGTCGGCACCGAGATTGAATCCCGTCACTGTGTCGTTCTCGGTGTCGCGCGCCGTAAGGAATATGATAGGCACCTGTGCAGTGGCAGGATTGTCCTTAAGCTGGCGCGCCATGGCAAATCCCGACATGCCGCCCATCATCACGTCGAGCAGCATGAGGTCGAACGAGGCTATGTCGAGCTGCAGGGCATCTTCGGCAGACGGGGCTGTCACGACCTCATAGCCTTCTGTCTCAAGATTGAACTTCAGGATTTCGAGCAGGTCCTGCTCGTCATCTACAACAAGTATGCGTGCATTCTGTTTCATTGTGCTTTATGTTATTCTCTTTTACGTTTGCAAAGATAAACATAATACTATTCACACGTATTGCGGAGGCGTTACATTTTCATTACAAATTTCCACAACACTTATAATTTAGGCCGAATACAATTATCAGCCGTTTTACGATATTTTCAGACAAAATGCAAAATCGTTGCATTTTTTCTTTTATCTCAAATATTTTTGTAATTTTGTCGTAAAATAGATTCGTCTACAAACAGGATGTAAGGAAAGACATAATAATTAAAATAAAATGACACCACATGAAACAGAAGAAATTTATTTTGCAGGAGAGTGAAATCCCAACGCAATGGTATAATATTCAGGCGGACATGCCTAATAAACCATTGCCTCCATTGAATCCTCAGACCCACAAACCTCTCAGTGCTGATGATCTTTCACATATATTCAATAAGGAATGTTCCAAGCAGGAATTAGACCAGGAGCATGCGTGGATAGATATTCCTGAAGATGTATTGGAGAAATACACTTTCTATCGTTCTACTCCACTGGTGCGTGCTTATGCTTTGGAAGAAGCTTTAGGTACTCCAGCTCATATCTATTTCAAAAATGAGAGTACTAACCCATTAGGTTCGCATAAGATCAATTCTGCTCTGCCTCAGTGTTACTATTGTAAGCAAGAGGGTGACACGAATGTCACAACAGAAACAGGTGCCGGTCAGTGGGGTGCTGCTTTGTCTTATGCAGCCAAACTCTATGGATTGGAAGCGGCTGTCTATCAGGTAAAGATAACCATGCAGCAAAAACCATATCGTTCCAGTATTATGCGTACCTTTGGCGCTACAGTAGAGGGTTCTCCTTCTATGAGTACAAGAGCTGGTAAAAACATCATTACTCGTGACCCTCATCATCCTGGTTCATTAGGAACTGCTATCAGTGAGGCTGTAGAGTTGGCTACAACAACTCCTGGTTGTAAATATACTTTGGGCTCTGTGTTAAATCATGTGGCTCTCCATCAGACAGTCATTGGCCTGGAGGCAGAAAAGCAGATGGCTATGGCAGGTGAGTATCCTGATACTGTGATAGCATGTTTTGGTGGCGGTAGTAACTTTGGTGGAATTGCCTTCCCTTTCATGCGTCATAAGATTAAGGATGGAAAGAATACTGAATTTATTGCAGCTGAACCGGAAAGTTGCCCTAAGTTGACCCGTGGTAAATTTGAATACGACTTTGGCGATGAGGCTGGTTATACACCATTACTTCCAATGTACACCTTAGGTCATGATTTCAAACCTGCGAATATCCATGCTGGTGGTTTGCGCTATCATGGTGCTGGTATGATTATTTCTCAGTTGATTAAGGACGGATATATGCATGGTGTTGATATTCCTCAGTCTGAGTCTTTCGAGGCAGGCATGCTTTTTGCACGTACAGAAGGTATTATTCCTGCGCCAGAGAGTTGTCATGCTATTGCTGCTACTATTCGCGAGGCTATGAAGGCAAAGGAAGCTGGAGAAGAAAAGGTGATTCTGTTCTGTCTGTCTGGACATGGACTTATTGATATGCCTTCCTATGAGAGTTATATCAATGGCGACTTGCATGACTATGCTGTTTCAGACGATGAAATCAAGAAATTCCTTGCAACAGTTCCAGAAGTTTAAAGAATGAATCAATTCACAGTTCGTATGAACCTTATACTTTGACTTGCATCAACAAAAATAAGCAAAAAATCAAGTTTTAGACGTATTGTTTGCGTACACAGCCGTATTTTTCTACCTTTGCAGTGCAAAAAGGATAACAGAGTAATTAAAGAAAACAGTTTAACTTAAAGGTAAAAAGATTATGGTATCTATGGTAATTTTCGGCTTTCTTGCAATTACAATTGCTCAGGCCGTGAGCGTGGCACATAAGATTGACACGCAAAAATAAAAAGAATTTGGTAAGTTGTTAAATAAAAAAAACAGCGGGTTAGCAAATGAGCTAATCCGCTGTTTTTGGTTTTTATTATTCTTGTGTTATTGTACTTCGCCTCTGAACGTAGACGCTGGCAGAGCGTCACCATTGACAAGGTTGGCACGGGTGAAGGGTTGCCATCCGTAGCGTACGTAGCGCGGATGCTTTACCTCGGGCGAGGTCAATCGAACGGTGCTTCCAGATATGACGGCTGTGGCTGGATAATACATTCCCTCCACTTCGGCTATCTCGAAGGTAGACGGCGACTTGCCGTCGGATGTGCAGAGACCGTCGGCATAGTCGAAGCTAACGACGAGTGCGTCGCCCTGGCGCACCACACATTTATATATAGGACCCGACGGGGTGATGGTCTTGCCGTAAGTCTTGCAGAGCGTCCATCGTGCCAGACGTTCGCCTACGGGCAGCTTGCGCTTGGGATGAACGTCAAGCGAGTCGCCGCAGTCGGTGCATACTGCCATGCCGGTATTGTCAATGTGCTTCATCAGCTCAAGCTGGCTGTAGCGGAACCACGGCCACGACGGACGGTTGAGACTCGACAACTGCACGAAGTAGAAGGGCATCTGGGGGTTGCTCCAATTGGAGCGCCAGCTGTCTACGAGCAGCTTGAACAGCTCAGAATGGGCGTCCATGTTGTGGGCGTTCGACTCGCCTTGATACCATACTACTCCCTTTATGGGATATTTCTGCAACGGCAGTATGCCGCTCTCGAAGAGATAGCACGGCTCGTAGGGATGGCGTCCGAGACGGGTGTTGTCATTGGTGAGGTTCTTGGCGGCACGTCCGCGCACCCATCCCTGTATGAAGTCGTTGTGAAGCCAGTTGCGCAGTATGGCAGGGAAGCGTGTCTCAAGTGTGTTGCGGTCGACCCACGACTCGGTAGGCGCTCCGCCTATAGCGTTGCAAATCAATCCTACAGGCACACGGAGCGAATCGCGCAGCATGCGTCCGTAGTAATAGTCTATAGCAGAGAACCACTTGGCATTGTCGGGCGTAGTGGGCTGCCATGTAGTGGGGCGGTAATACTGCAAGTGATTGAGCGAGTCGAGACACGATGCCGGCCACGCCACGTCGTAAGTTTCCCAACGTCCCTTCATGTCGTAGAGACGGAGCTGTGGGTCGTTGGCATTGTTGATGTCGCGCTTGTAGCTCTCGGCCTGGCACAGCATGAACGCCATGTTCGACTGACCAGAGCAAAGCCACACCTCGCCTACTGCCACATGACGATATACATTGGTCTGTCGGCCAGCCTTGACGGTGAGCGTCAGGTCGTCGGCTGCCTCCATCGGCTGGAGTACGGCACACCACTTGCCCTGGTTGTCGGCTGTGGCAGTAATGGTCTGACGGTCGATGCTTACCGTCACCTTGTCGCCGGCATTGGCTGTGCCGTGTATGTCGAGGGGCACGTTGCGCTGCAACACCATATAGTCGGTGTAGAGTTGCGACATCTGCAGGCCGCCATAGTTGCCCGTTATGCCGCTGTACACGGTCTTGGCAAGTATGCCGGCTCCCTCGGGATTGGGATGGATGGCGTCGGGAAGGAGGTTGGGATAGGGATAGAGAGGCTCGTGGAAGTCGATGAGTTCAGCTCCGCTAAGACGTGCTACAGTCTCAATGGCGGATTGAATCTCGCCGTGCCACTGCTTAGTGCCTGATATAAAGCGCGGATGACGGTCGGCTATCGGAGTCATACGAGCCAATATGAAGCGCACCTTTGGATTGGCTGCACGCAATGAGTCCATTATTGAGAGGTAGTCTTTGACAAACTCGTCGCGATAGTTGGGCCAGTTGCGTGGGTCGGTGTCGTTGATGCCAAGATGAATCACAGCAATATCGCCCTTGAAAGCAAGCGCCTCCTTAAACTCCTTCTGCACCACGTAGGGGCGATGGCCGTGATAGAGCAGCGTGGCTCCGGGCTTGCCGAAATTGCCCACCACATACTTGTCGCCCAGCATACGCTGAAGCTGCGATGGATAAGAGTCGCGGGCACGGTCCTCAATACCAGTGCCATAGGTGATACTGTTGCCTACGCAAGCCACACGTATGGGCTGCGCCTTCTGCTTCTTTTTGCTTGCAGCCGACGCAGGAGCAGCTAACAAGCCGAACACTCCAAGCATCATAGCCGGAAGCATAGCATGTAAAATTATTCGCTTTAAGTTCATAGTAACAACGTAGTTTTTAAAGTTTTTCGGTTTGTTCATTATGATTCTGCAAAGTTACATAAAAACTACTGAAAAAGATTTCTACTTCATTAAAAAATTAATAAAACCAATATATTATACAACGTGATAAGCCTATGTTATACAGTGTGATGAGCCTATGTTATACAAACTGAAAGACTATATATATAATGTATAATAACAGCCTATCGACAGCGAAAAACTTGTTATCGCACACACCAGCAACTGCTATCTAAAAGTAAATTAAATTCACCAAAAACTCAAAATTTTATTTGGTCGGTAAAAGTAAAAATGCTATATTTGCGATGTCTAAGTGACACAAAGTAAGCAACGTAATATACTACAATAAAACTATTAAACAACTTAAAACCTTATCGCTATGAATGTTGAAAAAATAATGCACGATCTCGAGGCAAAGCACCCGGGCGAAGCCGAATACTTGCAGGCAGTACGCGAAGTATTAATCTCAGTAGAGGACGTATACAATAGCCATCCTGAATTTGAGAAAGCAAAGCTCATCGAGCGACTCGTAGAGCCAGAACGCGTGATTACTTTCCGCGTGCCTTGGACTGACGACAATGGTGAGGTACACGTAAACATCGGCTACCGCGTTCAGTTCAACGGCGCCATCGGCCCGTACAAAGGCGGCTTGCGTTTCCATCCGTCAGTGAACCTCTCTATCCTGAAGTTCCTCGGATTCGAGCAGACATTCAAGAATGCGCTCACCACTCTGCCTATGGGCGGCGGCAAGGGCGGCTCAGACTTCTCTATTCGCGGACGTTCGGACGCTGAAGTTATGCGTTTCTGCCAGGCATTCATGACTGAGCTCTATCGCCACATCGGTCCTGACGAGGACGTTCCCGCAGGCGATATCGGCGTAGGCGGCAGAGAGATTGGCTATCTGTTCGGTATGTACAAGAAGCTGACACACCAGTATCAGGGCGTGCTCACAGGCAAGGGTCTTGAGTTCGGCGGTTCACGCATCCGTCCTGAGGCTACCGGTTTCGGTGCTCTCTACTTCGTTAACCAGATGATGGCTACACGCGGACTCAGCCTTAAGGGCAAGACCGTTGCTATTTCAGGTTTCGGCAACGTAGCATGGGGTGCTGCTAAGAAGGCTACTGAGCTTGGCGCTAAGGTTATCACATTGTCTGGTCCTGACGGATACATCCTTGACGAGGCAGGTATCGAGGGCGACAAGATTGACTATATGCTCGAACTGCGCTCGTCTGGCAACGACGTATGCCAGCCGTACGAGGACGAATTCCCCGGATCTAAGTTCGTAGCAGGCAAGAAGCCTTGGGAAGTTAAGGCCGACATATACTTGACATGTGCTACACAGAACGAGCTTAACGGCAATGACGCCGAGACTATCCTGGCACACAAGCCTGAGTGCGTAGCCGAGGTTTCGAACATGGGCTGTACAGCTGAAGCTGTTGAGAAGTTCGTTGCTGCAGGTCAGCTCTTCGCTCCTGGCAAGGCTGTCAACGCTGGTGGCGTAGCTACTTCTGGTCTTGAGATGACTCAGAACTCTATGCGTCTGAGCTGGAGCGAGAAGGAAGTTGACGAGAAGCTGCACTACATCATGCACTCTATCCACGAGCAGTGCGTCAAGTACGGCAAGCAGCCTAACGGCTACATCGACTATGTTAAGGGCGCTAACATCGCTGGCTTCATGAAGGTGGCAAACGCTATGATGGCTCAGGGCATAGTATAATCACTTGATGATAGGTAACTCTAAGATATTTAAAAGAACATTTCTGACACTGGCTGTGGCAATAACAGTTGCCGCAGCCAGTTCGCAAATACAGCACGGTAAGGCTTCGTTCTACTCAAAACGAGCCACCGGCTCACGTACAAGTAGCGGTGAACGACTGCATCACGACAGTCTGACATGCGCACATCGCACACACCCGTTCGGAACTTTGCTCAAGGTGACCAACGAACGTAACGGGCGTGAGGTAATTGTGCGCGTTACTGACCGCGGTCCGCACTCACGTGGACGCATCATCGACCTCTCGCACGCTGCAGCCAAAGAGTTGGGCATTATCAACCAGGGCGTAGCTGTAGTAAAGGTCGAACCCGTAAGGAATACTATCGTACCGTTCAAGCCCGAACCAGAGAGTATTCCTGAAATCGATTTTGAAATTACGGAATACACTCTGCCAGCCAGTGGCATCCTACACTTTCCTACTTATGGCAAAACAACCCATCAATTGAAGGGTGCTGACGACAAATCCAAAACAGAAAAGGAGGTTGACGGCAATAACAGCCAAAAGAAGAAGGAAGCCAACGGCAAGACTATCCAAGAAAAAAAAGATTCTGAGAAAAAGACTGTTCAGCCTAAAAAGCGAACAAACGTTCGCCATAAAAGCAAGGCGAAATGCAAAAGAAGAACAGTCAGAAGGAAATAAAAAAACACAAATCACACAAATCACACAAATAGCACGAATAAGGAAAAATAAAGATTCGTGTGATTCGTGTGATTCGTGTGATTCGTGGTGAAAATGAATTAATTAGCGCTGAGTATCAACCTTCACAACCGTGATATACGAAATCGGACGGCCGTCCTTCTGGGCTGACACCATCAGACGTATTTGTCCGTCCTTAATACGGCGGTCGGCCTTTACTGTGGCTGTATAGCGCAAGCCCTGCCCAGGCATGATATTCTCTACACGAACGCTCGGCGAGATGTATATCCGCTTGTTGGCATCGGCCTCAACCACTGTAGGCGTGAAATTGTAGATGGGCGACTGCGTGTTGTTGTAAATCTCAAACACCACACGACCAATCTCTCCACCATTCAATCGACCGTCACCAGCGGTATCAGTAAATCGCACATTCTTTATTGTCAGCTTACCGGTGGCAGGAACACCTGAAGTAATCTGCTCTACACGGCTCGATGCTATCGGAGCCTGACCCTCAGTCAGACTATTGCGTACTCCATTCTGATTGTTTTGGGGCGATATACCAAAGTCTATGCGATCGTCGCCTGAATTGGTCTTATCAACCATATCTGCCGGATTGAAGTTGTCCTGATTATTGCCGTATGTATATGTATCATCACCATACTGACGCTGTACACCCTGCGACTGCTTCTGACGCTGTATGCGCTCATTGCGACGCGATAACACCTCATACTGCTCCTGACGCTGTTGACGTTCAACAGCATCGCCCATAGCACCGCCTACGACAGCGCCGCCAGCCATACCGATGATAGTTCCGATATCGCTGCCACGCGGACCTCCAGCAATGCCGCCAATCGCTGAGCCCAATATCGAGCCAAGCGAAGCTCCGCCATAAGCACCAGCTCCTGCACCCGTAGCACAACTGCTTACGAGAAGCACCGCACTCATTGCAAATACTATAATTTTTTTCATCTTATAATCCTCCCTAATTGTTTTAATTGTCCTTTTTCCGTTTATTGCAAATTTATATATTTCTAATATAAAAGACAATATACTGACTATAAAAGAAATATAAAACAATCAGTTAATATTACAAATAGGCATTTTTATGCTACCTTTGCAACATTATAATCCATTAACTAATAATCATGGCACGTCATAACGAACTTGGCAAATGGGGCGAACAGTATGCCGCTGACTATCTTCAAGACAACGGCTACGAGATTCTCGACCGCGACTGGCGTATCGGGCATCGCGACATAGACATCATTGCCCGTACTAACGACGGCACTACTATAGTATTTGTCGAGGTGAAGACACGCACAAGCGATGTTGTAAGAAAGCCCGACGATGCTGTCGACCTGAAAAAGATACGCAACATAGGCTATGCCGCCAACAACTACGTCAAAACCAAAGGCATTGTCGACATGCTACGCTTTGACATTATCACCATCGTTGGCGACAACAACGACAACGCCCAACTGGAACATATCGTAGACGCATTTAATCCGTGTCTGGCTTTCTGACAGCAACTACACTACTATGAACAACCGACAGAATACATACGAAAATATGATGCAACGCGTGGCGTGTGGCTTTCGTAATGAGTCAGATGAAACACACCAAGACTGCTGATATCGCACAGCATCTGGGCGTATCGGAAAGGTCGGTGGAACGTTTCCGCAAAAATGCGATGGCAGTGATCGAACGCGTTCTTTTTACTTAGTCCACTTCTTGCGGAAAGCAAACTTCTTCACCTTCTTCATATCCTTGCTCATCCTATTCACCGTATGTGCATAATCGGCATTGCCCGACACATTAGCGTTCTCGTAGCGGTCAGCATTATGGTCGAAAAGCATAGTATTTCCTGACTTCTGCCACTCGGCATAGTTGAAGCGATTGTCCTGCAGATTGTCGCCTCCCTGCCACTGAACGTACACTTCACGCTTCACGCTGCGCGACGGATTGCGCAGTATCGGGGTGAGACTCTTGCCGTCGAGCTGCTGTACGGGAGCGTCAATGCCGCAAAGGTCGCATATAGTAGGATAAATATCTACCAGTTCAACCATCGACTTGCTCACGCCCTTAGCCATTCCCGGCACTCGTACCATAAGCGGAACGCGTGTAGAAGTAGTCATAAGAGTGTGCTTACCCACAAATCCGTGCTCGCCAAGGCTCCATCCGTGGTCGCCGAATACGATAACAATGGTGTTGTCCGCCATTCCCAATCGGTCGAGCTCGTCCATAAGCTGGCCGAACAAAGCATCTACATAACTTACACAGGCATAATAACCCGTCTTGACAAGATGCAAAAACTCCTGGTCGCTGGGCTTACTGACATTGGCGTAGGCATTTATCTCACCAGAATTCTGCACCTCCGGTGGCAGTCCTGCGGGGCGATACTGATTGGCTGCCATGGGCACAGCGGGATACATATCCCAATACTTCTTGGGTGCGCAGAAGGGCAAGTGAGGTTTCCAAAAACCGCAAGCCAGGAAGAAAGGCTTACCCATATCACGCAGACGGCGCAAGTCTACCAGTGTCTTTGCAAGCACATGGCCGTCGTCGTAAGCACTGTCTGGCACGTCAGCCGACTCGCAGAAGGGTCCGCGCATTGTACGCGGATTGATGTGTTTGCCCGATTCGCTATTCAGCCACAGCTCCCAACGGTTGTATTCAGCCCAATATACATCATAACCATCGGGATGCCATCGCCAGGGAGCCTCGCTCCACGAGTCGGCATGGTCTTCGATGTGATGCATTATCTTGCCATTCGACACGGTGTGGTAGCCATGCGAGGTGAGCCACCCCGAAATAGGTATGGCGTTAGGGGCATCAACGCTCGCCTTGCATGTATAATCGATGAAGCGTGTAGGATAATTAGGATACATACCAGTAAGCACACTTGCACGCGAAGCGCCGCTGACCGGCGCATTGCAGAAAGCGTTGTCGAAGAGTACAGCACCTTTGGCGAAGCGGTCGAAGTTAGGAGTATGAATATCCTTAACGCCATAACATCCCATTTCGGGACGCAAGTCGTCGGCCATAATAAAAAGCACGTTCATGTGCTTCTTATTTGCAGCTTTGGCATGTGCCGCAGCAGCTTGCATTGAAGCTGCCGTGACACATGCCATATAGAATAATGTCTTGCTGTTCATCATTATTTATTTGATTTGTTCCATTTGGGATTTTGCTCAAGTACTTTTCAGTTCAACGCAGTATAAGTCTTTACAACCTGTCGACGCATGCTAAGGCGCACACTCTTGTACGCAGTTACAGTATCTATGCTGCGCATATCAGATAATTTGTTTGCTATGTCAGAGGCTTCTGTCCAAAGCCTTTGCATGTCTTTGTCTGTCATTTCTATTTAGGTCTTTATAATACTAAAAAGACAACAACGCAGCCAAAAAGCGACAGAAAAAAGATGTTTTTATAAAAAATTACGCTAAAATCTGCCGAATAGCTTAGAATGAGCGATTTATGAGTTTTTC
>URQS01000039.1 GCA_900550035.1 uncultured Prevotella sp. | reverse complement strand
AACTTGAGCGATATTTTTTTGACGTGTATATACTAGCATCGCGGATACGCTTACTCATAATCTGGATGTCCCTGGTTTCTTCCCTACGGTCAGAGGGTCTCCCTTCGGTCAACAAGTCTCAAGCCCAGGCGTGGTCCACGCTTCTATTACAGCGACTTACGCTTCGGCGTAGGCCGCTGTTTTTCTTTTACGGGAAAACAATGGGAAAAGCGACACTGAACTCAGACAGCTCACTTCAAAGGATATAAAGTCGGTGGAAGTTATCACGGCTCCCGGCACACGCTATAGCACAGGAGTAGGCTCAGTTATCAACATCACCACCATCAAGCGCCTTGAAGACTTTATGAGTTCTTCGTACCTGTTCACGGCAGCTACTTCAAGGAGTTTGCCGAAGCGGGATACGTGTCAGCCACTTATCGTAAGAAAGGCTTCGAGTTGAACCTTTATCCTTATTTCAACAACGATGTCACCTTTCGTCCGTGCCGCTTGTTATATAAATGAACTGGTTCAGTAAGAAGCAACATACGCACCGCTTCTGCAAACAGTGATAGAACAAATAACAAGTATAACCATAAAACGATAGAAAAATATGTTAGTAGAACTTTTAATTCCGTTAGGAGTAGCAGTAGTGCTCCCCGTTGCAATCGTGTCAATCGTTTTCAGAAGCGCCATGGAGTCGGAGCGCAACCGCAAGGAGATAGTGCTCGCCGTATTGGAGAAGAACCCCAACCTCGATGTCGAAGACCTCGTGAAGCAGATGAAGAAGTCGGAGAAGCTCATCAAGGAGAAGCTGCTCGCCAGACTCGAGCACGGCTGCCTCTGCTGTCTTATGGGCGTAGCCTTCGTGCTGCTCTATTTCTTCCTCAGCGTGCAGAAAGAAATTCTCCTCATTGCTGGCACAGCACTGATAGCCATCGGCATCGCCTTCCTCGTGAGCTACTTCGTAGGCCACCGTATGCTCGAGAAGGAGATGGAGGCAGAGGAGCAGAACATGAAGCAAGAGTAACAACTTATGACGAGAGAACAACTCATAGCACTGGAGAAGAGCGAGCAGGAAGCGTTGCGAGGCTTTCTGCTCGCCCTCTGCTGCGGTAAGCGCGACGATGCCGACGACATAGCGCAGGAGACGCTGGTGAAGGCTTACCTCTCGTCGGCTGGTTATCGGGACGAGGGCAAGTCCCGCGCGTGGCTGTTCAAGATAGCGCGCAACACCTTCCTCAACCACAAGGCGAGTACGCGCACGCTCGACGACATCAGTGCAGCGCACAGCGTGGCGGCTGACGCCACAGCCGACTCAGCCTTCCGCCATCAGGAGCTGTACATGGCGCTCGCCACACTCTCGGCGAAGGAGCGTTCCGCAGTAGTGATGTTCTACATGAGCGGCTACTCGGTGAAGGAGATAGCCGACATCACCGACTGCACCGTAGACGCCGTGAAGAAACAGCTCTCGCGCGGCAGAGACAACCTTAAAACAATATTGAAAGTATGAAGAAAGATAAAGCACTTGAGGAACTTTTCCTCGCAGCCCGACCCACCTTCGACGACGGTGACGCCTTCATCGCCAGACTCGAGAAGCGCCTCGACGCCGTAGAGTATCTGAAGCAGCACGAAGAAGCCTGCATCAGACGCTACCGCTACGCCATGCTCGGCGCCTTTGTGCTCGGAGTCGTTCTGGGCGGCGCGGTGATAGCCGCCATGCTCGCCATACCAGCCGAACAGCCGCTCTTCACGTTCGGTGCAGAGAACGGACTGCTGTTCGCGCTCAGTCAGTATTCGCGCTTCGCAGCCATCATCGTCTTCTCGGGTGTGGCATGCTTCGCGATAGTAAATATTGTCAGCATTGTAGTGGATATTATGAGCATGCGCGACCAAACTAAAGGTAACTACTCAGTACCCCCACAGCATAAGATAGTCAACGGCACTCGTTAATTATTCATAAACTTGATTTTGTCCCAAAACCAAATCATTGTTAAAGCGGTTTGTATGTATATTCTTATGTATCCTTAAATTAGCAGACAAGGTCTTTTCGTATATTCTTTAGATTTTTATCGTGCGCATACGCATATCTGCACGATAAAAATCCAAAGACGTTCAAATTAGGACACAACGCCCCTTTCCCCATTGGGGATTGAAATTCAAAAGCCTCGAAAAAATGGATCTATCCAAAAGAAAGTTTGTCATACGGCATGCCGGTATACAAATTCATGCAGAAGGCTGTCAGTATCATGTACACGGTGTTCTCGTTCAAGAAGGAGCATGGCAGATGCTTCCTTCCGAAGTCATTGTTGAGACGGTCGAAGTCGCGCTCTTTCGCCCCATTGGTAGCCGTTGTAGGTGGAGCTGCGAACACCAAGAGTACCGTTGATGACTTTGTCAAGTGAAAGTGCATAAAAAGTCTTGCTTGCGTAATAAATGCCTCCGAAAGGAGTGATTTTCTCAGATTTTATCTTTGCCATATGTCAGATAGTCTTTATTTGAGTTTTAAGCAGCACTAAGGTAAGTGAATATTCTGACATATCAAAAAGAACAGGTCGTATTGTCTGGTGGTAAAGTTTTGCAACCTTCATGGCATCCGTATAAGAATGGTATTTTAAAGTCAGTACTCTCTAAAGACATTCAGCCGTTGGATATGTTGTTAAGCAACGGAAAAATTCGTCATATGGCTCGTTATCCAAATTTTGATTCCACGGCAGTACGTTTTAATGGAACTTCTGCGGATGCCACATCTTTACAGCGGGTAAAAGGTTGGAAGAATCCTGAGGGAGGATATTTGCATGCCATACATATTAGTGACTGGGGCAATTTTCATTATCTTATTACGGGAAAAGATAAAACTGGTCAGTTGGAGTTAAAAGGTGGATGGCAGAATAACCGCCAGAGGGTGTGCATTCTATGTTTCTACGCAAGAAAAACTTCAAGTTTTTCTTGCGTAGAAACATAGAATGCACACCCTCAACCGAATGGTAGAAAATATTTTTGAGGAACTGGATGCGCCGGGAGAATGGTTTTGAAAAGGTGATTATAGGATTGACAATCACTCTGATGCGGTTTTCCGTTGTGGCTTTCGTAATTTTGATATGGATAAATTTGGTGTTGTTTCTCCAAGGTTAAAGGTTTTGGCCCGAACTCCGCAATATCCAAATCCAATATTGTCAGAAGAAGGAAAGGTCTTTAAAACAATTCAATGGAAAGGCTTGCAGATAAAAGATTTGAACACGTTGGGTGAACGTTCTGCTACTGGCATTGATTCTGAATATGGTGTTTATGTAATTTCTGTTGATGCTTTGAGTGGTGTGTTGCGTGACTATATTCGTTCTAATGATGTTATTTTAGAATTAGGTGGCAAACCTATAAATAATTTAGCGAACTTACATGAAGTGATAGGCGGAATGGATTCCTAAAAACAACAGAGTGTAGTTGTTTTTAGGAATCAGAGGAAAATTAAAATTGTTTTACCTGCTAATATATTAAAGTGATATAATCATTGTAACTTGAACACCATAGCTTTCAGCCAGCTGTTTATTGGTGACATAAGTTATGATATTTAGTCATCCCTTAAAAAGCCCATTTTTGCGAGATATTGTTCAAGTACAGTATCTCGCAAATTTTTTGAAGCATGTACCAAAGTAAACTTGAAAACGAGTCGTACATTATCTAATACAAGGGAAAAGTGGCAATATTGCTTTTGCCCTTACAAGGCGTTTGCTTTGATTCATTTGCATTATTCCAATATCGCTGACCCGGCACCATTTTGCTGTGAAGCCTCATTGTTTTGTTTTACGTGTTTGCCGAAGCCGAACACATAAGAAGCGCTCATTTTTACATAGCAATGACTATCCACTCCATAACCAGACTGCTTGCGGTCGAAATACCTGCTGTTCATCTCATTGCTTGAATTCTTCCAGCTCCATGTGAATGGATTTGCAATCTGGGCCAATACATTCCATGATGAGTTTCCCCATCCTATACTCAAGGAGTAGGTCTCTTTATGTTTAGTCCATAATCCATTTATTTCACTTCCCGGTGCACTCTTATCCGAAAAATATTGAGCACCTATATTCCATCCACCGAAATACCAATAAGCTTGTAGTGAGTAGTTCACATCTACATGATCCGAGTTGAAAGGTTCGCCGTTATGGCAGAAAGGCATTGCTATTTGTCCTGCAATCTGCAATCTGTTTTGTAGCAGCCTCACTCGTCCGTAGGCTCCCGTTGTCAATGATGTGAAACCGCCCATAGGCTGTTCTATTGTTCGTAATATTCCGGTTGAGGATGGAGTGTATACAAAGGCGTATCGGTCGCGTACCGACCATGCAGTGGCATAGACTGAAAAGCTGATACTGTTGTTCGGTATGCAGGTGTAAGTTATGCCATAGTCGAAACTCTTGTATGGCTTAAGAGCAGGGTTGCCAGTATAGCTCATCAACGGGTTTGACTGTACGACAGCCTCGCTACGGTAAGACGAGAGTGGCACGGAGGTCATGTAATGAAATACGGCTGAGATATAATTCTTATTGTTGAACGAGTACTGAACCGATGCGTCCGCCCAAGGTTGGGTGGAATGTTCGATGGTTTGTTCATACTTCGAGTGGTCGTAATTGTATCCCACACCTAAATATATATAGTATTTGTTCTTTGAAAATGAATAACCCAATCCCGGACCTATACGGTATGTAGTGAGTCGGTCGTACATGTCTGTAGTTCCTGAATATCTTGTCGAAGCTCTGTAAAACAGACCCTGACAGAAAAACTTCAGATTTCCATAGTTGCCGAACGAGTGGTTGAACTGCAGTCTGGCGCGGACAGAATGAGAATCGTCCTCGGCATAATTTGGAAATTCAGCAGTTCCCTCCCTATAAAGGCTTGATTGCCGAGAATGGGTATATGAGTAGACTGGGTAGAAGTTGATTGTATTTCTCTTTCCCAGGATGAAATTCCAGTTGCCCGAATATGACAGAGAGTTCTGACGCATGGCTTCGTTCTTGTCGAAACTTATCAAGTCTATATTGTCGGGATTAATGCCGACAATTCCCGTAGTGTTATTGATAGGCGTATGGTCGAAAGCAGCTCCGACAATGTTGCTGATGGTGATTTTATCGGTATTGTAGACAACTTTCAGGGTAGGCCACAATAATCTGTTGTGTCTGTCGGCAGCTATGACCGATTCTGTCCGTCTGAATGTCTTTACCGAGCCGTCATTCTGAGGAAGTCGGTAGGTCTCAAGGCTTTCTGCGAAATCATGTGTCGATTTACTATACGAAGCCCCCAATCCCAAATCAAAGGTGAATCTCTTTGACTGGAATTTACCAAAAAGGTTAATCTGACCGTCATTGGCAATAAAGCGTTCCGAGCCTAAAGCCTTTAAATATCCTCCATATTCATACCGTTTCATGACAAAGTTCACGACATGTGCATTACCAAGAAATCTTGGGTCGGATGGATAGTCGTAATATTCAACCTTTTTGACATCAGTAGTCCTCATATTCTTCAAATCGTCTGTAGAAGCAGGAAGCCAGTCGATGAACACTCCCACAGACTTGTTGCTTACGGTGTTTATTTTTGTACCTGCTCCAAGTGCCAACTGAGGAATAGCCATGCGGTTAAGCAAATCTATTCCGCTTTGTGAGGCATTTTTCTGTTTTAAAGTAGGAAAATATGTTGAGACAGAGGCTGATATGTTTTGTTGGTCAGCCTCAACCACTACCTCCTTTAATTGTATTGATAAAGAGTCTTTTGTTTTTACTTGTGCATCAAGAGGCAAGCATACAGATAGTGGTGCTATGCAAACGAATAGCAAGAGTGCAATTTGGGTTAAGAGATATTTCATAAGCATTCTAAATTTTGTTTCAACCTAATATCTTCCTTTGGGGAGTTATTAGACTAACGTATAAGGTATAGAATTATGAATGGTTATTAACTGTTCTTAACCATAATATATCTCCGTTTTGGGGTGTTATTGCCACTTCGTCTCTATTGATACTCGCTCTCGTATCAATTGGTGGGAGCACTCGTTTCTTTTGGTAGGCACTCTCGTTTCTTTTGTTGTGAGCATCTTTTTGCTCAATATGAATGAGTGAAGTCCGTCTTCCTCCTACAGCGTGAACTTATATCCCGCTGTAATATACACAGCATGGTTGCGCGCTGAAGGTGAGTCGACTGTGGTGGCCCAAGAGTCGTTTGACTTCAGGTTTATAGCTTTTCTGAATTCGAAGCAATATGAGGCGTCAAGTGTGATGTGCCGCCATTCATAGCTTAGGCCAAAGGGAATGCCAGCCACGATGTTGCGGAAGATGCTTTTCACACTCTCCGACTTCTTCTCCTTGTACGTCTCCCATAGATACATTGATGATGTGCCGTCGCCGAGATTCATGGTGCGAATGCTTTGTATGGTTATCTTGTCCTTTGCCGAGACGAGCAAGCCAGCCTGCACACCGATATGGGCAGCCAGTCCCTTCACGCCCGGGAAGTAAGCTTTTACTTGCAGTGGCACGGATACGTAAGTCACGTCAAGCTTTTCATTTGCAGATGCGTATTTCTCTTTCTTCTCCTTGAATCCGGTGCCTATAAGACTGAAGTCGGCTCCCGTCGTAAGCGAGTAATACTGCGACAGTGGTATCTCCACGCTTGCTCCAAACGTGTATCCTGCTTTCCATTCCTTTGATGCCGTAAGTGCAGAGCCGTCCATTTTGGATATGGTTACGCCTGCATGTGGAATGATTGACACGCGGCGACCTTCGTTCTGAGCCGATGCCCACATAGGCAGCAGCGACATGACAACGGCTGATATGATATTTTTCATAGTGTTCATTTTCTTTTGTAAGTATATATTTCAGTGGTATTACCCTGCTTGCGGGTGAGCTTCATGCTGTCTTCTGCCTTGTCGCTGATGGTCCAGGTTTCTGTATAACCGTATCCAGGTATAATGAGTGCATTGAAGTCTCCGGTTTTAGTTATGTTTTCACCGTCCATTGTGAACCATTGGTCAAAAACAAGAGTTCCAAATCTGTCCCATTCGTACGTTTTGTGGCTTTCCATGAAAGCAAGGGTGTGGTAGAACTGCGAGTTCCAGCTGTCGTCATTCTGGATGTCAATATCCGTGATGCTGTTGCCATCCACAATGTAAGTATAGTGTGTGGTTACCCACTTGCCCAAGATGTATTCGGCCACAGGCGTCTTCATTATCTCGTCAGCTCGCTGCATCTCTTCGGGCACGTCTTTCTTCACAAAGTGTTCCACACTATTATTGTTGTCGCCATTGGCAAAGACAAGCAACGAATTGTTGTTCACGGCATACACATTCCATTTGATTCCTGATGAGAGAATTGTGCAGTTGTTGTCGTCCAACTCCACCTCAGCCGAATGATACTGCACGTAATGATGTTCTGCATCGGTCCATATCTGTGATATGTCGGAGATGTTGCCTTCCTCATCAACGTAGAATCCGCAGCCAGTTTCGTTGTCCTGTTCCCAATAGCCCGTGAAGTCGGCAATGTTGAATCCCGACATCTTCATTCCTTCAAGTTCGCTTATCATCTTATCGCCATCGCCAGGCAGCGACGTGAGTCTGTAGAAAGGCACCACAGATGTCTTGCCGTTATAGGCAAGATACATCTTTTGGTCATCGTTTCCTGCCACGGTCACGTTGTAGTATTTGCCGTAGTCTTTTAGTAGTTGCATCTCATAGTGGTTGCCGTTCACACTCCACTTGCCCGTCTTGTATCCCAATTTATAAGGATTGTCAGTGACGTTGGTATACATCCATTCTGTCACAGTATTGTCGTTGTGCACTACAATGCCTTGAATGGCACCGTCGCCATTGATGTCCTCACCGGCTATCTGCCAATAGCCAGTGATTGGCACATTGATGTCGGGTGATACTTTGGGGACTGTAAATGCTTGGTCGTCGCTGCATGATGTCAGCATAATGATGGCAAACAAGCATAATGAAAGGGTTGTGAAACAAACGTGTTTCATGATTTTGTGTATTTAGTTGTTAATATATTGCAAAACGCTACAAAAGTATAAATTTTATTTCTAATTCGTCAAGCTATCTTAATTTAGTTTCCAGTACCACACAAGTGTTACCTTTTAATGTTCCTTATCCAACTGTTTCAACAAAAACTCCTCCAGCGTCTTTTTGTCGGGTAATTGAAGCATATATGTAGAAACGAAGAGTTGGTTGTCCATACCGGCAAGGGCATACTCCACCATTTTCTTTCCCTTGCGTGTGCAAAGGAGGATACCGATAGGAGGGTTGTCGCCGGGTTGCATCTTGTTCTCGCGGTAATGTGATACGTATGCGTTTAGCTGTCCGAAGTTCTCATAAGAGAATTCCTCGTTCTTTAATTCGATGATTACTCCGCAATGCAGAATGCGGTTGTAGAACACAAGGTCGGGATAATAATACTCGTCGTCAATGATAATACGTTTTTGTCGAGACTCAAAGCAGAAACCCTTGCCAAGCTCAAGAATGAACTCTTGCAAATGACTGATGAGAGCTTCCTCCAAGTCATGCTCGTCAACTATATCCTGTGCCTTAAGTCCAAGAAATTCGAATGTGAAAGGCTGACGTATCTGCAACTCTGCGGAATCATGGCCTTGCACGGAAGGCAGCGACAACAGTTTGTCGGGATTGGCGCTTATACCAGCCCTAACGTATAGGTTTGTGCTTATCTGACGACGAAGCTCACGAACAGACCAGGTACACTTGATGCACTCTTGCTCGTAGAAGTAGCGGGCGAGAGGGTCGTCAACTTGCATAATCTCTCTAATGTGCGAAAAAGAGAGCTTAGAAATGAGGGTAGTACCTGGCGTTACAAAAAGGTTCGACACTGTCGAACTTTTTCCAAGTGATTCATTTTCTGTCTGTTGTAAAAGGTTCGACACTGTCGGACCTTTTTGAATATCAATGGTATTTTCAATGTATAACGAAAAATTTTCAGCCATCTGAGGATACCAAAGATAAAACTTTCTTGCCGTTTTTAATAAAGTTATATTTACTCCCTTCCTATTCACTCTCTCCTCCAACTTCTTCAGCAGCTTCGCCCCATACTCAGCCCTATCCTTACCGTGCTGTTCATATTCCACGATGTAATATCCTATGAGCCAGTTGCGCATTGTCTGCATACGGTTTATCGCTTTTACAGCAGAAGACAGAGCAGCGTCGTGAGTTGTCTGAATTATGGAAGTCAAGTCGCCAAAGGAGTGAAGTGTGTTGCTCCAATCCTCAAAAGGAAGTTCCATGCCGTCATGGGTGTATGTTGATATTTCTTTCGCCATAATGTAGTAATTGTTTAGATTTTTACAAAGTTATAAAATGTAACTCATAATGAACAATACAATCTTCTAAAAAATCATAGAATTTAGGTATTGTGTAGTAGTTAAAACCAAGCTAATTTTGCAGCGGTGATAAAACCAAGAACTTTAACCATAAATTTCTAAATAAAAACAACTGAAGATTATGAAGAAGACTGTAATCATCTATGGCACAAGCACTGGTACTTGTGAAGACCTGGCTGGCAGAATAGGAGCCAAACTGGGCGTAGACAACATCATCAACGTCACCGACCTTGACGACAGCGTTATTGCCGACAACGACAACCTGATTCTCGGCACATCAACATGGGGTGCAGGCGAAATGCAGGACGACTGGTATGACGGACTGAAGACGCTCAAGAGTGCCAATCTTGAAGGCAAGACTGTGGCTCTTTTCGGCTGCGGCGACTCTGAATCTTATCCCGACACTTTCGTGGGTGGAATGGCTGAGATATACAATGCTGTAAAGAAGGCTGGTGCCAACGTAATTGGAGCCGTGTCTACCGACGGCTATACATTCGACGACTCAGAATCGGTGGTTGACGGAAAGTTTGTTGGTCTGGCTCTCGACGAAGTCAACGAGGACAACAAGACCGATGAGCGTATCGACGCTTGGGTGGCTGAAATACAGCCTAATCTCTAACACACATATATTTGTTCTTACACTCACATTTTAATATCTCAAGTTTTCAATCATGCAGCAATCCACAGCATTACCCATAGACATGAAGGTTCTGATGAACCATATCTACGAATATCAGAAGGGAGTGCGCCGTATGGTGCTCTTCACCTTCAACAAGAAGTATGAGGATTTCGCCATACGTAGACTGGAAAGCCAAAACATCAAATATGTCATCCAGCCAGTTGGCAACGAACGCCTGAATCTTTACTTCGGCAGGGAGGAGTGTCTTAATGCCATACGAATGATTGTGACACGTCCCCTCAACCAGCTCACTCCCGAAGAGGATTTCATGCTCGGTGCAATGCTTGGCTATGACATCTGTGCGCAATGCGAGAGATACTGTGAGCGTAAGGACAAATGCAACTGTAGTTGTAATTGCAACTGATTTTTTTAAGTGTTCAGAAACTCTTTTATTTGTGGAAGAAGTGCAAGGGCTTTTTCCACACCTGCTTCATACACTCTCCTCATCTTGTCCTCTTTAAGACTGAGTCTGCCAATGTCAAGTTTTTTGTCGGGACAGATGAGGAATGTGTCGCCCTTCTGAAACTCCGAATGTATATAATCCAGTTGGTCGTTGTACATGATATGTCGTCTTGACATCAATTCCGCCACCTTTGGATATTCCTTCAGAAACATCTTCATTGCCAGTCCTACATGTGCCTTCTTCTTGTAGTAGTCGGCTGGCTGTGTCAGAATCACCACATTTTTTCTGTATCCTTTAGCTTGAATGAACTTCAAGGGTATGCTGTCGGTTATTCCTCCGTCAAGATAGTGTCGTCCGTCAATCTCTACCGGACGCGCAAATATCGGCATTGAGGCAGAAGCCTGCATCCATTTGAGTCCTATTCCGTCGGCATCATCTATCTCATGATATACGGGCTGGCCCTCGTCTATGTCTGTACACACGGCATAGAACTTCATGGGATTCTCCCGGTAAGCCTGGAAATCCATCGGGTCGTACTCGTATGGCAGCAGATGGTAGGAGAAATGCTCGTTGACATAGTTGCCTGTACGGAACAACGATCTCCAGCTCATATACTCCGGATTGTCCTTGAATCTGATATTGTATCTCAAGGCTCTGCCGGGCTGGTTCGACTTGTAGTTGCAGCCGAACAATACTCCAGCCGAAACGCCTACTGCGGCATCAAACTTGATGCCGTTCTGCATAAAGACATCAAGTACACCGCTTGTGAACATAGCCCTCAAGCCTCCGCCTTCAAGAACAAGACCTATGGAAGACGCAGAGGGTGGTGTGGTGTTATATTCCTTTGTCATCTTTTATTCTTCCTTTTATTTTAATTGATGTCCACAAAGTTATAGAAAATTATTTACAATCCACAATATTTTTACTTTTAGGGATTTTCCTATCATCCTATAGGGATTTATACCATTTAGCATTCGCTCAAACATATTACTTTTGCAACCAGAAAAAAATAAACAGTAATAGTCATAAATTGCAGAGATTATGAAGAGGAACGAATGGATGGCACTTATTGTCACAAGTGTAATGATGTTTGCCGTATGCCTCTCGGCTTCGGCAAAGGTTAAGAAGACGGTGGAGCGCGGAATGACCAAACAGGAAGTGATTGACATACTGGGTCAGCCCAAGCTTACAAGTTTTGATGCTTATGGCGACAAATGGGAGTACTACAAGATGAATGTCATCACAGGCGAGGAAAAACGCATTGTCGTAGGCTTTGACCTTAACGGTAGGGTAGTGGCTTATGAAACTAAATTTTGGGATAATAACACTAATAGCGAAATCGGAAACTGCAATCAGCGACCTGCCCCTCCATACGGTGCAGGGGCAGGTCCTGACGGTCCGGCTTACTACGCCTGCTGTCTCGACGACGCATCCTTCAGCCGACTATATAATAAGGTGAAGGGCGCAAGCTTCGACGACAACAAGTTCGACCTCATTGAAGTGGCAAGTCTCGGATGCTTCTACTCATGCAGCCAGACTGCCTGCATGATGAAGTTGTTCACATTTGGCGACAAACAACTGAAGGTGCTGCGACTCATGGCACCCCACATTGTCGACCCCGAGAACGCCATCACCATATACAACGTATTGACATTCGACAGCGAGAAGTCGAAGGCAGGAGAGATTATA
Organism: uncultured Prevotella sp.; assembly: GCA_900550035.1. Taxonomy (GTDB): domain Bacteria; phylum Bacteroidota; class Bacteroidia; order Bacteroidales; family Bacteroidaceae; genus Prevotella. The sequence goes on along the minus strand of URQS01000039.1, from coordinate 18,967 downwards.
AGGAATTCAAGATAAAAAAATAAGCGGAGGTTTTTGCCTCCGCTTATTTTTTTTTCTTATGCCGCTATTAGCGTGTACAGAGCGAACATCCAGTGGGCACTGATGGCTGCTACGAGTCCTCCGCAGAAATGTGCAGTGATAGCTTTGGGTGTAAGGTCGCGATAGCCTATGGAGTCGAGCATGGCAGTATGGGTGCTGAGGAATCCACTCCAACACATACCGATGGCCGTGAATACGGCTATGGCATTGCCGTCAATCCATCCGTGAGTGATGAATCCCGGAATCAGACTGAGGGCTGCACCTACCGCTCCGAGAGCAGTAATCGGGAAGGCTACGAGGTGTGGGTCGTGGAAACCGAACAGCCACTCGAATACGAAGTCAATCTTGTTGGCAAGCCATGGCAGCAGTTCCACGCCTTGGTAGGCTGAGCCGTTATAAGTTCCGTCGGCTCCGGCTCCGAAGGTGAATATCATCACAAAAGTAGAGATGATAAGCACACCGGGGATGATGGCTATACCCACCTCGACACCGCTGCGTCCGCCGTCGAGCATGGCATTGAGCAAGCGGATGAATACGGTCTTCTCTGTGCTCTCGTTCTCTTCTTTTACCTCCTCTTCAATGTCTTCCTTAGACACGGCATCCTCAACGGCATATTGCGGATAAGCCTTCAATACAAACCGTTGCATCAGTCGTGTAGAGCATACGCATCCGCAGCAAGCGCCTACAAGTCCGATAAGCGGAGCCACGTAATATCCCTGGCTTGCCATGAACACAATCACGAGCAATCCCATACCGAAGGCTGTACCGAAGTTGGTGAGCGATATGAATTGGTATTTCTTGAAGTAGCTTGCAAAACGCTTGTCGTTGGCAAGCGAGATGATGGCAGGGTTGTCCGAGAGGAATGTCATCACAGCACCCAACGATGTCACACCGGGCAGATTGAATATAGGTCGCATCAGCGGACGCAGTGTGCGCTCAAGCAGCGCCACCACTCCAAACTCTACGAACACTCTGCCCAAGGCACCCGTAATCACGCAGATACTCATCAGATAGAACACTGTGTTGAGCAAAAGGTCGTGGGCGGTCTTCATGATAGTGTTGAGCATATTTGGTACGCCCATCACTGTGCCAAGATAGCCGAACAGAATAACTACTACTGCGATGCACCACACTCCGCTCGGAATGAGCGTTTTGCTTTTTTGATTTATCTTACTCATTGCTCATTAATAATTAAACATGTTAACATTTAACACTTAACACATAACATTAAGAATATCCCTATTTGCTTTTCCACGACAGCAGATGCAGTTTAGCTATGAATGCCAGTCGCACAGTAGTCTGATTGTCTTTCATTGTTCCGGCAGGGTTGCTGTTGGTGCCGGTAGAGTGCGATACGGCAAGGCTTACACGCACGTCGGGCTTGCCCTTTGTGGGGAAGTATTCCAATCCACCGCCGTAGGCTGTCATCTCAGTGCCCGGCAACACACACTTGTCGGCATCGGTGTCGGTGCGGTTCACGTCGTAAGCGAACTTGCCGAACAGTCCGAGATGCGGAATAAGACGGTAGTCGAGGCGCGCCATCACCGAGCAGTCTTTGAAGAAGTAAGTCTGATGGCTTGCCGCACGGTTCATAAAGTCGAGTTCCAGAGAAGCATTGCCTGCGTTGAATTTGTTGCCGAGGGCAATGTACGAGATAAATTTACCGGGCATATACTCAATCATATTTGCCGAATAGAGAGTGTTGAGCCAGCCATAGTTGCCTGCCCAGTGCAGATGATAAGCCATCATGTCGCGGTTGGCAGGAGTATTGAATAGGCTTTGTGTCACCTGACCGCTGAAACGGCTCTTGCCGTTGGTGGTGGTATACGTAGCGCTTGCTCCAAACTGGAACGGAGCGATGTTGTTCCAGAATTCAGACGAGACGTATATGTCGATAGGGCAGCGGTCGTACTCATATCCGCCCACAAGAGCCACCTGCTTTCCGGCAGCCACGTTCCAGTGGTCGTTCAGCTTATAGTCGAGATATACCCAGTCGGTGCCGTCAAACCGGTCGTTCTCGTTCTTCTTCTGATTGATGCGCTGTCGCCATGAATAGGTGAGTCGATCGGTCAATTGTCCGCTCACGCTGAACAAGAAGTAGTCGCCCTTAAATCCCGAAGCGTCGTGACGTATCTGGTGGTCGACGCGGTCGTTGAGATAGCTGACGCGTGTCTGAAGGTCGATGTTGACACTGGGCTTGAAATCGTTGTCGGCAATCGATGGAGTTGCCATGCAGAGCAAACCCGCAATGAGGGCATGGGATGGTCTCATATAAAAGAATAATTGATTTAATAGATTTTTTGTAGTAATTATTAACGTTGCAAAGATATGAATAATTACTGAATAAGGAAAAAGATAATAGTATTAAAAAATAAGGTTCATCCCAAAATCGGACGTAAATCCAATTTTTGGATGAACCTTATCGGTTACTTCAAGTATTGTTAAACTCAAAAATGTATGAAAAAACCACTTTTTTGAACAATATTTCCTCATATCCAATAAATTACTTGTACTTTTGTATAAGTATTAAAAACCGTATCTAACCAATTTGCTATGACACAGAAGATCTTAAATTTGCTATTATTCTTATTATCATTCAGTTCATCGATTTCAGCACAACTCGTCGGGTTTGAGGACCGGATTCCGCAAAACTTCAAATGCTCCAAGCCTCAGGAACTGGCTCTTTCTACTGATTATTACAAGGAAGGCGCCAAGAGTCTGGAATGGAATTTCACGCCTGGCAGCGTGATTGACGTTGCCGTAGAGAAGCCCTTTGCCTTGAAGGACGATAATGGCATAATGTTGTGGATATACAACGAGCGCCCGCAGAAGGACTCTTTGCGCTTTGAATTCTATGCTCCGGGTGGCGATGTATCATACAAGTTTGCCTTCCGTCTTTATTCGGCAGGATGGCGTGCCTGCTGGATTGGCTTTAAGCACATGCAGGGCGTGGGGCAGAACCGTAAGATTGCGGGCTACCGCATCATTGCTCCCGAGCGCAAGGGTAGGGTATATCTCGACCGCCTCACCTTCCCCGTCAAGAAGATTAACGACCGCACTACTCCCGACCTTCAGATGCCTTCGAACAACTCGTTGAGCTATCGCGACCTCTGGCACTGGTGTCGTGTGTGGCAGTGGGAGCAATACAAGTACGACATTCCTTTGGCAAAGCAGCTCACAGCCGACGAGAAGCAAGACCTCGCAACTGTTGAAAAGCGACTCACTGAGGTTCTCGACGTGCGCGTAGCTCCAAAGAAACAGGTAGAGAAAGCTTACGCTACATTCAAGAAAGTGAATATACGCAAGAGTGGTGACGGCTTCACCGGTGCTCCGATTGTAGCCCCCGATGAACTCAATCGCAAGAAGGGCGAGATAACTCTCAATGATGTTGAGGACATGCTTGCAGGTTTTGCTCTTGACGCCTATTGCAATCACTCGGCTGAAGCATCCAATAACTACTTCCTCGTTTGGGACTATGCCATCAATCAGGGATTCGCCTTCGGCAGCGGAATGGGCACCAACCATCACTACGGCTATCAGATTCGCCGCGTGTACAACACAGCATGGCTCATGCGCGATGCTATATGGCGTTCGAAAAATCGCGACAATATACTCTCGACGCTTATCTTCTGGTCGGCATTGCAGGAGACTCGCGTCCCTGCCAAAGCAGGACGTGACGAGCTGCTCGACTCGTGGCACACGCTGCTCATGGCAAAGACCGTATCGTCTTTGCTTATGGTCAATCCGTGCGAACGTGCCCGTGCCCTTACCGGACTGACACGCTGGCTCAGCGGAACACTTCAGTACACTCCCGGAACAATAGGCGGCATCAAGGTCGACGGCACCACCTTCCATCATGGCGGTTTCTATCCTGCCTACACTACGGGCGTGCTTGCCATGATAGGCCAGTACATCTCGCTCACCAACCATACTCGTTACGTGCCTACGGTTGAGGCTCGTCAGGTGCTGAAGCAGGCTTTCCTCTCAATGCGCAATTACAGTAATATGTACGAGTGGGGCGTAGGCATCAGTGGCCGCCATCCGTTCGGCTCGTCGATGAAGGACGACGACATAGCCTCGTTTGCCTATCTGGCACTTGCCGGCGACCTCTCGGGCGAAGGCAACAAGTTCGACCGTCATCTTGCAGCCGACTATCTGCGCCTCTGCAAGAAGAACACTCCCGAAGCTGCTTACTTCCGTAAGGAGGGCATCAAGCCTGCCAAGGCTCCGCAGGGATTCTTCGTCTACAACTACGGTTCGGCTGGTATATTCCGCCGCAGCGACTGGATGGTGACGCTGAAGGGCTACACCACCGACGTGTGGGGAGCCGAGATATACAAGAAGGACAACCGCTACGGCCGCTACCAGAGCTACGGCTCGGTACAGATTATGGGCTATCCGTCGCGTAAGGCGAGCGGATTCGACGAGAACGGTTGGGACTGGAACCGTCTGCCCGGTACCACTACCATTCATCTGCCGTTCGACATGCTCGACAGTCCGCTGCCTGGTACCACTATGGCACACAGCAAGGAGAACTTCTCCGGCTCAAGTTCGCTTGAGGGAATGAACGGTATGTTTGCCATGAAGCTCATGGAGCGCAAGATGAAGAACTTCACTCCCGACTTCATAGCACACAAGTCGGTGTTCTGTTTCGACAACCGTATGGTTTGTCTCGGCACCGGCATCAACAATAGCAACGCCTCTTATCCTACCGAGACCACTCTCTTCCAGAGCACATTCACTAAGGGCAAGAGCGACATCTACGTTGATGGCAAGCTGAAGGATGCTGCTTTCAGTCAGGAACTGAACGACGGCAAGGCACACTGCATTCAGGACGGCTACAACAACTACTACATCTTCAATTCTGGCGACGTCCGTGTGCAGATAGCCGAGCAGGAGTCGTGCCACGAGAAGACCCGCAAGCCAACTCAAGGAACGTTTGCCTCGGCATATATCAACCACGGTGTGTCGCCCAAGGATGCCTCGTACGAATATCTGGTACTTGTTCAGCCCACTAAGCAGGAACTTGACGCTGCCCGCAGCAAGGCGCCTTATCAGATACTCTGCAAGGACGACACTGCCCACGTTGTGACGGACAAGCTCACGGGCATCACAGCCTACGCTGCCTTCGACACCTATCAGCCGCAAGGCGACAAGCTCTTCAGCTTGATTCCTGCCGAGACAATGGTGATGCAGAAGGCTTCGGACAAGGGAGTCGTGATGAGCGTGTGCGACCCTAATCTGAATATCTCGGAGAAGACATTCACCACTAAGGAGCCAAGCCGCCCCATCGTTAAGCAGATTGTGATGAAGGGCAAGTGGAACCTGGCGCAGCCTAATGACAAGGTGAAAGTGCAGACCACAGCCACGGAAACAACTCTCACTGTGACTTGCCAACACGGTCAGCCGGTGGAGTTTAGTATGATTAAGGGATAAAGCCCTACCCACGACCCCTCCCCGTAGGGAGGGAAGTGATGTGCTATGCAGGAGGTAAGGCACTAATAAAATGGAAAGGCTGACTCAGATTTCCATTGCATTCTACGCCCCGTAACGGGGTGAGTGATTTCAAGTTCGGCGGCATTCAGATACATTCTGGGTGCCGCCGTTCCGCGTCCATACAGCGGATCGCCGAGTATTGGAGTGGCAAGACCGAGAGGGTGGGCACAGTGTACACGCAACTGATGCGTACGACCCGTGTGGGGATATAGCCACACGAGGGTGCGACCGCCCTGCGTGCTGATGACACGATAGGTGGTGACCGACGGTTTGCCGTGCTCCATATCGACACATTGGCGCGGACGGTCCATTATGTCGGGCATTAGGGGCAGACTGATGGTGCCCTGCTGCGAGGCAGGAACGCCGTCGAGCACTGCCTCGTAGCGCTTGGCTGCTGTGCGGCAGGCAAACTGTTGCTGCAAGGAATGATAGGCTTCGAGGGTGCGTGCCACTACCATGAGTCCGCTGGTGTCGCGGTCGAGCCGGTGTACCATTATCGGATTGCTGTCATACTGGTGCCAACGCTGGCGCATTATCGACTCTACGCTCTCCACATTGTCCTTCCCCGGTACCGAGAGCATGCCTGCCGGCTTGTCGACAACGCATATTGCGTCGTCCTCGTACACTATCTTCAGCTCTTCCGATGCGGCCGCTGTGAGCGGATTGGGTTCTACGTCGAGCCCCTGAAGCATGTGCGTCAGTATGGGCAGACACTTCGAACGGCATGCGGGATAATAGCTCAGATGATGGCGTATCTCCTGCCGTGGCGACTCGCCCCACCAGAATTCAGCCATGCACACGGGTTGGAGTCCGTGGCTGTAGGCATACTGCAACAACTTGGGTGCGCAGCAGTCGCCAGCCCCGGCGGGCGGAATGCCATGTGTGGTGGTGCTGAATATGTCTATGAGGTCGCGCTCTTCGCCACGTGCGTTGAGCATGCGGTATTGCGTGAAGAGCCACCGCTGCAGTTCGTCGCTCATGCTGCGGCGGCGCTGTCGCAACGTTGCTATGCGCTCGTCGTATTGCTGCGTGATGGCATGGGCTGCCGAAAGCTCTGCATCGAGGCGCTGCTTGAGTCGTCGAAGGTCAGCCTTCAGCGTCTGACTCTCGCGTGTCATGGCAGCCGCTTCAGCCTCGCTGATGTGCACGAGTCCTGCCTGGGCATCGCTGCGACGGCGGTCGCGCTCAACCTTGGCGCTTGCTATGCGCTGCTTCATGGCTGCTATTTGGTCGGCGGCCTTCTGTCGCAGCATCGCTTCTTCGGCTTTGACACGCTTGTATTCATCCGAATGGCGTATGCAGTCTATCTCTCTGTTGATGTCAGATATGCTGCGTTCGGTCACTTTAAAGTGTCCGTCTGGCTGCTGTGCATCGAATACGGGAGGCACAAAGTAAGCCCAGTCGTTGCGACCGGCAAGCAATCCGGAGTAAGCCGCAATAAATCCTAACTCGTAATTTCCAACTCCTAACTCGCAACTCCTAACTCCTAATTCGTAATTCCTAACTCCTAATTCGTATCTTACTACGAGTACACCGAACATTTTGCCACAACTCGTTTCGCCCTGCCAGATGCCCGATTCGGCGATGTGGCGTTGCACTTCGGCGGCGGCAAGGCGGCAGAGCGGATGCGGCTCATAGCAAAACGGGAAAGTAAACTGGTGGGGTGGCAGTATGTCGGTATTTAATATATGTACAAATTGATCCATTGTTTATCCTCTTGAATACTCCGCAGGCGTGATGCCGTAGGTTTTCTGAAACACCTTTGAGAAATAGCTTGAGTTGGAAAATCCCACCATATACATCACCTCCGACACCGAGAACCGTCCCTCGCGCAGCATTATGGCGGCGCGCTGCATGCGTATGTGGCGTATAAACTCGACGGGAGTCTTGCCCGTCATCTGCTTCACCTTGCGATAGAGCAGCTTCGAACCGAGTCCGAGCGACTCCTGCAGGCGCGTCACATTGAAGTCGGAGTCGGCTATGTGAGCCTCCACCGTGTCCGTAATCTTAGCCAACAAGCGGGCGTCGGCGCTGTCGGCATCAGGCTCTCTGTATGCAGCCGTCGGGCTGTCGTTGTGTCCGCTGAGTGCAGAGGCAGTCAGCGCAGGAGCGAACGATACAGTCACTACGGTGTCGCCGTCGGCACTATGCACGCCGGCTACAGCCCCTTGCTGTTCGGCAAATTCATGAACGAGCGCCAGGGTGTTTGTGTCGGCAGGCTTGTTGTTGTCAGCCACCGTGTAGTAGCGGTTGAAGACAAACGGCAGGTCGGACTTGGCTATCGTCTTGCCTGGTATCAACACGGTGAGCCTCACCCTATCGTCGTCGGTCGAAACGGCTATGTGCACGGGAGCATCGGCATTGCGTCCAGCGACGGCGAAGTCGATAAGTTCAGCCAACACGGGTTGCAGGCGCACCACGTCGACGCACACGTATGCCGTAGGCACATCGGTGCGATAGTCTATGTCCACCGCTTTGCCATAGCGCAAGCGTGCGTCGTCGGCAGCACGTCGGCAGAAGTCCACTATATCGAGCGTAGTCTTAGGCGTAGGGTCGTTGTCGGGTCGTGTCTGCATCACGTCGAGAGCCTTATGCACAAGCATGTTCATGTCGACCACGTCGTGGCGCATCTGTTCCAGACGTCGCACACCGGCGGTGTCGGTTTCGGCATGAAGCATGTCGAGCACCGAGCCGAACAGCGAGCCGAGCGGCTGCTTGAACTGTCGCGATAGATTGTCGAAGAACTGCGAGCGGGCTGCCGACTCCTGCATGATGCGCTGCTTGGCGGCGCGCTCTTCGTGCAGACGGCGGCGCATCATGTAGAAGTTCATTATCCACACGAGCAATGCTGCAATCACAAGCAGATAAACAATCTTAGCCCACAGCGACCAGTACCAGGGCGGAAGGATGGTGACTCCGTAGCTGAGCACTTCGTCGTTGGCGTTGCCAAGGGCGTCAATCTGGCGCACCTCAAGCGTATAACTGCCCGGAGGCAGAGCGTTGTAGCTTATCTCTTGGCGCTCGCTGTGAAGGTATTGCCACGTGCGGTCGATGCCTTTAAGGCGATAGGCGTACACGCAGGGTTGCTGTCCCGAGAAGGGGAGGTCGGACAGCTGGAACGTCACGTTGTTCTGTGTGGAGGCGAGCGTTACTGCCGACAGATAGGCGGTGCTGCCATCTTCGGGCACAAACGGCTTGCCGTCGACCATCAAGCCCGACATGAATACGTGTCGGCGCTGCTGCTTTAGATTCTTGCAAGCAGCTGGAATGCTCACCACAGCATCGTTGCCGCCGAGCAGAACGTTGTGCGACAAGCGGTCGTAGCAGATGGCAAGCGGTCGGAATCCGGGCACAGCGAAGCGCATGGAGCGTCCGTCGGCACTCAGTATGCAGCAGTCGTTGCCCATGACAGCCCACATATCGTCCTCCACACGACACAGCATGGCGGTGGCATCACTGCCATATCCGGCTATGTTATAGGTACGGTCGGCTTTGGCATTCATGCCGAAGCAGCGTATCTCGCCGTCCATTGCAGCCCAAATGTTGCCCTTACGGTCTGCAGCGATGTCGTTGATGATGCGGTCCTTGCCTACGACGTGCTCCACACGCATCGTTTTGGGGTCGATACGGTCGAGTCCGCGGTCGTACATTCGCGCCCAGATGCAGCCTTGTCCGTCCTTGACGAGTTGCCACACGTGTATGCCCTGCAACTGCGAGAGCAGATGGCGGTCGGCTACAATCACGCCATCGGTGGCATTGAGCAGCTTCTCCTTAGCCACCACAAACACTCCGCCCATATACGAGCATATCCAGTAGCGTCCCATTCCGTCGTCCACCACGTCGTAAGCCCATGCCGTGCTGTAGCGTCGCGAGCGGTCGGTGACGATGACGTTGCGCATCTGTCGTGTCAGCGGATTGTATATGTTGAGCCCATGGTCGGTGCATACGAGTACCCTACCCTCGCCGTCGGAGTACACACGGCGCACACGGTTGTGCGACATATAGTGTGCAGTTGAGGTCTGTCTATACCACGCTATGTCGGCGTAGTTGTCGGGCATGAATCCGTGCGAGGCGCTGTAGGCTATGAGACCGTTGGTGCCGCCGAGCCACAGCATGTTGTCGGCACTGCGGAATATGAGGTGCAGACAGTTGCCGTCGCCCGTACGTGTGATGTCGCTGAGCGGAGTGTAGGTGTAGAATGGGCGCTGCTGTATGTACGACACGCCCTGGTCGGTGCCAGCCCATAGGTTGCCCCATCGGTCGTTGAACACCGCCCACACGATGTTGTTGGCTATGGAGCGTGCCGAGCGTGAGTCGTGCAGGGCATGGCGCACGGTATTTGTCACCTTGTTATAGATGAACATCCCGTTGTCGGTGCCGGCATATATATTGTCGCCGTGTAGCGCGAGCGACTTGATGGAGTTGCCTGCGAGCGGGGCTACGGGCTGGAATGTGCGCCAATCATAACGGTATAGCGCACCCTCTGTGCCTATCCATACGTCTTGGGTGCCACGGTCGGGGGTAAGAGCGTTGACAAGCGGTTGCGGACTGTTGCCTATTGATATGCGGCGCACGCTGCCATTGGGCAAGCGTAGCGCCAGTCCGCCTAAGGTTCCGACAAGCAGTCCGCGAGGGGTGGACAGCAGCGAGTATACGTTCTGCAACTGTCGGTTCTCCAGACGTATGTCGTTGGCGGCGAGGCTGCAGCTGTACAGTCCCGTCGCGCTGCCCATCCATAGGCGTCCTTCGTGCATAGCCACGGCACGAATGTCCTTGGGCGACTGACCGAGGGGTTGCTCGTAGCGTCCGCTTCGTATGTCGTATACGAGCAGTCCGCGTTCTGTTCCCATATATATGATGTCGTGGCTGACGAGCATTGAGTGTATGCGTGTGGCTATCGTAGTGCCGTCGGCAGAAATGTTGTGCTGAATGGTGCGGTAGCCGTCGTACGAGTAGAGTCCGTTCTCGGTGCCCAGCCACACCATTCCCTGCTCGTCCTGCGCTATGGAGCACACGGTCGATGCCTCGGCAATGGATATATTGCTGAAGGTCTGGGCTGAAGTCAGCGCTGAGAGTAGTGTAAGGATAAAGGTAAAAAGTAAATTCTTCATTCCAGCGTTAGTGGATTATGGCTTGTTTTTTTATGTTTTTCTTTCACGGCGTTAAATTACAAAAAAAATGTCAGACACGGAAGACATTTCTCCCTTTTGCTCTTTACATTTCGGCCAAACCCTTTGTTTATGGGCGTTTGCGAGCGTTTTTGTCTGTTTTGTTTTGCCTTTTGTCTAATTTGTAATGCGGTATTTTTATTATATGTCGTAATTTTGCACCCGAACCGAAAACCTATCCGTTTCAAATCTTCAATAGAATAAGTGAAAAGGGAAAAGTGAAAAGTGAAAAATCCTATACCTTAAGTGAAAAGTTTCTCTACCGTAAGGAATTCAAATTTAAAACCATAATTTACCTAAACGTTTTCAACATGAACCAAACAAAAGGAAACAAATGTAGCCGTTTCTTTGCGTTGCTTCTGGCCGGTGTATTGTCGGCAGCATCGCTTTCGGCGCAGGCGCAGAACCGCACCATCAAAGGTTGCATTACCGACGCCAACAACAAAGAACCGCTTATGGGCGCCACCATCACATTGGACGGAGGCAAGACGGGTGCCGTGAAAGTAAACTTCAACACAACCAACAGCATGCAGACTCGTGCCCAGATGGTGGAAATGAATAACTAATAAACAGAATATAACTATGAAACATATTATAGGAAAGACATTATTGCTGGCATCTGCATTACTGTTCTCAATCACCGGTACAAGTTGCAGCAACGACAACAACGCTACTCCCGAGAAGGAGAAGACATACGACATGAGCGGCTTCGCTAAGGGTGCCGACGTGAGTTGGCTGACCGAGATGGAGCAGAACGGAAAGAAGTTTTACGATGCCAACGGAAAGGCAACGGAGTGTATGGCGTTACTTCGCGACCTCGGAACCAACTCTGTACGTCTGCGTGTATGGGTGAACCCTGACGGCGGATGGAACGCCAAGGACGACGTTCTGACCAAAGCTTGGCGCGCAAAGAACCTCGGCATGCGCCTGATGATTGATTTCCACTACTCTGATTCGTGGGCTGATCCAGGCAAGCAGAACATTCCTGCCGCATGGAACGGCTTCAAGGACGACCTCGACAAGATGAAGGCAGCCGTGGCAAGTCATACTACTGACGTGCTGCAGGCATTGAAGAACAACGGCATCGACGTGGAGTGGATACAGATAGGCAACGAGACACGTACCGGAATGCTCTGGCCTTTGGGCAAAGTAAGCAACAACAACTTCGCCAACTATGCCGCTCTCAACAACGCCGGATATGATGCTGCCAAGGCTGTTTATCCCAATGCACAGTGCATGATACACATCGACCGTGGCAACGAGATAGGCGGTTTCACATGGATGTTTGACGGACTGAAGGCTGCCGGTGCCAAGTGGGATGTCATAGGCATGTCGCTCTATCCCGAAGACGACAATTGGCAGAAGGCTACCGACGACTGTCTTGCCAACGTCTCAACCCTCGCCTCACGCTACAACTGCAAGGTTATGGTCAGCGAGATTGGTATGCCGTGGGACTCGGAGAATGCCGCTGCCATGATGAAGAAGATGGTGGACGGCTGCAAGGCAAAGCCTGAATGCCTTGGAATATTCTATTGGGAACCCGAATGCTACGGCGGCTGGAACGGCTACAATAAGGGAGCGTTCGACTCTAACGGCAAACCGACTGATGCGCTGAAGGCTTTCGCGAATTGAGAGTTCAGAATTGAGAGTTCAGAATTATGATTAGCATTTGTGAATGACTGAATATACGTTGTTAACGAATATAATCGATACTCAATATAAAATCAACATTTAATATATAATCACAATGAATCGTTTGAATACATTAATACCTAACATGCTCAACAGCATACCTTTCCCCTCCCTGCGGGGGAGGGGCAGGGGGTGGGGCTTCTGTGGCTTCTGCGCCCTTTCTCTCGCTGCATCACTCACAGCTTCTGCCCAACGCAGCACAATCAACCTGAAGCAATGGCAGTTTTCGCGCGACAGCATCAGCTATAAAGCTGTCACCGTTCCGCACGACTGGGCTATAAACGGACCCTTCGACAAGAAGTGGGATCTTCAGTATGTTGCCATAGAGCAGAACGGCGAAAAGGAGAAGACGGAGAAGTCGGGACGCTCGGGCGCTCTGCCTTGGATAGGACGTGGATTCTATAAGACCACAGTCAACTTGAAGCGACTGCCCAAGACGGCTGTTCTGGAGTTTGACGGAGCCATGGCAGACCCTCATGTGTATATTAATGGTAAGCTTGCGGGCCACTGGGCTTATGGATATAATGCCTTCCGTGTTGATGCTGCGCCATACTTGAAGAAGGGCAGAAACGAGATTAGCGTGAGCCTCAACAACCGTGAGGAAAGTTCGCGATGGTATCCGGGCGGTGGATTGTATCGTCCCGTTCAACTCGTGATGAATGCCGACGCGGCAACAATCAATCCGTGGGGCTGCTACTTCCGCACAGAGTCGATAAACAAAGGCAAGGCTGAGGTGAGCATCTGTACCAATATAAACAATGTAGACAAGACTCTCTCTATAGAAAACCAGCTCGTCGACAATGCTGGCAAGGTGGTGGCGCAGTTCAAACACGGCGACTTCGACGCTCAGGGCAACGTGGTGAAGACGCTGACTGTGGACGATGCGCAGCTGTGGTCGCCCGAATCGCCTTATCTATACAAGCTCGTCACACGTCTCTACCGCAACAACAAGCTTATAGACCAGACCTGTCAGAAGGTAGGCATACGCACAGTACGTGTGGCGCAGTATGACGGTTTCCAGCTGAATGGAGTATCGCGTAAGATAAAGGGCGTGTGTCTGCATCACGACCTTGGTCCGATAGGTGCCGCAGTAAACAAGGCTGCACTCATCCGACAGATACGCACAATGAAGGATATGGGTTGCGACGCCATACGCACGGCTCACAATATGCCGTCGACATGGCAGATGGAGATATGCGACTCGATGGGTATGATGGTGATGGCTGAGAGTTTCGACATGTGGATTTATCCTAAATGCAAGAACGGCTACGCCCTCAACTTCAAGCAGTGGGCTGATAAGGACATGGAAAATCTTGTGCTCAACCATCGCAACCATCCATCAATCGTGATGTGGAGCATAGGCAACGAGATACCCGAACAGTGGAGTGCGGATGGCAAAGACATCTCCAAGCATCTGCAAGACCTTTGTCATAAGCTCGACCCCACACGCCCCGTAACGCAGGGAATGGACCAGGCTGAGGCTGCGCTCAATTCGGGTTTCGCCCAGGTCATGGACGTTCCAGGCTTCAACTATCGTGTGCATAAGTACGACAAGAACATCCGTCAGCTACCTAAGGGATTCCTTTTGGGTTCGGAGACAGCCTCAACAGTCAGCTCGCGCGGCGTATATAAGTTCCCCGTTGAGGCATCCTCGTTGAAGACATACGCCGACGGTCAGTGTTCGTCGTACGACGTTGAGTATTGTCCGTGGAGCAATCTGCCCGATGACGACTGGCAGATGCAGGACGACCGCAACTATGTGATAGGCGAGTTTGTATGGACCGGCTACGACTATCTGGGCGAACCGTCGCCCTACGACGAGTATTGGCCGTCGCGCTCGAGCTACTTTGGCATCTGCGACCTTGCAGGTCTGCCCAAAGACCGTTACTACTTGTATCGCTCACACTGGCGCAAGGACGACGCTACGCTGCACGTTCTGCCGCACTGGACATTCCCCGGACGCGAGGGCGAGACTACACCGGTGTATTGCTACACGTCGTATCCGATGGCAGAACTCTTCGTCAATGGTAAGAGTCAGGGCCGTATCACTCACAACCCCAACTCACGACTTGACCGCTACCGCCTGCGCTGGAACAATGTGAAGTACGAGCCGGGCGAGATACGTGTCGTGGCTTACGACTACGACGGCACGCCTAAGGCAGAAAAGACAATACGCACGGCGGGCGCTCCGTCACGCATCGTGCTGAAAGCCGACCGCAGCAGTATCTCGTCGAAGGGCGAAGACCTTGCATTTGTAACCGTGTCGGTGGTTGACAAGGACGGCAACGCGTGTGCCACGGCAACCAATAAGATGAATTTCCATGTGACGGGCGCTGCCAAGTTCCGCGCAGCCTGCAACGGCGACGCAACATCGCTCGTGCCATTCAACTCAACCGAGATGCCGCTGTTCAGCGGTGAGCTCGTGGTTGTTGTGGAAGGACTGAAGCACGGCACGGCAACGCTCAGCGTGTCGGCAGAGGGAATGCCAATGGCAACACTACCGATAACAGTAGAATAATATAGAGAAGTTTCGCAAGTTTGCCGCTCGGCTTCGCCGCTTGCTTTGCAAGAACTTGCTCTGTCAGTAAACGAGTAGACACACCCTCACTCGTTTACTGACAGCATGTCGAAGACATAAGAAATCCGAGAACACAAAGAAAGTGAGCATAGCAAAGGTAATCATCTGAAGACAGGTAATACCGCACTTCATTGAATCAAGTTGCTTTTGTATCTTCATCTTGTTATGGTTTATATATTAAAGAAAGCATTATCTCGCGCCCACGCAAGGCAGTAATGGATTGCATAGTCATCATATTTGCAACTGTAGAATAGGAATATGATTTATTGTTGAGCAAATTGCTTACTTTCAACTCTAGATTTATGTGTGTCATTTGGTAGACAAGCGAACCGTTGCCCATGAAAATATCTTTGTATTTTCCTATAGCAACTTTATTGTGGTAATACTCGCCGTCAACTGTCACTCTGAATCTATTCACAGGTACAACAACCGACATTTCATGCAGCCAATTGCAGAACGAGGTTTTGGTACTGTATTCGCTTTTCATGTCATTATACGAAAATCTTAACAAATATCTTACTGTCATGTCCTTAATTGGCGACACTACAAATGAGCCTGTAGTGTTCAGCATATTGTATTGGGTATTCACCAAATGTTCATTCTGCAACATCTTGGTGTTGTTGTGGGTATATAAGCCTTGCAACGACAATTTGCCGTTAAGCCATTGTATACCTTGTTGTAGCCTCAATGTACTCTGCCAAATGTCGCCTTTTGTAGCCTTTGCTGAAAGTCCCCAAACAAAATAATCCCCAACCGATTCCTGCGTCATCGTGTATGGCCTGTCTGATAATGTTCTTGAAATCGATGCGTTAATATGGGTGCCTTTTATGGCATTACGGTATAAAATGGAATATCTGAATGTCTTTGATTTTTCCACCTCATATCCATAGTAGCCTTTATTGAATGTCATATAGTCCTGCATAATCAAAGAACCGAAAAAACGGTTGAAGTCGACTGGAGATACATTATATCCACCATAAACCGCCATTGTCAGACGTGACGTAATATTCCATCTGACGTTTGCTGAAGGTGAAACAGAAAACATGTATTTACCTGCATCATGACTGTATTTGTAATAAGTATTCTCTATGGGAGCAGAAACGGTAAAGGTGATGTCGGTCTTTCGGTAATCGATTTGCGGTTTGGCATATAACTGTAAATATCCAAAACTACTTTTATCTGTCAATAGTCCTAATGAATCCGGCAGTCCGCTTGCCGACACATCCAAACGATTAAGCAATCCTTTCACTCCAGCTTTCATTTGCAAGTTGAGTCTTCCTATAGTCCAACCTCCCATACCGTAAGTATCGGTAGTATATAGCCTTTGTGTCAGATTCTGCCGTATTATAGAGTCTACGTCCATATACTGTGGACGATTCTGTATGGAATTGTTGGAATAGAAAGAGACCAAGGTCTTTCCTATACGGCGTATGATATACAAATTGTCCTTTATATTGAATATAGGGACGTTTGCATATTGTCTGTGTGGATTAGTTCCAGTTTCATTCAATCGTTCAGAAAGCCACTTCAAGTCTCCCGTCAAAGAGTTGCGCAAATAGCTCTTTGAGGCATTATGCTCATATTTAAGCGATGCGTATAGGTTGTTGCCTTTCTCATTCCATGCCTTTGAGTTGCTTACCGCTCTGTTGCCATTAGGCTTGATGTACGTTGTGTTGCGTTGTCCCCATGCTTTTGCCTTCTCGTTATTGTAAACAAGTTGAAATTTCAGTTGTGTGTCATCATTCAATTTTTTTAGCATATTTACAGTCGCGGCATGACTCCTGTTGAACAAGCTGTGATTACGTCCAATTGCAGAAGCAGCAGGAGAAGATAAGACTATAAAATCTTTAGGTTGCAGTTCTGCAGATTCTTCAATGTTGTACAGGTTGGTTGACTCACGGCTGATGTCAAGGCCAGTATTGTTGGTCTTGTATGTCAGCATGGTTTGGAATTTTGATTTCAGCCTTAATCCGAATCCTTCCAATAGCCACAGTCCTTTATCTCCATTCCCATAATCAGATGCATTGTCACCATATCCACCTGCCATTTTCCAGGAGGTCACCCAATGGCTTTTTGCACCGTCCTTCATCTTTAGATTGACGGCGGCATCATCCGTGAATGTGAAGTCTTCCAATACACGTATAGGTTGATGTTTGCGCATGACTTCCACGGCTCCAACTTCTCCTTGTGGCAACGTGTTGGTTGCCACACCGTACTTACTGCCAAGCATGTCAAGCCCTTCTATGTAGAACTTGCTTATAGGCTTGCCTTCATAAGAGATTTTCCCGGACTTCTTGTCAACGTCAAATCCGGGGATTTTAGCAATTACATCACCAATAGATTTGTCATTGCTGTTGGCAAATGCACTGACAATGTAGCTAACAGTATCACCACGCTCATGCACCTTGGCTGATTTAACGACAACATCTTTCAGTGTGATTGCAGCGTTGTGCATTTTCATAGTAAGGCTTTTCATGTTGTTTTTTACCGACACTTGCTGATCGGTAAAACCTAACAGACTGAAATTAAGAGTGTCGCCAACTTCTGCTTCTATCGAAAAATAGCCTTTGTCACTACTCGTTGTATATCCTCGCATTTTATGATGCGCACCAAATCTTTTGACAATGACCGAAGCTAAAGGCTTATTTTCATCATCAATTATATGTCCGCTGACCAATACCTGTGCAGTAATTGGTAAGGAAAACAAAACCGATAATATAATAGAAACAATGCATCTCATTCTAATTCCATTTTGGGTATTATGAATGTACCTTTAGGATACCTTGATGGAGCACTGGTTTCCTTAAGAAACTTTTTCCTGTCAATATCGGTCGCCTTTTTGTTGTAGTAGTTATAAAATTTAATGGGAGTCAGTCCCTTTGTCAAAATTTTATATCCTTCTATTTTCAGAAAGCCACTACTCTCTGCTTGCAGCACAAGACCTGGCAACCCTCCAAATTTCCACGGTCCGATAGACAATGGGATGTCAAGCGTAAACCATACTTTCCAATGTCTACCGCGAAAAGTAGTCTCTGCCATTTGACATTCATATCCAAGAATAGTTTTAACAGAATCCGCTATCACATTCCAATCCATCTTTGGCGTATCTTTGATTCTGAAAAGTTCACCCATAGAACTCCTATATATGGTGATATCATTATTGGTCAAGTCTCTGTAAAGAAATTCTCTATAAGATGGAGTTTTCGTCGGGTATTTACTGAAATCATCCGGATGCGATGCCCAATCCATTATTTCATCATATAGTATTTTATTGCCCCCAGGAACAGAACTTAGTGAGTCGTGCCTAAGATTCTCGTAACAGAAGTATTGACTTTGCTTCTTGCCACATCTTAAGATATATATGTTGTTTCCTCGCATATATGGCGACTTTTTCATGTCCGCATCATAAGAGGCAGAGTAATGAATTTCAAGTATGGAAGGCTCTATCTCATGAGTATCTTCGGCATGTACTTGAAAACAGTTGAAGATTGTGAGTAGTAAAAATAACAATTGTCTCATACATAAAATGATTTGAAGGAATGACTAAAGTATAATCCCACACAATTTAATAATATTAATAGAATGTGAGTGGTGTGCAATGCAATAATCCAAAGAGTAATGTTATTTATTGCAAATATAATCATTTTTCTTTACAATTTACTTATTTCGTCTGTTTTTTCTGTTTTTTTTAACCCAAATCGGTCATTAGGATTTCTCTGTGTCCTGAACAACGACATGAAGTTATATGCCATGACAATGAAGTTTCCACATGCCTCTGTTGCCCAGAAGTTATTTGTGACAAAATCATCGTTCCGAAAACGCGTTGTTTGATAGCTTTAGAGAATTTGTTTAGATAGCGCTCGTATTCTAATGGCGGTCATTAGAAAATGACAAGAAACTTTTTCTAATGACCGATTTGGGTGTATGCTCGGCATGAGTTTATTCTAATGGGTGCAAGTCCCTAACAAGCCCTAATAGCGGGAATTGTATAGCC
>URQS01000038.1 GCA_900550035.1 uncultured Prevotella sp. | reverse complement strand
ATACGAAAGTAGGAGATAAACACCTATGATTAGTATTTACCTCCTACTCGATTTTTATACGGTTTGGAGCTTGCTCCAAAATACAATATTTAGCCGATTTCGGTTGAAATTTCAATTGAAATCTTGTGGACTTTCTTGTAATTTCAGAACGTCGCTTTGTGCGACTTATAAGATAAAGATGTGCTGGAATATTGTCTCGCCGTTGCCGTATGGGTATTTCACACAAAGGACAACGGAGAGCAAGATGGCGAAGATCACCACAATAATGGCGATGCCCCACCGTACGAGCGCTGGCGGTATCTCTCCGATGATGTTGCGCACTTTCTCCGAACGAAGCTCTATTTTGCTGTTAGTATCTTTTGTTTTCATGTCAGTTGCCTAATTCCAATTGGTTTTTTACGAGTTCATAATATGCGCCCTTCTTGGCGATGAGAGTGGCATGGTTGCCCTTCTCCACGATGTGCCCATTATCGATGACAACAATCTGGTCGGCGTTTTTTACTGTGCTTAACCTGTGGGCAACGATGACAACGGTGCGCCCAGTGTAGAACCTGTCGAGATTCTCCACGATCTCACGTTCATTCTTGGCATCAAGGGAGTTCGTCGCCTCGTCGAGGAAGATGAAGTCGGGATCCTTGTATACGGCTCGGGCGATGAGGATGCGCTGCTTCTGCCCCTGGCTCAGTCCCACACCGTCGCGCCCAATCTTTGTATTGTACTTCAGCGGTAGCGACATCACATAGTCGTGGATGCAGGCTATGCGAGCAGCCTTTTCCAACTTGTCAACATCAATTTCTCCATCGCTCACGGCAATATTCTGGGCGATAGACTCAGAGAAGATTACGCCATCCTGCATTACGACGCCGCAATGCCGGCGCCACCATTTCAGGTTGTAGCCGTTGATGTTCCTTCCCACTATGTCTATCGAACCACTTATCACCTTATAATATCCGAGCATCAGCTTGATTAGCGTCGTCTTCCCACTGCCGCTTGCACCGACTATCGCCGTTACCTTGCCTTCGGGAATGTCGAATGAGATGCTTTCCAACGTTTTCTTCAATGAGTGAGGGTCATACTTGAAGTCGATATTTTCAATTGATATTTCTTTCTTTCCATTAAATGCTGTCAATTGGTTGTCGCGGCTTTCTTCGTTATTTGACTGGTGTATCTCATTGATGCGCTCTAGCGAAATCTTCACGTCTTGCAAGGAGTAGATGAAACTCATCAGTTGTTCCACGGGCGAGTTGAGCTGACCAACGATATATTGTATGGCAAGCATGGCACCGAGCGTTATCTGCCCGTTAATGACCGTTGTGGCGGCAAGCACCGTGATAAGAATATTCTTCAGTTCGTTGATGAAGATAGAGCCTGCCTCTTGCGTCTGTTGCAGTTTCAGCGATTTCATCTGCACATTGAAGAGGTCGGCCTGCGTATCTTCCCATTCCCACCGCCTACGTTGCTCACAGTCCTGCAGCTTGATTTCCTGCATCGAGGTGATGAACTGATAAGTCTTGCTCTGGTTGATGGCTTGCTGCTCAAACAGTTCGTAGTCCAGCACCTTCCGCCGTCCGAGGAAATGAGCAATCCATAGGCCATAAAGGATGCTGCCAAGGAGGAACACAATGAAGATGAGCCTGTTATAGATAAAGAGCACCACACCGAATACCACAAAGCTCAGCATGGTGAACATCACGCTGAGAACCTGGTTGGTCAGGAACGACTGCACACGGGAGTGGTCATTGATGCGCTGCAAAAGGTCACCCATCAGTTTCGTATCGAAGAACGACATAGGCAACTTAAGTAGCTTGATGAAGAAGTCGCTCACAAGCGACAGGTTGATGCGCATAGAGATATGCAGCAACAGCCATCGGCGGATGAAGTCGGTTGCCGTCCGTCCCGTGACGATCATCAGTTCGCCAAGCAGGATCATCCATATCAAGCCGATGTCCTTGTGCTTGATGCCAAGGTCGACGATGCCCTGCGTGAGGAACGGTATGATGAGCTGCAACCCACAGCCCAGCAGAAGACCAAGGAATATTTGGAAGAAATACTTGCGGTACTCCATCACGTACCCCCAGAGGAACCTGAACGATCTTTTCTCCTCTGTCCTGTCATCATGCCTGTTGTAGAAGTCTTGGGTGGGCTCTAGGAACATGGCGATACCCTTTCCTTCTCCGTCAGACTGTGTGCTGATCCAGTGCTGTTCAAATTCTTGCCTGCTATATTTAATCTTACCCTTGCCTGGATCAGCCACGTAAAATTTCTGCCCGTTCTTCGAGGCCCTGTACAATACCACGAAGTGATTTTGGTTCCAGTGTAGAATGCAAGGCATGTTTGCACTTATTAACTCTTCCGCAGAGAGTTCCTTGCTAACCGTCTTGATCCCGAGTTGATTAGCTGTAACATCCATGCCCAATAGTGATACACCTTCATTAGTTGCAGAGCATAATTGGTCAAGATAGTCTAATGGATAGTTTTTCCCATAATAATCGCAAACCATCTGAATGCAGGCTACGCCGCATTGCATGGAGTCATGCTGAATAGATGATAGGATTTTCCTGTTTTTAATAACATTCATAAGACATCTTTATTTTTTTCTATAATTACTATAGCTTATAGTATATATTTATCATTAGTTCTCTGCCACTGATAAGCAGACTGCTCGTACTGCGCATGAGGTCGCTGTTAAGTGCGTAGGCATAGGTCTTGCGGTTTAAGAGGTTATTGAGGGCCAGCGTAATGTCGAAGCGACGGAGTTGGAGCTTTAGGGAGGCATCGGCGAAGAAGATGTCCTTGAAGCGATTGGCTGAGAGCTGGTTGTGGTAGTATTCCGCCAGTGTCTCGAGGCTCAGAAGCTTCACGATGGGGATGTGGACCTTTGCCTCATGCTTCCAACTGTTGATGGTCGAGGACGAGCCGAGGCGCTGCATCTTCATCGTGTTGCGCATCCAGGTCAGATGGTAGTCGACGTCTACCGTGGGAATGAGCGATGTCGTAAGACCCGCGGTGAGGTTAAACGCCCTTGTCTTGAAAGGCATCTGCTCGCCATTCTGGATCATCTCGGCATCCTTCGCATTGTAGAGTGCCCGTGCATTGAGTGTGCCTTTGAGAGCGCCGATGCCCTGTGAACAGAAGAGAGTCACGTTCCAGGCATTGTAGGTCGTTCGCTGGGGCTGGAGAGAGACGATGATGTAGTCGCCCTCGTATTCCTGCGACGTGGTGTATGGCGTGGAACCGAAGGTGCGCTTCACGCGTCCGACGAGGTGTGTACCACGGAGCGCATCGCCATAGCGTGCACTGAGACTTACACCCTTGTCACGTGCCACACGATAGTCAGCAAGGCCGCGGTGGATGTATTGATAGTCCTGCAACACGATGGTGGGGTAGAACTGATTGGCATCCACGTTGCCGTTTGTGATGTCTGCGGTAGCACCCAGTTGCCACCGTGGTGACGCCTGCCAGCGGATGTGGAGCTCAGGAGAATAGAGCACCCGGGAGTAGGCATCGCCAACGCTGTAGCTATAGTGATTCCACGAGAGCTCGTTGCTGAAAGTAATGTCGAAGTCGGAAATCTTATACTCTACCTCTGGATTGGCATAGATTCTCGAAAAAAAGTAGTGACTGCTGCCCGTCCAAAGTCCTAGACTGTCTAGCAATGTCTGCATGTTGGAGGAGAACGCGTATTTCCCCGCATTGATGCCCGCACGACCTGAGACGATGAACTTCCCCAGAAGGAAGCTGCCCTTCAGATAGGTATCGGTCTCATAGTAATGCTGATTGACGTCCTGCCTCAAGGCATCGACGTTGAGCCCGTTAGGCCGCACCTGCATGATGTTCTTCGACTCTAGTGTGACGAGGCGGTTGCCCATGCGCCGCATCACCATGAGGTTGTCCTTCAGCGTATACTCCGGTAGTCGGCCATAGAGATCGTGCGGATTCGTACCGCGCTCCGTGAGCCACTGCCGGCTCCAGAGCAGATCACCGGAGAGCTCGTTCTTCAGATATTGTCCACCGCTGTTGTTCTCGTATTTCAGTTTTGCCGTGAGGTGGTCGTCCTTCTCTAGATATTCCTTCTTGTTGTCAATCATGCGATTGCCCGTATTGACGAAGTACTCTGTCGTCCGTTGTGCCGATGCCTCTTCGCGGTCATTGGTGTATGTCACCTGGAGGTTCATCTGTGAGTTGTCCGTGAGGCGCAACAGGGTGTTGAACGTCACGACGTGGGTGCGATTGAAGAGTGACCGCTGCCCTAGACGGCTCGTCGAGGGTGCAGGCAGCACGATGAACGGCCGAAGCGTTTCACCCAGCTCCCCTGTCGTCAGCAACGCCTCGCTCTCGCTCAGGATATCCTTGCCCGTGTTGTTGGTTTTATAGGTGATAATCGTCTGCCAACTGGGCTTCAGACGCATGGCGAAGCTCTCGAAGCACCACAGTCCACCATGGCTCTTCACACCCGCGCCACCGTCGAAGGTCGCTATCCAGTGCTCCTTGGCGCCCTTCTTCATTCGGATGTTGATGGCGTTGTCGTCAGAGTAGGTGAAGTCGTCTAAGACGCGTATCGGCTGGTGGTGCTTCATCACCTCCACCATCGCCACATCCTGCTGCGGCAATGACTTCGCCGACACGCCATACTTACCGCCCATGAGGTCCATGCCCTCAATGTAGAAGTTACTGATGCTCTTGCCCTCGTAGGAGATCTGTCCGTTGTCTTTGTTCACCTCGAAGCCTGGCACGCGCGACAGCACATCCGCCAATGTACGATCCTCGGGCTTGGAGTAGGTGGAGAGGAGGTATTTGATGGTGTCACCGGAGAGGCGCACGGGCGCTGCCTTCACCATGATTTCCTTCAGCGCTACCGCATTATCCTCTAGTGCGACACGCTGTTCCTTCATGCCCTCCTTCACGGTCAGTTCCTGCTTCTTGAAGCCCATCGCAGTGAACTGTAGCAAGGAACCCGCCTTTGCCGTGATGGTCCAATGGCCGTCGTTACCCGATTGTGCATAGCCCGCCATCTTTTTCGTCGTGGCATCGATGCTCTTGATGATCACTCCGGACAAAGGTTGTCCTGCAGCATCCGTCACGGTGCCACTTACCTTCACCTGTGCCTTCGCAGAGAGCGAGAGCATAGTGAAGATTATTATAAGAAGATATTGCCTCATTTCGCTTGCGGATTAGCGTTGCCGACTTCTATCCAGTCCAGTTCCAGTGGTGGTGTCATTTGTGTGCCTTTGGGATAGGTCTTTGGATCGTTGCTTGCTTTGAGATGTTTCTTGCGGTCAATATTCTCAAATTTCTTATTCCACCAATTATAAAAGGTGACGGGACTAACGTTGGCAGTCTTGACGACTGTGGCAGTGTAGCTGATGAAACTTTCCACCTCAGCGCATAGAATCAATCCAGGCAGTCCTCCAAGTTTCCAAGGGCCTCGCATGATAGGAATGTCCTCAGTGTACCATGCCTTCCACTCTCTGCCGCGGAAAGTAGTTGTGGCTAAGTGGCAATTGAACCCCATGATGAGTCGTGTGCTGTCCTCGCATATTGTCCAATATATGGTTGGCATTGGCTCCACGATACGGTAACCTATTCCCATGACTGATGTATAGGTGCTGACGCTGTCATTTGGGAAATTGGTGTAGAGATAATCCCCACAACCTAGACTATGATGATAATCCACACTTTCCTTGTTGTGGAGCTTCTTCATTCGCTCAAGTTCCTCATTGAGGATTACCATCACAGTCTCAGGATTACTGCCCAGCGAGTCACTGCGCAGCTTGTCGTAGCTGAAGAACTCGCTCACATTCTTGCCAATCCTCAGCGCATAGTTATCAGTATTGTTACCAAAAATGACGTGATAACTTACTTCCATCATTGCTGGTTCTATCGGGACTTGCTTCTGAGCCTTACAGCAAAGGAAGATAAAACCTAATGCAATGGTCAATGCTACTTTTCTATATTTATCTTTCATGATTATATAATAGATACACGTTAGGACTCTATGCCCTAATGTGTACGTTTGTTACTTAGTGCTGATGCTTAGGCTGAAATTAGCAATATTTGTCAAAAAGATCACACCACTCATCCCACTGGGCATCGGTAGCGCCATCTCTCTTATAAGCGTCAGCAAGAGCTTGAACCGCTGCGCATTCGTCCTTCTGTCCACCAAACACGTGCTCCATTTCTGATAATTGTAACTTTCTCATTTGTCTACAATGTATTATTTAATTTTACTTACCTAATGCAGAACGACTTGACTAGTATTTGTCATTCCTATCAAAAAGGTTAGGCTTATCCTCTATATAAAAGCTAAAGTCAGAAGAGTAGCTGCTTCCTCTAGACATATAGCAGTCATATGCTTATTGCTATTTTACGTATTGTGCAATAAATTGTATGTCAGATATAGAATACTCTTTTGGCAAAATCCTACCATTAATTAGTATGGTAGGATAATGAGTTATAGGCATCTTTCTTATAAAGTTGAGCATATCGTAATATTTATTAATTGCATCTTCTCTAATTTGTCCTTTTCCATGAATGTCCCATTCCCTAAGCATTTGAAAACAACATTCTTTGTTTGTAAGGTATGCTGATAATAACATAAGTTGAAATCTGTTAATAATTTGGAATTTGTCTTTATGTCCATTCATAGGGAGTATGCCAGCTATGTAAATGCGCCATAGATATTGATCAGGGGCACATCTAAGTATATTCGTCAAATCTTTTACATGCTCTTTACAATAACGACACTGAAGGCTAATAATACTAGTGATGATGACATGTGCATTCTTATTACCAAATTCAATGGCATTTGCAGTTGCTTCTCCATTTCGAAAAGGGAGAAATAAATTATTTACAACTAAAGGATTGCGTTTGATTTTTTGATATTGATAATGAAAAATACTACGAAATGGGGAATGCATTTTATATTTCAAAATTTCCAATGTAGATAGCACTTCCTAAAATAATATATAAAGTGTAATCACCATCTGATAAGTAATCGATATTCATGGTTATTGTATCTGAGCCTGGCGAAGTTGTTGTTAAGGATGCTACAGGCATGTTTCCATTATTATATATAATGACCTGAATACTACCAACATACTGGAATACATATAAGGTTAGAATTCCATATTCGTAATCTGCCGTCAATTTTGTAGCTGACGGCATACGAGCACCACCTTGATGAGTAGTTCCCGCTTTCTTTACATCTATGTTTGTCGCATAGCCTGGAAGCAAGATCAGGCTTAATAGAATTGTAATCAAAATCTGTTTCATGACGCTATTGTTTTAATTCTGGTGCAAATTTACGCTATTTTCTATGACCTAAAATCCAAAGTGTGTCTATTTCTTACTATTTTCTAATTTTGCATAATAAGCTGAATATTAGATATTTGCATTATACCTCCCCTAATGACAAGTCTATTTTTGCCTATTGACAACCTCAAAATGCTTCGATAAAGTCTCTTAGGGTGCAATCTTTCCCTTCAATTCCAACCTTCGATTTAAAGACATATAACTTCTGGCGGACAGACTTCTCGCTGATACCATAGATGGATGACAGAGCTTTCGTCGGAATTTTGAGACGCACGAGAATAAGAAAGCGTTTTTCGGAGTCGCTGAGTTGTGGGAACTTCTCCATGAGCCTTGGGACGAAGTCGCCTTCTACCTTCTCCACAAACAGATTGATTTCTTCCCAGTCCGGATCTGTCAGAGAGATATTCTCTCCTTGATTATTCTTGATCTCTTCTATCTTCTGTGCCGTATTCACTTTCTGTAGGATGAAGTCACGCATCATGGAAATTTGCACTTCCTTGTGTCTAAGCATCTCCTTGTGGAGCTGCTCTTTCATTTCGTGGTCCTTCTTCTCTACCTCCATTTTCATCTTTGCCTTTGCACGATACTGACGATAGGAGAGAACGAGCATCAGGATGATGATGAGCGCTGCTATTGTGATGCAGATTACGAGTTGTTTCATCGTCTTAGCTCAACATTCCATCACGCCTTTCTCGAATTTACTTTGAACGTAAGCACTGTAATAGTTGTCTTTCTTGGTTGCTTCGTCTGCATACATCTTCTCAATATAATGATAGGATGAATCAGCATATTGACAAGCGTCTGAGAACTTGCCTGATTTAATGGCCGCAATGTGATGTAGATAATTAAAGATATATAAAGTTGTAGGATCTGATGACTTTATATTTCTAAGGATCTTGGCACTTGAGGCCAGTGAGTCTACATTGAGATACGCCCATGCCAAATTCAATAGTTTTGTATCATCAGGAACATCACTTAACGAATATGCTCTTTTTGAGTAGTCAAGTTCTTCACGGAATCTTTTCATCCCATTCAGAATGTTTGCCATATCTTGACAAGCATCTGAGAGAGCAACTTTGTCTCCTACTGCGTTTGCTATATTGATAGCCTCTTGACAAACATGCTCCGCTGCTTTCAAGCTGTCGCTTTGCAATAAGGCATCACTTAATCCTAATTTGAAGTAGGCTGCATTAACTTTAGGTGCATCCGGAATTGTGGCATATACTGCAATAGCCTTTTTAATCAAAGGAATGGCTTTCTGCGGCTCTGTGCCCGAAAGTAACTTCGACCATTTCTCCAAGGCGAGGCATAATGTATATTTATCACTATCTTTTTCGGCGCCATTAGCCGACTTGTCAAAGCAATCGATGGCCTTTTCTGTCCAAAGGTTGAGCATGTAGTACTTGCCCATATAGTATTGGCACTTGGCGTACAAAGAGTCATCCGGTCGCTCATCATAGTAGGAGAATGCCAGTCCGATGAGCGAATCGTTGCCTACATCCAGTCCGCTTTTGTCTTGAGCAATGGTGTAGACAAGCGCGTATCTTGCCTCTTCTGACTTGGACAATTGTTGTCGGTCAACCCCATTGAGGATGGTCAATGCACTATCTGGCTCCTCGGCAACGATCCGATAGGCATGGTCGATGTTCGCGTTATCATTATTACTGCAACTTACGATTAGGAGCAATAACACGATGAGGCAATATGGCATTCTGAGTTTCATGTGTGTAAACTTTTTTTGCAAATTTACGAAAACTATTGTTATGCCAACTGCCCATCGTGTCTATTTAACATTTACTATGCATTTCGCAATTCACTGAACCACAAGAAGATAAATATTCCTTATCGAATTGCGTGTCTATTTTTTAGCAAAATCATTAGCTACAGAGCGAATGTAGGTAAGCGTATCCGCGATGTAGCCTTGTCCATATTTTTTATCTCTTTACCTTTGCTGTGTGAATAAAAAATCTAATATGATAGCAGCAAAACGATATGAAAGCGTATGGAATGCGTTTTTGAAAGAGTTACCACGTAATCCAACTATCACTTTATCCTCTGTTCAAAAGAAATGGCATACTAATCGCAAAGGAATGCGACGTTGGATGAATAACAACGGACTATCTGTAAAAGAAGCAAAGAAGCGTATACGTGGGTGTAATCAATAAATGGAGGGTCTGCCATGTTTGGACTGAATGACGGAATGCGCTATTATGTATGCCAGCGCAATGTTAGAATGAATCTGGGGATAAACGGTCTCTATAAGTTAGTGTCACAGGAGATGGATCTGCCACCACTAAGCGGAGCGGTATTCATCTTTTTCAGCAAGATCCCGAAGAAAACTCAATTTTCTTCGGGTCACATGCCGGTGCCAAACGGGCAGCCATGTTCTATTCGCTGGCATGCTCATGCAGACTGCAAGGTATTAACTTCTTTGAATATATATCCGATGTCATCAACAAAGTAGCAGTGCTACCACCAAGAACACCATTAAGTAAGTACCGGGAATTGCTGCCGGACAAATGGAAACAAAAAAATATCGCTCAAGGATAAAAACTTGAGCGATATTTTTTTGACGTGTATATACTAGCATCGCGGATACGCTTACATCCCAAAATACAATATTTGCATTTCTAACCGCTCAAAACTATGAGTTGAGCGCATAAGAAAATCTTTGGCTCGAAATTCGTGAGTTTTGAGCCTTTGTCGTTATCTTGCTTACATTCAATGCGTTATGTGGATATAGGCCGAGACCCTTGAACTTTTATTACGTAAAAAACATCACTTTTTAAAAAAAATGTAGTCCTTTTGCACTCCAACTGTACTCCATTTGCCTTCCAACTGTACTCCATTTGCTCTTCAAATGTAGTCCTTTTGCAATGCAAGGAAGCCTCGAATGGAGATTAGGGTGGTGCCGAACGCTTCAAAAACCATAAAAATCGACCCAAGAAATCTCTAGAATCGATTTTTATTTTGTAACACTTTTTTACTGTCTGTACGATATTTGCATAGTAAGAGCTAAGGTACGGTTGTTGTTTTTTTTAGAAGTTCACGCCAAAATTGAACATGACTGCTCCGTTGCGCGAGCGGTCGAATGTGTCGTGGCAGATGTTGGCAAGGCCGATGTCGTAGGTCAGGTCGGCGTAGAACATGTCGTAGCTGATGCCGCAACCTATGCGCAGACCACCGTCAAGACGGCGGAAGTTGTTGTCGTTGAACGAGCTTTCAGCCTCGCGCTCGGCAAAGTTCTTAATCTTGCCGCCCACGCCCGCTGCAAAGTATCCGCCCATGAAGGGTTGCAGGGAGAAGTGGTCGTCAACCTCGTATTTGTATTTGATGACAGCCGGAATCTCAAGGTAGTTGAGGTCGTAGGTCATCTTCTTGCCATTGGCCAAATCCTTCTTTCCACCTTTTTCTATATACGACAGTCCGGTCTCAAGATAGAGTGGGGCAGTGTCGGTGAGCGGAATGCCAGCCACAACGCCAACGTTGAGTCCCGTCTGCCAGTTGCCACCGTCGAGACGCTCGTCGTCAGAGTTGACATAAGAGAACGACGGACCGATGCGCAGTCCGTAGTATGGCACACCATAGCCGTGATGATTGTAGCCGTAGTCGAGACGTCCGGTATGCTTGTTGTAGTATTTGCTGTCGCGATAGTGCTGTGCTGATGCCGGCATGAGAGCCAGCAATAGAGCTGTCATGATAAATGCTAATCTTTTCATGTTTTTTATATTTTTAATCGTTTTCTCAGTTTATCTATTGCAAAGATATAAATAAGCGATTGACCAATTGCAGTGGAAATCCCTAAATGACAGGGGGAAACCCCTATAAAGTTGTTCTTTGGGGTTCACTTCAAATATTGGATGAACTTCTTTTTTTACTGTACGGTTTGGTTGTTTTCTGCTTTTTGTGTAATTTTGTTGAGATAAATTAAAAGCTTTAGATTATGAAAAAGATAGAAGTATCGGAGTTGACCGACAATGTATTTACAACAATCGGTAAGGAATGGATGCTCGTTACAGCGGGCACTAAAGACAAGTATAACATGATGACTGCATCGTGGGGATGCTTGGGATGGTTGTGGAACAAGCCCGTAGCTGTGATGTTCGTTCGTCCGGAGCGCTATACACATGAGCTGATAGAGCAGGGCGACAACGTCAGTCTGGTGTTCCTCGGCAATTCGGAGGAGGCACGCAAGGCATACGCTTTCTGCGGATCGAAGTCGGGACGCGACCACGACAAGGCTACTGAATGCGGACTGACCCCCGTAGCCACACCCGACGGACACATGACCTTCGGCGAGGCACGACTCACACTCGAGTGCCACAAACTGTACAAGACACAGATACGCCCCGAGGAGATGATAGACAAGAGCATTGAGCAGTGGTATGGTGCAAAGGGCGGATTGCACGACGTATACGTAATGGAAATAAAGGCTGCTTATGAAGGTGAATAAATATAAGGTGCTGGCTACGCTGGTGCGCTCGTTTTTCGACGCTTTCTCGTCGGGCATTATCGATAGCACAGTAGGCGACAAGGCCGACACACCTGCCGACCGCCATACGCCTAAGGCGGTGAAGCAGATGATGCTCGAACACTACGAGCATATTGCGCCCGTATTCATGGACACCATGTTCTTTCCGCTTGCGGCTATGAACTATGAGTATGCCGACATTGAGCGTGTGGTGCGCGAGGCGCAGCAGCGTGGCGACGACATGATGGCTCTGGTGCGTACGGCATGCGGTACGGATGCCATGTACGAGGGTATGGTGAGCGAATACAAGCGCAACTTCGGCAATCTGTTGTCGGGACGCATGGCTTCGAATGCCGACCACCTTGAAGTCTACACCCGTGGCAACGATGCTGAGGCTGTGCTGGCTACCGAGCGTGCCGTTGAACTGACAGTGCGCGTGGTGATGTTCGCTTATGCCCGTGGATTGCGACAGAACGCCAAGGGTAAGGTGCAGCTACGCCAGGCAACACTGTTCCGACTGATGCTCGACGCTATGAACGTGCTGCTCAACGACGAGGCGGTGAGCGTGGACGATGCTGACGCTTCCGATTTGGGTTCGCTCTTCCTTAAGGTGTGCCATACACAGCAGATGTTCACCACCATGACCGACGAGATGGACCGCACCTACGACGAACTGGTGCGCCGCGAGGGAGTGGAGCAATAGTCTATAAAAATACGAGGCACAGCATTACTAAAGTGTGTAAAAAATGTATGTGTCTCGTTTTTTTTCTATAAATTTGTACAATCTAACATCTCAAGACAACAAATCAAAAAAATAATTAAACCGAAATTACCGAATGGAACCTAACAAGACTAATGGTCGTAGTCCCATTTCATGGGTGCCTACGCTCTATTTTGCCATGGGTATGCCCTTTGTGGTGCTCAACATGGTGTGTGTGCTTATGTTCAAGGGTCTTGACGTGAGCGACGCCCAGATTGCCCTTTGGACCTCAATCATCATGTTCCCCTGGACACTGAAACCCCTCTGGAGTCCGCTCCTCGAAATGTACAAGACCAAGAAATTCTTTGTCATCGTGACTCAGATAGCCACGGGCTGCATCTTCGGACTTGTGGCGCTGGCTCTGCATCTGCCCAATTTCTTTGCCGTATGTATTGCCTTGCTTGCTGTGATAGCACTGAGCGGTGCCACTCACGACGTGGCTGCCGACGGCGTGTACATGGCTTCGCTCTCTAAGGAGGACCAGGCACGCTACATCGGATGGCAGGGTGCCTTCTACAATATCGCCAAGATTGCTGCCACTGGCGGACTCGTCATGCTCGCAGGTGTGCTCATCAAGCACTTCACGGGCGACGTAAACACTCTCGATGCTGCTGCCGCTGCTGTGGCAAAGCGCCAGGGAACGGTGATAGCATGGACTGTCATTATGGCTGTTATCGGCGTAATCATGGTGTTGCTGGGACTGTACAATGCCAAGTTTGTGCCTACCGACCACCGCGACGCTTCGGCTGAGCGCCCGGGACTGAAGGAGACAATGGTGGAGCTTGGCAACGTGTTTGTTGACCTCTTCCGCAAGCGCCACATTATATATTATATATTCTTCATCATCCTCTATCGCTTTGCCGAGGGATTTGTAATGAAGATAGTGCCCCTCTTCCTCAAGGCCGACCGTGCCAACCAGGGCCTGGGACTGTCGGAGGAGGAAATCGGATTGTGCTATGGTACGTTCGGTGCTGCTGCTTTTGTCATCGGCAGTATACTTGCCGGCTATTATGTGGCTCATCGCGGACTGCAGAAGTCGCTGTTCTCGCTGTGCTGCGTTTTCAACCTTCCGTTTGTGGCATATACTCTGCTTGCCATATACCAGCCAGAAAGTCTTTGGCTCATCGGTGGCGGTATCGTGTTGGAGTACTTCGGCTATGGTTTCGGCTTCGTAGGCCTGACGCTTTTTATGATGCAGCAGATTGCTCCTGGCAAACACCAGATGGCTCACTACGCCTTCGCTTCGGGCATCATGAACCTCGGCGTTATGCTGCCGGGTATGCTCAGCGGATACGTAAGCGACTGGTTGGGCTATCGCGACTTCTTTATCTTTGTGCTTGTATGCACCATCCCGGCATTCCTCATCACCTGGTTTGTGCCGTTCACTTATCCGGATAGGAAGAAATAAGAAAAAAAACACCCCCGCAAAGCCCCACCCCGCAAAGCCCTACCCCCAGCCCCTCCCCCGCAGGGAGGGGAGTGGTATGCATATTAATCATTAAAAATAAATCATTAATAATTAATCATTAAAACAATGAGCAAACTTATCATTTCTGGCAATCCTCTGCCCAATATGCCTTGGGAAGAGCGTGCCGAGGGTCAGCGCACTCCGCTGTGGCGCTGCTCGAAGAACCCGATTATTCCGCGCGACTTGCTGCCTACCAGCAACAGTATATTCAACAGTGCTGTAGTGCCTTTCGGCGAAGGCTTTGCAGGCGTGTTCCGTTGCGATGATACCAACCGCCGTATGGTGCTGCACGTTGGTTTCTCAAAGGACGGTGTCAACTGGAACATCAACGAGGAGCCGCTGCGCTTTGAGTGCGACAACAAGGAGATTGGCGAGTGGGTATACGGCTACGACCCACGCGTTTGCTTCATCGAGGACCGCTACTATGTGACATGGTGCAACGGCTATCACGGACCTACAATCGGTGTGGCTTGGACTAAGGACTTCAAGACTTTCCACCAGCTCGAGAACGCATTCCTGCCTTATAACCGTAACGGTGTACTCTTCCCTGAGAAAATCAACGGTCGCTTCGCTATGCTTTCACGTCCGAGTGACACTGGCCATACACCGTTCGGCGACATCTTCTACAGCGAGTCGCCCGACATGGAATTCTGGGGACATCATCGCCACGTAATGGCTCCTGCTGCATTTGAGTTGTCAGCATGGCAGTGCATGAAGATTGGTGCAGGTCCGGTGCCAGTTAAGACATCTGAGGGTTGGTTGCTGTTCTATCACGGCGTGCTCCGCTCTTGCAACGGCTACGTTTACGCATTTGGTTCGGCTCTGCTCGACCTTGAGCAGCCTTGGAAGGCTACACACCGTTCGGGTCCGTACCTCATCTCTCCGCAGACTCCGTACGAGTGTATGGGCGATGTGCCTAACGTTTGCTTCCCTTGCGCCGAAGTACACGACCCCGAGACAGGTCGCATAGCTGTATACTATGGCTGTGCCGACACCGTTACAGGTCTCGCATTCGGATACATTCCCGAAATCGTGGAGTGGACAAAGAAGAATAGCATCATCTAATTGATACAAACACTTAGTAGGAGGCTACGGCTGCGATGCCATAGCCTCTTATTTTTGCAACTATATTTTTAAATTCTTAATTCTGCAGTCATAATATGTCATTTCGGGTAGCTGAATATTGTTTTCTGCAAATAAACTTTGATGTAAATGTATTTTTTTTCATCAAATATCATTAACTTTGCAACACAAATCTTTTATAAAACACATCTGAAATTTTATGGGAGGCATATTCGGCACCATTTCCAAGAAAAGCTGTGTGACAGACGTTTTCTATGGAACTGACTACAATTCACATCTCGGAACGCGACGTGGCGGTTTGGCGATGTACAGTAAGGAGAAGGGATTCGTCCGCTCCATCCACAATCTGGAGAACTCGTATTTTCGCTCCAAGTTCGAACCGACGCTCGACCGATTCGAGGGTAGTACTGCGGGTATAGGTGTTATCAGCGACACCGACGCGCAACCACTTGTGATAAACTCGCATCTCGGACGTTTTGCAATCTGCACAGTAGCTAAGATTGTGAATATTGAGGAGCTCACTCAGCAACTGCTTGAGAAGAACATGCACTTTGCCGAATTGTCGCAAAGCGCTACCAACCCAACTGAACTTATAGCCTTGCTGCTTATTCAAGGCAAATCGTTCAAGGAAGGTATAGAGAACGTATACCATAACATCAAGGGCTCTTGCACCATGATGATTCTTACGGAAGACTCGCTTATCTGCGCCCGCGACGCATGGGGCCGTACTCCATTAATAATAGGTAAGAAGGAGGGCGCATACGCTGCTTCGAGTGAGTCTACTTCTTTCCCGAATCTTGATTACGAAACAGTATATAATATCGCCCCGGGTGAGATTATTGAGCTTAAAGCCGATAGCATGACACAGATACGCAAGCCTAACAAGAAGATGCAGGTTTGCTCGTTCCTGTGGGTTTACTATGGTTTCCCGACCTCAACATACGAAGGCAAGAACGTAGAGGAGGCTCGTTTCAGCAATGGTTTCAATCTGGCTAAGACCGACGACGTTGAGGTTGACTGCTGCTCGGGTATTCCCGACTCGGGCACAGGTATGGCTATGGGTTATGCTGCAGGCAAAGGCGTGCCCTATCAGCGCTGCATTGCCAAGTACACACCGACATGGCCGCGCTCGTTCACACCGTCAAACCAGGCCATGCGTTCGCTCGTTGCCAAGATGAAGCTCATACCTAACAAGGCTATGATCAATGGCAAGCGTGTGCTGTTCTGCGACGACTCTATCGTACGTGGCACACAGTTGCGCGACAATGTGAAGGGGCTGTTCGATGCCGGACTCAAGGAGTTCCACATGCGTATTGCCTGTCCGCCGCTGGTATACGGTTGTCCGTTCATCAACTTCACTTCTGCTAAGAGCGACATGGAGCTTATCACACGCCGCATCATCGAGAAGTTTGAGGGCGATGCCAATAAGGATCTCGACAAATATGCAACCACCGACTCACCGCAGTACACCAAGATGGTGGACGAGATTCGCCGCGAGTTGGGACTGACCACGCTCAAGTTCAACACCATCGAGCAGCTCATCAAGGCTATCGGTCTGCCTAAGTGTCAGGTTTGTACACACTGTTTCGACGGCTCAAGCAAGTATACGCTTGAGGAGCAGGCTGACGAAGAATAAGAAAAAGGAGAATAAGTAAAAAAATGATTGTAACGGGTCACATTATTGTGGCCCGTTGCCGTATCAATAAATTTTAATACACTATGAAGAAGAAAGAACTCTTCTATATATTAATTGTAGCAGTGATGGGCGTGTCGCTCTTGTTGGGATTTGCCGTTGAAGTGTTTGGTGTAGACCTGGGACCGGCTGCTTGGGTGGCAGGCTGGGTGTCGTCGCCCGTTGCTTTGGCCTTTGGTTTTGTGTTTGCAATGCTGTTTGGCAAGGCGTTTCCCGATTTCAACAAGACCATGTCAAAGAAACTGCTGCAATACTCAGTCATCGGACTCGGATTCGGTATGAACGTCGACAAGGCGCTGGCTTCGGGCAGCGAGGGAATGATGTTCACCATAGTCAGTGTGTTTGGTACTCTTGCCTTAGGATGGTTGTTCGGCCGTAAGTTGCTGGGCGTCGACTCGCAGACCAGTTATCTGCTTTCGTCGGGAACAGCCATTTGCGGTGGTTCGGCAATAGCCGCTGTCGGTCCAGTCATCAAGGCACGTGCCGAGAGTATGTCTGTGGCTCTGGGCGTCGTTTTCGTCCTGAATGCCATAGCTCTGTTTGTATTCCCCGTCATAGGCGACGCATTGTCAATGACCATGAAGCAGTTTGGCATGTGGGCAGCCATCGCTATACACGACACATCATCGGTAGTAGGAGCAGGAGCTGCTTACGACCAGATGCATCCCGAACTGGTGGCATCGCAGGGTGTCAGTGCTTTGGAGGTGGCTACAACAATCAAGCTCACGCGTGCATTGTGGATTGTAGTGCTTGCGCTTGTCACACCGTTCTTCTTCCGCAAGTCGCTCACAGCTACTGCCGACGGACAGTCGAAGCCGTGGTATAGCAGTGTGCCAAGATTTATCGTTTGGTTTATTGTGGCAATACTGTTCAATACCTATATTCTCAGTAATGCCTCTATCTTGGGTGACAATGCAGCTGCGATGGGCGCACAGTTCAGCGGAGCTGTAAACAAATTGGCAAAGCATCTCATCACTCTCTCTCTGTTCTTCATCGGAGCTTCGCTCACTCGAGAGACATTGCGCAGCGTAGGCTTGCGTCCTCTCGTTCAGGGAGTTCTGCTTTGGGCGAGCATAAGCTGTATCAGTCTGGCGTATATATTCTGGGTGGAATAATTCGGTAATATTATTGATGTAAATCAAAATCGTACTAATAAACGTGTTTGTTTATCTGTTTTCGGGGGGGGTAAGATTAATATTGTCACGATTTTGTAAAGGAAGAATAGTTTTTTTTGCGTAATTTTGTACCGTATTAATAAATATCTCGGTAAGTGAATTGATTTTTCACTACCGAGATAAGCGTGTATTATTGTCTATATTTTTAAATTCTATTAAATTAGAGAATGTTGTTGGTAGAGAATTATGAGAATTTTTTGTAGATTATCCAATTGGTATTTCTCAAAGGGAGCATTGCCATATTGGGGAGTGTTGTTTCTGGACTGTTTAATCGCGTTGTTTTCAGGTTATGTAGGTAGTTATCTTGAACACGGCGGATTAGAGTTTGCTCAACATTTTTGGCAACTTACGGCAGGCAATATTGTTTGTATGCTATTGTTTGCTGTAGCGTTCCGCATGTTCCATACATATTCCGGAATATTGCGCTTTTCGTCGCTCGTAGACCTTGAGCGTGTAGGCTTGGCATCATTTGTAGGTGTCGTTATGTCGTATATTGTTGGTATTGTCCAAAATGCATTGGGGGGGGTAAATTGCATCATAATGCACTCGCTGTTTGGCTGCGTAGTGATGTTTGTTTGCGCTTCGATGCTTCTGTGGGTGGAGCGTATGTTTGTACGTGCCTTGTTTGATGTATTCAAGGTTGACAAGGCATTGCCGGTTGCTATATACGGAACGATGGAGGGCGGTGTGAGCCTTGCCAACAGTATATTGACGACAAAAGAGAAGAAATATGTGCTTCAGGCATTCATCAGCGATGGCTATGATATGCGTAAGGCTTATATCCTCGGCAAGAAGGTGTTCATTAATAAAAAGGGTATTGGTGAGCTGATGAGAACTCAGCATGTCAAGGTGCTGCTCGTGTCGCCTCTGAAGTCGGAGGCTTTCCGCGAAAATCAGGCCATGATTGATGAGTTTGTACAGGCTGGCATCAAGATCATGATGATGCCTACAGCTGAAGAGTGGGACGGCAAATCCGACTTGACATACAATCATCTGCATGAGATTGAAATCGAAGACTTGCTGCCTCGTGACAAGATTGAGGTGGATATGAATGCCATTGGCGCTATGCTTAGGGGCAAGCGCGTGCTCATAACCGGTGCCGCCGGTTCAATCGGTTCGGAAATGGTGCGCCAGGTGGCTGTTTACAAGCCAGCTGAGCTTACGCTTATCGACCAGGCAGAGACTCCTATGCACTCTGTACGCTTGACCATGGCTCGTCAGTTTGCCGATGTCAAGAACGAGACTATCGTAGGTAGTATCACCGATGCTGCTTTCATGGAGAAGATATTTGCAGAGCATCGTCCGGAGTATGTATTCCATGCAGCTGCCTACAAGCATGTGCCAATGATGGAGGACAATCCTGCAATGGCTGTGCGTAACAACGTGAACGGTACACGTGTCATTGCCGACCTTGCAGTGAAGTATGGCACTAAGAAGTTTGTGATGATTTCTACCGACAAGGCTGTAAATCCTACAAACGTAATGGGATGTTCAAAGCGTATCTGCGAGATTTACTGCCAGTCGCTCAATCAGGCCATCGTAGATGGTAGAGTGAAGGGTGTGACACAGTTTGTTACCACTCGTTTCGGTAATGTGCTCGGTTCGAACGGTTCGGTTATTCCTATTTTCAAGGAGTTGATACGCAAGGGTGGTCCGTTGACGGTGACCCATCCGGACATCATACGCTACTTTATGCTTATCCCTGAGGCTTGTAAGCTGGTGCTTGAGGCAGGAACAATGGGCAAGGGTGGCGAGATATTCGTATTCGATATGGGAAAGCCGGTGAAGATTGTCGATTTGGCACGCCGCATGATTTCGCTCTCTGGAGCCAAGAATGTTGAGATTAAGTTCACTGGTCTTCGCGACGGCGAAAAGCTCTACGAGGAGCTGCTGTCTACCAAGGAGAACACCATACCTACACACAATCCTAAGATTATGGTGGCAAAGGTTCGCGAGTACGACTACGATGAGGCTAAGAAGAACGAAGACGAATTGCTCCAGATTTCATACACCCACGATGATATGGCTATTGTGAAGAAGATGAAGGAGATAGTTCCTGAGTTTAAATCGCAGGTGAGCAAGTATCAGGTGCTGGATAAATAATATAATTCACTTCAAACCACAAACAAAAATCCCCTCCCAAACACATTGATTGTTTGAGAGGGGATTTTTTGTTTGTGGTATTTTTTTATCTCTTGTCGTTTCTACAATTACTTTCTTTTCATTCCCTTATATATCAGGAATGCTACAACGATAGCTGCAAGTCCCAATAGTACATAACCTATTTCGTGGCTGTATTTCACGGCTTGCAGATAAACGTCTTGCGTTGTCTTGTAGTTGGTGTACTTGTATATTCCCCAACCGATAAGAGCGAGCACTGTGTTCCAGCATCCTGCACCGAGTGTGGTGTATATGAGAAACTTGCCAATAGGCATGCCCGAGAGTCCGGCAGGAATACTGATGAGCTGTCGCACGGCAGGAACCAGACGGCCGAAGAATGTAGACGCAGCTCCATGTTCGCGGAAGAAGGCTTCCGATTTCTCCACCTTCTCGCGGTCGATGAGGCACATATGGCCTATACGACTGTCGGCAAAGCGGTAGACAATAGGTCGTCCGAGCCATTTGGCAAGATAGTAGTTGATGAGTGCTCCAATGTTGGCACCCACTGTAGCGAATACAATCACCAGTATGAAGGTCATTCCGCTGTCGGGGTCCATGGCTTTCCATGCAGCCGGTGGCACGATTACTTCTGACGGGAATGGAATGAACGAACTCTCAATAGCCATAAACAGCGTCACAACCCAATAGTTGAGGTTGTTGAGAATCCATAGGAAAAGATCGGCTGAATTCATTTTTTTACAGTGTTAATTATTAGTTTCGTTATCCTTGTTACTTTAATTTGTTGTGTCCTTCCGACGTATGTCTCACCTCATAGTCGTAATAATCCTTTGGGTCGAGCGTTTCGGGATAGAACTCGCCCAGCACCTTCTTTGTCTCGGCAGGATTACGCAGACATGCTGTTTTAAGACATTCGATGTATTCGGCTTTCTTGTTGAGAGTCTTCAAGCAGGCTGCAAGATAAGCCATTCCTTCGTCGCCTTGGTTGTTGTGCATGTCGGTGTACGATTTGAACATGCGATAGGCTATGGCTGGATAGCCACAATCGTATACGGAGATGGCAATGCGGAAGAATATGTCGTGCGAGAACGATGTCGACTGCAGGGCACTGAGGAAACTGCGTATCGCTTCCTTTACATGACCATTCTCCAGCTGTATGTGTCCTTTCACTATCGTTATCTCGTCCTTATTGGCATCGGGTTGCTTCATTGCCTCGTCGACGCAGGCGAGCGCTTCGTCGGGTTGGTTGAGCTGTGAATATGTGAAGGCGAGACATTGCAGCACTTCGGTAGTACCGAGATTCTGTTTCTTCAATGCTTCGAGTGCCTCCTTATAGTATTTCAGTGCTTCCTCGGTCTTTCCTATATTAAGCAGACAATTGCCTATGAACATAGTTGCGGCTCCTTCGTCGGGGCATAGCTGGTGGAAACGTTCGTAGAATTTGAGTGCTTCCTTGAAGTTGCCCAATGAGAAGAGGCCGTTGGCCTTGTTAAGCAGAGCTTCCTCGTCGTTGGGATTGATGGCAATGGAATATTCGCTCGATGTTATCGAGTCGTTGATGCGGTTGCCCATAAACTGCGTTGACGCCAGCGAGTTCCAGTAACGACCCGAGTAAGGGTCTTCGTCGAGCAACTGTTCAAATAGCTTTTCGCTCTTTTCGTAATCGCCTTTGGCAAAGGCTATACGTGCTTTGATTTCGCGATAGTCTTGCAGATCGTCTTCGTCAGACATGTCAAGCCATTCGGCAGCGATGTCGGCAAGTCCGTAGTCGATGAATATCGTTGCTACGTCGAGCACATAGTCGGGTACGTCGTCTTCG
This sequence comes from uncultured Prevotella sp., assembly GCA_900550035.1. GTDB lineage: Bacteria > Bacteroidota > Bacteroidia > Bacteroidales > Bacteroidaceae > Prevotella. The sequence goes on along the minus strand of URQS01000038.1, from coordinate 10,215 downwards.
TCGATATTGTCTAATGCGTTGCGCAGAAATTGGTCGGCATCATTGACTTTATCTTCGGCAATCAATATTTCGGCTTTCAGATAAAGGCAGTCGATGTCGTACACATCACTGATGAGCGATGCGTAGTATCGGGCTTTTTCAATGTTCTTCTCGTCAATGAGCGCTATGCGTGCCTTGAAAACAAGTGGCAATACGGCACCAGGGTGCAGATGCATGGCATAGTCGAGCACATATTCAGCCTTCGGTTTGTCTTTTTTGTCGTAGTAGTATTCGGCTAAATCCGACAGCTCGTCGCTCTCGAAATATTCGTCCTTACCAATTTGCAGGGAGCGTTCGTAGCGTTGCAGCAGTCGTCCGAATTCAGGACTGTCAAAATATTTCTTGTTGTTGTCCATCTACACATTATAATAATGTTAAATGTTAAATGTTTAATGTTAAGTTGGTGGCGACTGATTGTCGCCTACTTAACACTTAACATTAAACATCTAACATTTAACATTAAAGAAAAGTTTTATTTATTCTGTTTTGCCCAAGTATCCTTCAGGCCTACAGTCTTGTTGAATACCAGATTGTCGGCAGTAGAATCGAGGTCGGCCATGAAGTATCCGATACGCTGGAACTGCAGGTATTCGCCCGGTTTGCGTTCGGCAGCATAGTTCTCCACGTAGCAGTTGTCGATAGTCTTGAGGCTGTCGGGGTTGAGCAGTTCGTGGAATTCGCGTTCATCAGCACCGAGGTCAGCCACGGTGAAGAGGCGGTCGTAGATGCGTACCTGAGCCTTGTGGCAGTGGTCGGCTGATACCCAGTGCAGAGTACCTTTCACCTTGCGGTTGGCACCTTCCATGCCGCTCTTGCTTGTCGGGTCGTATTCGGCCTGAATCTCGATTATGTTGCCCTCAGCATCCTTGGTGCATCCGGTACACTTCACGATATAGGCGTTCTTCAGGCGAACCTCCTTGCCAGGAGTCATACGGAAGAACTTCTTCGGAGCGTCCTCCATAAAGTCGTCGCGTTCAATCCAGAGGTTCTTCGAGAAGGTAATGGTGTGTGTGCCGTCTGCCTCGTTCTCCGGATTGTTGATAGCCTCCATCTCCTCAGTCTGACCCTCGGGATAGTTGGTGATGACGAGTTTGACGGGGTCGAGCACAGCCGAAACGCGCAGTGAGCGCTTGTTAAGGTCGTCGCGAACGGCAGCCTCAAGCAGAGCCATGTCGTTGAGAGCGTCGAACTTGGTGTAGCCGATTGAGTCGATAAACTTGCGTATTGACTCAGGCGAGTAACCGCGGCGGCGCATACCCGACAGTGTCGGCATACGTGGATCGTCCCATCCTGACACAACTCCTTCGTTAACGAGAGCCAGAAGCTTACGTTTAGACATCATAGTATATGTGAGGTTGAGTCGGTTGAACTCAATCTGACGTGGGCGGAAGTCGTGAATGTTCTCTGTCTCGCCGCGCATCTCCTTCAGGTAGTCGATAAACTTGTCGTACAACGGACGGTGGGGTACAAATTCCAGAGTACAGATTGAGTGTGTTACACCCTCGAAGAAGTCGCTCTGTCCGTGAGCGAAGTCGTACATTGGGTAGGCGTTCCACTTGGTTCCGGTACGGTGGTGTGGAGTGTGTATGATACGATAGATGATAGGGTCGCGGAAGTGCATGTTGGGGTTAGCCATGTCGAGCTTGGCGCGCAATACCATGCTGCCCTCTACTGCCTCTGGAGTGTTCATCTTGTTGAACAGTTCGAGGTTCTCCTCTACGGGACGGTCGCGGTAGGGCGAGTTTGTACCCGGAGTGGTAGGTGTACCCTTCTGCTCGGCAATCTGCTCGGCTGTCTGCTCGTCGATATATGCGTGTCCGTTCTTGATCATCCAGATGGCAAACTCCCACAGATTGTCGAAGTAGTCGGAAGCATAGTAGATGTTGCCCCACTTGAATCCAAGCCATGCAATATCGTTAAGGATGTTCTCTACATATTCGTTGTTCTCTTTGGTAGGGTTGGTGTCGTCGAAGCGCAGGTTGCACACACCGTTGTACTTCTCAGCCACTCCGAAGTCCATGCAGATGGCCTTGGCGTGTCCGATGTGCAGGTATCCGTTAGGCTCTGGCGGGAAACGTGTCTGTATGCGTCCGCCGTTCTTGCCCTCGGCAAGGTCCTGCTCAACGAGCTGCTCAACAAAACTGAGGCTCTTCTTTTCCTCTATCGGTTTTTCTTCTGTAACTGACATAATATATTGTTTTTTGTTTTATACCTATTAACATTATAGTAGTTTCGGGGTAATCATTATTATAATTATGTGCAAAGTTAAGCAAAAAACGTGGATTGAGCGTTATTCCTGTACGATTATTTTGTTTTCATAACTCTCAACCCTCAACTCTCAACTTTCTCAACTACAGCAGTCGTCCCTGCCACGTGCCCCTTCGCTTCATCTCATTGACCAGTCGGTTGGTGAATTCATAGTTCTTCAGTCCCCACTTGGGGGCTATGAGCATGTCGGCAGGCGACTGGCTTACAAATCGTTCTACAATAATATCGTTGCGCAGCCGTTCAAGATAGCGTATGCAAAGGTCGATGTATTCGTCGGCTGTATACAGCTTGAACGGCTCGCGGCAATATTCTTCGGCAAGCTGTGTGCCACGTATTATTTGCAGTTGGTGCAGTTTCATGATGTCGAGTTCAAGTGACGACACCACATCCGCTTGCCTGATATTATCCTCAGCCGACTCACCTGGCAATCCTAATATTATATGTCCGCACGTCAGAATGCCACGGTCGTGAGTCTCCTCAATGGCGCGTCGCGAGCACCCGAAGTCGTGTCCGCGGTTGACACGCAACAAAGTTTGGTCCGACACTGACTCGATGCCATACTCCACAATCATAAAAGTCTGGTGGTTGAGACGCTCCAGATAGTCCATCACTTCGCTGCCTACGCAGTCGGGTCGCGTACCTATTATAATACCCACAACATCCTCCTGACTCAAAGCCTCTTCGTATCTGCGCTTCAATGTTTCTACCGATGCGTAGGTGTTGCTATAGGCTTGAAAATATGCCAGATACTTCATGCCCGTATATTTTCGGGCAAAGAACTCCTTGCCCTCGCTTATCTGTTCGGCTATCGACTTCGACGGCTGGCAATAAGAGGGGTTGAACGTGCGGTTGTCGCAGAATGTGCAGCCACCGATGCCTACATGTCCGTCGCGGTTGGGACAGGCAAATCCAGCATCGATAGATATCTTTTGCACGCGGAAAGGAAATTTCTTTCGTATCCAAGCCCCGTAGTCGTTGTATAATTGTGGTGTCATAGACAAAACTTATTGGTTTAGGAGTGCAAATGTACGGAAAAAATTATAACTTTGCAAAATATAGACATACGGCTCATTGCAACGCCCCCGAATATCTGTCTACCCCCTAAAATGCAATTAATAACTAATAAATAATAATTAATAATTAACCAAATGAAGCGTTTAATCCTTATCTGTACAACATTCCTTATGATGTTTGTATCTTCAGCTTCGGCTGCCCAGAAGCTCACTCTGGCAGACGTTACAAGCAGTAAGTTTGCGCCTAAGGTAGTGTCGGGCATCAATCCCATCGAGGGAACAGATACCTACGCCCGCATCAGCGACGACGGCAAGCGCATTGTCACTTATTCGTTCAAGACCGGACGCGAACAGTCTGTACTCTTCGATGTAAACAACACCATGGGCGAGAAAATCAAATCGTTTGATGGCTATACAATGTCGCCCGACGGTACACGTATGCTCATACAGACCAAGACCAACTACATATACCGCCGTTCGTACACAGCCGTACACTATATCTACACCATCGCCTCACGCAAACTGGAGCGTCTCTCTGACGGCGGACCTCAGCAGGTGCCCACATGGTCGGCCGACGGTCAGCAGGTGGCATTCGTTCGTGAGGGCAACATCTTCCTTGTAAAGTTGCTCTATGATAATGCTGAGATACAGGTGACTAAGGACGGCAAGTTCAATGAGGTAATCAACGGTATTCCCGACTGGGTTAACGAGGAGGAATTCGGATTCAACCGCGCACTTACATTCAACGCCGACGGTACCATGCTTTGCTGGATTCGCTACGACGAGTCGAAGGTGAAGACCTATTCGTTGCAGATGTATAAGGGTATGCGTCCCGAGAATACAGAATATACCGACTATCCCGGATTCTACTCTTACAAGTATCCTAAGGCAGGTCAGGACAACAGCGTCGTAACAGCTTGGAGCTACGACATCAAGAGTCGCAAGATAAATCGTCTTAATGTGCCAATCGATGCCGACGGTTATATGCCCCGCATCAAGTCGACCATCGACCCCAACCGCATCGTTGTATATACAATGAATCGTCATCAGGACCAGCTCTGTCTCTATGCTGTCAATCCTCGCACCACCGTAGCCCAGCTCCTTATCAAGGAGTCGGTGCCCAAGTATGTGCAGGAGTCGGCAGTTGAAGCCATCAAGTTCGTTGGCAACAACATTCTTCTGCCCAGCGACCGTTCTGGTTATATGAATCTTTACGTATACAATATGAACGGTAAGTTGCAACGTACAATTGGTGGCAAGTACGACATTACCGAAGTATATGGTTTCGACGCCAAGACCGGCGATGTATACTATCAGGCTGCTGCCCTTGGTGCTACCGACCGTCAGGTATACGTAAGCCATAAGAATGGCAAGATAGAGCGACTCACCGATGCAGAGGGATGGAACTCGGCTCTCTTCTCGGGCGACTATCAGTACTTCATCAATACATGGAGCGACTACAATACACCTTATGTATATACAACACGTACACGTTCCGGCAAGGTTATCTCTACATTGCAGGACAACCGTGAATTGCGTCAGACCATCAAGGACTATGGATTCTGCAAGCGCGAGGCTTTCTCGTTCACCACTTCTGAGGGTGTCACCCTTAATGGATGGATGCTTCGTCCGCTCGACTTCGATGCTTCTAAGCGCTATCCCGTCATCATGCACCAGTATAGCGGCCCCGGTAGCCAGCAGGTTAAGAACGCTTGGAGCGCAGGTTCGATGGGTCAGGGCGGAGCTTACGATTCTTACCTTGCACAGCAGGGCTTCATCGTAGTCAGCGTTGACGGACGTGGCACAGGCGGACGTGGTGCCGAATTCGAGAAGTGCACATATCTCAACCTCGGCGATTTAGAGTCGCGCGACCAGGTAGAGACAGCTCTCTATCTCGGAACACTTCCTTATGTAGACAAGGATCGCATCGGTATATGGGGATGGAGTTATGGCGGATTCAACACACTTATGAGTATGAGTGAGGGTCGTCCAGTATTCCGTGCAGGAGTTTCAATAGCTCCTCCAACCAACTGGCGCTTCTACGACTCGGTATACACTGAGCGTTATATGCGTACACCTAAGGAGAACCCCGATGGCTACGCTACCAATCCAATCGTTCGTGCTTCAAAGCTTCACGGAGCATTGCTCCTTTGCCACGGTACAGCCGATGACAACGTTCATCCGCAGAACATGTACGAATACTCGGAGGCTTTGGTTCAGGCAGACAAGGACTTCCGCGAACTGCTCTACACCAACCGCAACCACGGCATTTATGGTGGCAACACACGCAATCACCTGCTTCGTCAGGTGGCACAGTTCTTTATGACAGAACTGAAGTAAAAAACAGCTTGCTGAACTATTATAATATAACGGCGGACTTTCATCTTGAGAGTCTGCCGTTTTATATTTATTCTGTCTTCTTGGTAATATATTCCGCAATCGTGGTATAGCATTAATGTAATAATGTTAGTATCTTTGCAACGTGAAACAGTAACGAACAAATAAATCAATCAATAAACGATGTATATAGAGAAGATACAGAGTCCTGCCGACTTGAAAGGCATGGACATCGCGACACTTAATATTGTAGCCGACGAAGTGCGTCAGGCTGTGCTCAATCGTGTGAGCAAGCATGGCGGACACGTAGGTCCTAACCTCGGATTTGTAGAAGCAACGGTAGCATTGCACTATGTGTTCAATGCGCCAGAGGATAAGTTTGTGTTCGATGTCAGCCACCAGTGCTATCCGCATAAAGTATTGACCGGTCGTGCAGCCGGATTCCTTGGCAACGTAGACGATATGAATGCCATATCGGGCTATTCTTCTCCGGCAGAGTGTCCCGAGTACGACAACTTCGAGGTGGGCCACACTTCCACATCCATCAGTCTTGCAACCGGACTGCAGAAGGCACGCGACGTGAAGGGAACCAAGGAGAATATCATAGCCGTAATAGGTGACGGTTCGCTGTCGGGCGGTGAGGCTTTCGAAGGACTCGATGAGGCTTCTGAGCTTGGCACGGGTATCATCATCATTGTAAACGACAACGAGATGTCTATCGCCGAGAACCATGGCGGTATATACAAGAATCTGCGTGCGCTTCGCGAGAGCCGTGGCGAGTGCGGACACAACTGGTTTAAGGCATGGGGATTTGAGTATAAGTATCTGGAGGAAGGCAATGATATAGCTAAACTCATTGAAGTATTCCGTAGCGTCAAGGATACTGACCGCCCTACAGTTGTTCATATCCACACAGAGAAAGGTCACGGCTATGCCCCTGCCGTAAACGACAAGGAAGCTTGGCATTGGGGAATGCCGTTCAATCTTGATGATGGTAGTCGACCGCTGAGAAATGCCGATGGAACAATGCCTGAGGTAAAACCATGCGAGACATATCCCGAACTCTTCTCTGACTGGATGCTGCGCGAAATGAAGCATGACAAAACCCTCATTGCCGTAACAGCTGGAACACCTACAGCAGCAGGCTTCACTGCCGATAAACGTAAGCAGGCTGGCTCACAGCACCTTGATATGGGCATTGCCGAAGAGCAGGCTGTGGCTATGATTTCGGGTATGGCTAAGGGTGGACTACATCCGGTATGGACAGTATATAGCACATTCATCCAGCGCACCTACGACCAGATAGCACAGGATCTCTGCATCAATTCCAACCCAGCAGTAATCAATGTAGTAGGAGGCGGAGTGAACTCAATGAACGACATCACCCACATCTGTCTCTTTGATATACCTATGCTTTGCAGCATACCGGGACTCATCTATCTCGCTCCTACCACATGCGAGGAATATTTCGCAATGATGCGTTGGGCAATACTGCAAGACAAGAAGCCTATTGCCATTCGTGTGCCGAGTAACGGAGTTGTTCATACAACAGAGAAAGTGGACGAAGGGTATGGTTATGAGGCTAAGTATAAGATGATGCACGAAGGCTCTAAGGTGGCAATCATTGCTGCTGGTTCGTTCTATCAGAAGGGCGAGAACGTAGTGCGTCTGCTTGCCGACAAGGGTATTGATGCAACGCTCGTCAATCCACGCTATCTTAATGAGGTGGATGCCGAAACGCTCGAAGCGTTGAAGACGAACCATAACCTTGTAGTAACATTGGAAGACGGTTGCAAGGATGGTGGCTTTGGCGAACGCATAGCTTCTTATTACGGCACATCAGATATGAAGGTGCTTGTGTGTGGCGTTAAGAAGGGATTGTACGACAGATACAATGTAGAGCAGTTGCTTGAGGACAACCGTTTGCTCGACGAACAAATCGTGGAGGATGTGTTGGCGTTAATATAAACAGCATATCATAACTCTCAATTCTCAATTCTCAACTCTCAACTAAAAAAATATGGCATTATCCAATATAGAGAAACATTATAACAAGCATCCCGAAGACCTTCGCTTGCAGCGTAGGCACGGCATTGTAGAGTTTGAAACCACAATGCATCATTTGCGTAGGTTCATCAATCCTGACATGCAGCTGCTTGACATAGGTGCAGGAACCGGTCGCTACACATCGGCTCTTATGGCAGAAGGCTATAAGGTGAAGGCTGTAGAACTGGTGCGTCGCAATATCGAGGTATTCCTAAAGCGTGAGCCTACAGCCGACGTTGTGCAGGGCGATGCACGCAACATGCCGTTCCTGCCAACATCAATGGCAGATGTTACGCTGTTGCTCGGTCCGCTCTATCATCTCATTGGCGACGAGGAGAAGCTTAAGGCTCTTAACGAGGCAAAGCGCGTCACCAAATCTGGCGGACTGATATTTGTGGCTTACCTGATGAACGAGTACAGCATTCTGTCGTATTGCTTCGACGAAGACCGTATAGAAGGATTGTTGGAGCGTGGTGCTGTCGATGAGAACTTCCATATACAGGCATCGGCAGACGAGCTCTACGACTATGTGCGTATCGACGACATCAGCCGTCTGGACGAATGTGCCGGCTTGGAACGTGTCACCATATTCTCGCCCGACGGAGCTTCCGACTATATGCGCACACGACTCAACCGCATGAACGACGAGACATTTGCCCGTTTCATAGAATATCAGAAGTGCATCTCTGAACGTGCCGACCTTATCGGAGCAGGCAGCCATGTGGTAGATGTAGTGAGAGTTCCATAATAATAACGTGTATACGAGTCAATGAAAAAAGCAATAGTAATAGGAGCCACTTCGGGTATAGGACTAGAAGTGGCTCGTCTTCTTGCCGAGCGAGAATACATTGTCGGTGTAGCCGGACGACGTGTTGATAGACTTGAAGCTATAGTCAAGTCAAACGAGAACATCAAGGCTTATCGACAGATAGACGTAACTGATGAGGCTGCGCCACATCTGCTCAATGAACTTATAGCGGAGATTGGCGGTATGGATATCTATTTCCATAGTTCGGGAATAGGGTGGGAGAACTGCGAGCTTGATATCGAACGCGAGATGAAGACCGTGGAGACCAATGCTTTGGGCTTCACACGTATGGTTACGGCAGCATACAGTTGGTTTGCCAATAATAAAGGTGGACAGATAGCTTGCATCACCTCCATAGCACGCACACGTGGATTGGGGGCAGCTCCGGCTTATTCAGCCACCAAGCGTTTCCAGTCGCACTATCTTGAATGTCTTGCACAGCAGTCGCGCATGCGCCGACTCGGTATACATATTACTGACATTCGTCCAGGCTTTGTAGCTACCGACCTTATAGCCGGAAGTCATTTCCCCTTGCAACTCTCGGCTAATAGTGTTGCACGCTCCATAGTTAAGGCTGTAATGCAAGGCAAGGAGACCGTAACAATCGACTGGCGCTATCGCATGCTTGTAGCTGCATGGGCAATGATACCACGGTGGTTGTGGACAAGGCTGAGGTTTGTGAAGTAGTTTGTTGTATGATTTTAAAAAGATACAAAATAGATTCTTTTTATACACAAAAGTGTAATCCTTAAGCCAATTGTATCAGAAATACACTTTTGTGTCAAAGCCTTTTTTGTCATTTCCTTTACTTTTGCCCTCAGAAAAACATAAGTAAAGGGATTATGAACAAGAAACTTATTACCACAGCGTTGTGCCTCTCAGCTATGACTCCGATGATGGCGCAGAATATCACAGGTAAGGTGATGGATACGAAGGGCGAGCCTTTGGCGTTTGCCAATGTAGTATTATTGAATAGAACAGACTCGGCTTTCGTCAAGGGCGCAGTGAGTGGAGAGGATGGCAGCTTTGTCATCGACTCTTCCTGCAATGGTGGAATCATCAAGGTGACATCCGTAGGCTATAAGACTATCTGTAAGGATTGCGAGGGCGAGAATGTGGGCATTATAAAGATGGAAGAGGATAGTGAGACGCTTGGTGAAGTGGTGGTGAAGTCATCCCTACCTAAGACTATCCTGAAGAATGGTGGAATGACGACAACCGTTGTCGGCTCCGTACTTGAGAAGGCAGGAACAATGGAGAACCTGCTCGACCGCATCCCTAAAGTATCTGCCCAGAATGGCAGCATCAAGGTATTCGGACGTGGTGAGCCTGTTATCTATATCAATGGACGACAGATGAGAGACAGGAGCGAGCTGGACCGTTTGCATTCTGATAACATCAAGTCGGTGGAAGTCATCACTAACCCTGGTGCCCGTTACGCTGCCAGCACCAAGGCGGTCATCCGTATCACAACAAAGAAGATACAAGGTGAGGGCTTCGGATTTGATGCTTCAACCACAGGTGAATATGATGAGAAGAAAAACTTCGGTGGATATAGCCAATTGAATATGGGCTATCGCAAGAATGGATTAGAGTTAGGAGCATACGCCTTTGGAGCAAAGCAATACCTGCCAAACAATGAAGACTTGCAGCAGAAGACTTATCTTGACAAGACCTGGAACCAGAAGAGTGAAAACAGACAAG
>URQS01000037.1 GCA_900550035.1 uncultured Prevotella sp. | reverse complement strand
GCTGCCTTCTTTACTTGAGGTCTTCAAGGTCTAACGACTTTGGAGACCTTTTTTTATGCCCGTACATTTCGTACATTCTTTTATTTCCCTCCTTATTTCTTGACATCGCTTGCGCAGAACATTACCTTTGCACACGCTATACATTATTATTTAGCAGTGTTCTTTGGCTTGTTTACATAAATAATTTACTTATATGTACATTTGTACGTTCTTGTACATAGTTTGTATTAAATTGTATCTTTTTTTTCGCTCGAAAATTTGGAAAAACAATATATTTTCTTAACTTTGCATCGCTAAAAGTAACTATAATACTAAAAGTAACTATAATACTAAAAGTAACTATAATACTAAAATTTACAAGTAATACTAATTTACTAATATTTAATAACCAAAAACATTATGATTAAAACTTTGCGTTTTACATTAGTAGCATTGATGATGCTTGTATGCGGTGGCGCATCAGCACAGACAACAATCAACTTCAAGAACATTTTCGAGCCTTGTCTACAGCCTAACAAGCCGGTTCTTTATCTTATGAATAAGGAAGCTGGTGCAGGTGTACAGACTGTAGGCGACGTAACAATGACCATTATTCCCGGCAACTATAGCTCTTCTCCTGCTTACCAGATGTTCACTGGCGACGCAGCTAAGTCGAACGCTTGCATCCGTCTCTATGGTAGCAAGGTGGACAACGAGAATGCTGAGGGATCGGCAATCAAGTTGACTAACAGCAAGGAGAATATGAAGCACATCGTTTTTGTTGCTACTCCGGTGGAGCAGGGCGCAGGCGAATTGAACGCTTCTTGTGGCACTCTTAAGTTTGAGCGCAAGACTAAGAACTACGTTTGGACTGGTGATGCTAAGGAGGTTACTTTCACTGTTAGCCGTCCTGAGAGCAAGACTGGTGTATTGCGCTTCAGCGAGATCGTTGTAAATACAACAATGCCTGCTGCTAAGAAGTAATAACTGACTCAGAACATAATTCTCTACATTATTAAATTGTTGGCGGCGAGGGTGTGTCAAAAGTCTAAGCAGCACGCTTTGTATGACTTTTGACATACAGCTCCGCCAATTCTATGTGAAATTATATTAACAACTAAAACAATAATAACTTATGATTAAAACTTTACGCTATGCTTTTGTTGCTGCACTTATGATGGTTGCTGGTGCAGTTAATGCTCAGACAACATTCAACTTCAAGAACCTTATGGATGAACTTGTTCCTGCTAGTAGGGATGTCTTGTGGTTGTCATCAAAACAAGCCAATAATGGTGTCTTTACAGCTGATGATGTAACAATGAAGTTTGTTGAGAATGAGCCTAGTTCTACAATGAGGTATTATAAATATGACGCCAAGAATGACAAGAAGGCTACTGGTTGTATTTGGATTTATGGTGGTAAAAATATGACAACTCCACAAGGTTCAGATATCGTAATTTCTAAGTCTGATAAGAAAATAACCAAGATTACTTTTACTGCTCCAGTAGTTGGTAGTAAGGGTGCTGGTGATTTTAAGGCTTCTGTTGGTACATTAACAATGGACAAGAAGACACGTGATTGGACATGGACTGGTGAAGCAGATGAAGTTACTTTCACTGTTTACAGAAAAACTACTGAATCTAATGTTTGTTTGTGTTTCTCAGATATTACTGTTAATCCTTCTAGTACAACTGGTATCAACGGTGTAGCAGTAGACAACGCCAAGAAGGGTGTTCGTTACAATCTTGCTGGTCAGCGTGTTAATGAGTCATACAAGGGTGTTGTTATTGAGAACGGCAAGAAGATGATTGTTAAGTAATCTTCATCCGATTACATTGACACAATATTAGAATAAAAATAAAATGAGGCTATAGCACTTTCGCTATAGCCTCATTTTATTTTAACTAACTATAAACATTAACGAACAACAAACTTTCTGCCGTTGGCAATATAGATGCCAGGACGGAGAGTGTAGGTTGCAGAGTTAAGGTCGGACATTACACCAACACATTCACCGTTGAGTGTATATACCTTTATCATTTTCTTGGCAGCGTTGGCGTTTATGCCGTTGATACCAGTTGGGATGCTGATAGAGTTGTTAACGCCATTGAAGTCGTAGCACTTGCCGTTCTGATAGTCGAGGTCTTTGGTCTGCTCGCCACTACCATTGTTAAAGATGATGTGTGTAGGCATGTCTGTCTTGTCGCCCTTATACTCCCACATCCAAACGGTCATACCGTTGTATGTCTTAGAGGTCTTGACGCAATCCTCACCAGGCCAGTTGCCACCAGTGTAGTTATTTTTGTCATTGCTCAATTTAGAGTCCCATACCCATGCCTTAACATTGCTCCATGATGTAGGAGCGGCAAAGTAAACGTAGAACTTGCCAGTCGGGGTAGGAACTGGAGTTGGATCTGGATCTGGAGTCGGTTCAGGATTTGGATTTGGTTTCGGTTCTGGAACCGGAATATCGCTAAGCACCTCGTAGCCAGAGCCACCATCGTAAGAGAAGAATGTTGTAGCTGTGATGTTAGTAATGTCGGCAGTCTGTGTGCCGCTACCATTGTTGAGAATTATGTTGAATTTCTCTACGCCATCTGCCACGAACATATAATAATCTACACCTTCGATAGTTGTCTTGGTAGACATCTTCTTGCCAGGCCATTCGCCATTGAGAGTCTTGGCTGTTGTGCCGTCCCCTGCCCATGCATAGAGGTTAGGAGCGCTGTTGGCCTTAACGTATACTATGATAGAAGCATTTGGATCTACCTTTCTGTATGTAGTAGTTCCACTGTACTCGGTACCATCGTCGTTTGTTGCACCCCAGTTTACTTTCTTGGTATCGCCAAACTTCATGTCTGCGCCAATGGTGAATGTTGAGCCTTCGCTTGAGAGTTCTACCTTGTCCTCACCTTCAATCTGATACCAGCCGCTTGCTGCGCCATCGTTGAGAGTTGCAGTAACGGTAACGGTCTCTGTGCGGAAGTTGCCACCATTAGGATTGAATACAACTGCTGCATCCTGCTCTATGTCGTCGCTGCCATAATATATATCAGTACCAGCCTCTTCCTGACCGTCGTATGCCTGATCGCCCTTGCTCTGAGGAGAAGTTGTGTAGATGAATGGGCCATCCTCGCCTATTACACCGCCAGTCCAATCCTTTACAAGTACACGTACCTGACCCTGTGTTGCAGGAGCGTCTACGGTGATAGTAGAACCAGTATATGTCTTACCAGTAACAACATCAGTATATGTGCCTTCAGGGCAATCTGTAAATGTGGCACCACCATTGAGGGCTACGAGAGCGTAGCTTTTCTTATATGCACGCTTGAAAGCAATACCGCCATTAGCTGCTGTACATCCATCGACGGTCCACTGACCCTTGCGGAGAGCAGGCACAGCCTGACGAATCTTGTTCAGACGGATGATGTGCTGAGCTACATCATGATTCAAAGAAGCTGCCACGTTGCCTGAAGCCTTATACGTACCAAAGTCGGTTGCAGTAACGTCACCAGTGATATAACCACCGAAGTAAGCACGACCTGTGTTTGAGAGAGGACCATTAGGGCCTTTATCAATTACTACACCGCGACGGAAACCAATCTCCGAACCATAATAGATACAAGGAATACCACGGAAGGTAAACAAGAGAGAGAGGTTCTCAGCCCACTGAGCATCTGTACCACCAAAACGGTTTGTGTCGTTTGGACCTGGACTGTAGTCATGGCTATCTACATATACTACATTGTAAGTAGCGTCATTATAGCACTCGTCGCCGCTTGCCAATCCGAAAGCCTGTTGGGCAGTGTTGTAGCTGTAGTGCATTGGGAAGTCAATGACGTTGAATCCGCTTGACTGAGAATGGTCTGGCTCGTGCCATGCACCATTGAGCATCTTGGCATTGTTGCTCTTTGGAGAAGTAGTCTCCTCCAAGCAAAGCAGTTGTGGGCCTACTGGCTCAGAACCCTCAGGAACCACCTGACTATCCCAGTAACTTTTGCTTCCATCCCATTTGTTGAGCAAGTCCTCATCCGACTTCCAGGTATAGAAGTAGCAAGAGAGGTTTGCCTGACCTCTGTAGGTAACATCGTTCATACGAGTACAAACCTCACCATACATAAAGAAAGGTGCCTGGTTTAAGCGCTTGCTCTTATACTGCTCGCCAAGTGCTGTAAATTGAGGTATAAACTGCTTGTTGAAGGTAAGACGTGAGATGTGACCAGATGTATCGATACGGAAACCATCGACACCCATCTTGATAAACTCGCCATAGCACTTTACGAGATACTGTGCCACCTCGTCGTTCTCAGTGTTAAGGTCTACACAGTCGCCAGCAATCTGACCCATCCAACGGCTTGGGAAGTCCCAGTTCCAGTTGTTGGCTGTATGGTGCCAGTAGTTGTGTATGTCGTGGTTCTGTCCATCAGTGTTCTTCATCAGAGCCAAACGACGCTGGTACTGCATAGCACCTACAATTGTGAGATAGTCGGAGCCAAGCATATCGCTGTTAGGAATCATACAAGCATCGATTTCTGCCTGGTTGCGAAGCTTGGTGTTGCGCTCAAACTCCTTGCAGAGATTCTCCTCGCCAAAGTTACCTGTGTGGTTGAGCACAATGTCAAGTATAATCTTGATGCCCTTAGCATGTGCCTTGTCGATGAGTTCCTGGAACATCACGTCGCCACTCTTCGAGCCGTCACCGCTCTGATAGCGGCAGTCGACATGTGTGAAGTCCATGGCATGGTAGCCATGATAGTCGTAACCCGATGCGTTCTGCACTACTGGAGTAATCCAGATAGCTGTGAAGCCAAGTGCCTTGATGTAGTCGAGTTTGTCGATAACGCCTTGGAAGTCGCCTCGCCAACATGGGTCGCCAGTCTCGATCTGACATTGTTTGTTATCCCAACACAACACGTTGTTCTTTGGATCGCCATCGTAGAAACGGGTGGTAATCATAAAGTAGATACTTTCGTCGCGAAAATCCGTTCGCTGACTGTTGAAATCGTCTGCCATTGTTGGCATAGCGATGAGCATAAGCAGTAGAAATGCCCACATTTTAAGTTTGTTGTTAATCATAAAAGGTTTGTTGAAAACAGTTATTAAGTTATCGATTATGTTGCAAAAATAGGGATATAAAGTAATATGAAACAACTTAATAAATGAAAAACAATCAAAAAATCAGGACAATCGTTTGCATAAAATTATAAAAAAAAGAGGCTATAGCGTGAATGCTGTAGCCTCATTTCATTATATATAATATTCCGCACTGTCTACCAGTCCAGCTCTGAGTGCCAGTTTTGTAGCCTCGTGAGCGTTGTTGACACTAAGCTTGCGGAATATGTTCTTGCGGTGGGTATTGATAGTGTGGAACGACGAGAAGCGTCGTTCGGCAATCTCCTTCGTTGTAAGTCCGAGAGCTATAAGCTTCAGAATCTCCGTTTCGGTCTTTGTAAGATTAGCCAACTCAGGTTGTTGCTCGTCGTTGGTCGGCGGATTGAGCAACATCTCGGCTATTCGTTGGCAGATGTATCGTTGGTGTTGTAGGGCGTATTGTAATGCCGATCGTATCTCGCCAATTGGTGAGTCTTTCATTACAATACTTAATTGTCGGCTTGTAGCCACGGCTCGTGACATGAATTCGTAGCTCAGTGTGTCGCTGAACAGCACCCAATGCGAGCTACCGAACCGTTGTGTCATAATGAGCAGCTCAGACAGGTCGTTGATGTCGAACATTGTATAGTCGAGCACTACTATAGCATCGGGCACGGCTGTCAAGGCTTCGATGAGCGAAGCCTTGTCTTCGACATATTTGCACTCGCCAGCACATTCCATAGTGCTGGCGACGTGCATCAGTCCGATGCGTGTTATATCCTGTCTGTCTGCAAATAAAATCATAAGCTTGATGCTTTTAGAAACTTGCCATAAACATGAAGCGTATACCGTTCTTCTTGATGCCAGGACCATTGTAGTTCATACGGCGAACATAGTCAACGGCGAAGAACTTGAAGATGTTGTGTACGCCTACTACAACTTCCCAGTATGGCTTCTTCTTGTCCATTACAGACGCTCCTTCAGGCATCTGGAAGAGCATAGTAGAGTTCTGGTTCTGCTCAAGCAGCGGGTTGTTCTTGTCGGTGAGTGTGCTCCACATTCCCTTTACCGATACCCATTCACGCCATTTGAGCTTGCGTATGAGTGGCAGACGGTTGAACAGCTTGCCGTTGAGGTCCCACGAAACCGATGCAAAGGCGTAGCGGTCGCTTAGGAACTCCATGTTCTTAAGCATCGACATGGTATTCTCCATCTCGAAGTATGTGAGGTTGGCAGGGGGCATGATGAGGAGCGGGAAGGGTACCTTGCTCCATTGTGCGCCACCGATAAGGTGAGTGTTGACGTAGCCCCACGAGCCGAGCCAGAAACGCTTGTATATGCTTGCCTCAGTCATATTGAGCTTGTACTCGCCACCAAGGAAGTTCTTTATGCCCATAGTGTGGCTCAGAGTGAACTCAGGAGCGTCGAGATTGACTGGCCAACGTTGCAGCTTGGTGTTGATAAAGGTCTGTCCGGGGCAGTAGCGCACGCCAAGCTTAGCCTCAGTAGTACGAATTTTGCGGACAAATTCGTTGCCGTCAGCATCGGGATTGGTCACGGCACCAGGCATCTTCATGAATGTGAGGTCGCCGGTAGGCTCGTTGCTCTCAGCCTTGATAGATGCATTGAACGACAATCCCCAGTCGGTCTCGTAGTCGAACGAGAGTTTCTGACGGTTGTAGAAGTACATCTGTTCAACCTTCTGCGTACGCAACGACATGAACACATTATCCTTATTGTGCATAAGGAACTTGTCGGCAGGCGACATAACATCGTAGCCAGTCTCGAAGATGATGTTGCGCTGCGGGAATTCGAACGGAGCATTCTTCTTCTTGTTCAGACTGTATGTTATCTCTGTGCCATAATAATGGTTCTGCGACTTGGTACCATAAGCGTAGTAACCCTTCCAGAAGAGGTGCTTATTGAGATTGGCTGTGGTACGTCCGCTGATACGGAAGCGGTAGTTGTCGACGAAGTTGTTTGAGATGATGGTGTTGACCGGACCGAAGTCGAACATCGACTTGGTGCGTGTAGAACCAGTCTCGACAAAGTTCTCGAGGAATGCGCGTAGTCCGAAGATAATCCACTTGAAGTTCTTCGACTGCTCCATACGGTGTATGAAGGCGTTCATCGACGACTCTCCCTTGGTCAGTTCTACAGCACGATACTGATTCCAGAACGCTTCGTCGCGTATCATGGCATCCACCTCATGCTTTACCTTAGCCTTGCCCTTGAACAGCTTGTTGGGCAAATCGTCGAAGGCATAGTCGTCGTAGCGCGTAGTCTTGGTGACAAGCAAGTCGCCTATCATCTTGTTGACGTGTATCTCGGTGGTAAGGTCGTCGACCGACAGCGCCCATTCGCCGTTGGGCAATTGGGTGTATTCTTGCGTAATCTTCATGTCACGCACAAAGTTTACGTCGGTGCGCTTAGGTAGAGTGAACGAGCATTTCTTGACGTGAAGTGACGAATCGGCCAATACGTACAATTCGCCACGGAATCCGAAGTCCTGCTGGTTGTTGGGGATAAACTCCAGATGGTAGCACAGGTCGCGGTCGACGTATACCGTGTCCTGGATGTAGAATCGATAGAACGAGATGGCAGTCTCGCCGATGGGCGATGTGAACTGATACTGAAGCAGGCGCATGTGGTCGTCGTAGATGTTGACATCTGTAAATACCTCTTTAAGCAACGTGTTCAGTATCTCGCCCGTCTGCAGCAGGTTGTTGACACCCTCCTGGCGCTGACCCTTAATAATGTCCTTCTCCTCCTTAGGATTCTTGCGATAAATGTGCTGTGTAACGGTCTCCTCCACGCTGACGGGCAGAATGAGCTTGTTGTTGTAAGGCGATGTTTCAATCTGATCCTTCACATACGACTTGTTTTTGTACTTGCCCGTGACAAGGTCTTCGGGCTTGATATCGTTCAGAGCGAGCGTTATCTTCTGATATTTGTTGTACTGATAGTAGTCGTTGTTCTCAAGGTGCGACAGCTTCTTGGCAGCTATAACGCGCTTCATGAGTTCTACGGCAGGGTTGTTCTTGCGCGAGTAGCGTTCGCGCTTCTGCTTGATAACCACCTCGCCAAGAGTCTTAGAGTCTTCCTTGAGCACAATCTTCATGTGAGAAGGAGTGTTGGGGCCAACCTTGATAGTTTGTGGAATGAAGCCTACGCTACTGAATGTGAGTTCCCAACCATTGTGTCGTGCAATGGTAAACTTGCCGTCCATGTCGCTTGCTGCTGCCACATGATGGCCCTTATATATAGCGCTTGCCAACGGAATAGGGTATCCGTCGCTGTCATAAATTTCACCGGTAATCTGTGCCTTGGCTGCAATGACCAAGACAAAGAACATCAATGTAATACTTAAAAACCTTTTCACCCTTTACCTTTAATATTAAATGTGTATCCTAATTGTCTATAACAAAATGCAAAGTTAAGAATAATAAGTGAAATAGGACATGAAAACTTTTTGCATTTAAATATTTTTCTGAATATTTTTCCCATAGCAACTAAAAAATAGGAAAAACGGAATATTGAGTAGAATTGGAGTAAGTCAAAATGCAAACTATGCATTTTGACTTACAAACTTAAGCATGTCTTCGAGTCGTGTTATCACGTCGTCGCAAATGCTTTCATCAGCTGGCTTGTCCTCCCACTGGCGTCCTTTAATCCAGATGGTGTGGCATCCGAGACGATGTGCCGGAACAATGTCCTTGCCGTAGGTGTCGCCTACTACCAATACTTCAGAGGCAGGCAAATCGAGAGCGCACACTCCGAGTGCGAATATGGCAGGATTGGGTTTGCGTACGCCTACCACTGCCGACTCTACTATGTCCTTGAAGAATCCGTCGAGATGGGCATCGCGCAGCACTGTACGGATGTTGCCGTAGAAGTTGGACACGAGCACCATAGGCAGACCAGCCTGACGCAGACGTTCGAGCACCTTGCGGTTTTCGTGCAGCAAGGCGTTGGTGGCATCGTTGATACATGTGGCAATGCGCATTGCGGTATCGCCGATTTCATCAGCTGTCATCTCCAAATGTGATGCGAGCTGTGCCTGGCGCTGGTCGTCGTCCTTGCCTGTGGGCAACAATGGGCAACCGCACAGAAACTGCAATTGCAACTGAAGTTTTTTTCGCAGAATGTCGATGAAGTGGAATTCGGGAGTGACGATAGGGTTGACAGCCAAAGCCCGCTCTCCGTATACATAAGCGTCGCGATAGGAGGGTTTGTCAACGGCAATGCCACACTGCTGGTAGCCGTCCCATATCACTTCCGACCAGTGGTCGCCGCGTGTGTCGAGCGTGCCGCCGTAGTCGAATATAATACCTCGTATTTTATTTGATTTCATATGTATATCCGTTATGTGTAAAATGTGTATGTCGTTAAGATTCGTTGCTGTTGTCGGATGTGTCCTTGGGCAATTTGTTGTTGTTGCCAATCTTAATCAGCATGATGCCGATAGCTATCCATACCAGTTCGCGCAGTCGGGTGATAAGCCCCGTGTATACGCCGAGTGCACCAGTGAGATGCAGTCCGTCTACAGCCAGCGCCAGTCCGCCCTCGCGCGATCCGAGCTGCATAGGAGTAAAGAATATAAGATTGCTAAACAGCGATGAGAAGGCGAGTATGAGAATGGAGTCGATAATGCCCACCTCGGCATTGAAAGCCTTGAGGATGAGGTAGATTTCAAGACTCTGCAGAACGCGAGCTGACAATTCGAACAAGAGAGACGAGTAGAATGTACGCTTGTGCTGCTGGTGGAGTAGGGCAATCTGCGAGTCAATCTGTTCGAGGGTCTCCTTCTTCGACTCGGCAAAGCGTTTTGCCCATCCCTTTACAAACGGTATGTGGGTGAGCAATCGTATGCCTTTCTGTGCCATGCCCGTCTTGTAACCACGTGAGAAGAAGTAGATGGCAAGAATACAGAATGCACCGATTACAGTAAGCAGTATGCCCATCGACAATCCTACGGGATTGAAGGCGATGAAGAGGAAGATGGAGAGAAACCAGAACCAGAAGTGCGAGAAGATGTGCATCATCACATATAATATAACCGATGATGTGGCCTTGCTCACACCGGTGTAGGGTTTCAGTTCCATGATGCGGTAAGGTTCGCCACCCATCAGTCCGCATGGAGTGGTGTAGTTGAGAGCGAATCCGCTGACGGTGAGTTTGTAGACACGCCAAAACGAGAGACCCTCACAGCGTCCTTCGTCATTGATGATAAGATACCATGACATTGTGTTGACCAAATACACCACCAGCCACAAAGCCAAGATGAGCGGGAAGTAGATGCCCACCTTGAGCAGATAGCGCCAGATGTCGGTATAGTCCATGTTCATCGTGCAGAGCATGATGACAATGGCTATTATACCGAACGCCATGAATATATTGCGAAACTTGTTGTTCATACGTTTTTATTATTTGTAGCTGTCGAGCTTGGCAAGTACCTCGCGGCAAAGACGCTCGTGACGATAGTGCATATAGAAGTATACGGCGGTGAACACCACAATCTCTACAGCCGGATAAACCCACGGCTTGCCAATGAGAATGCTGACGAAGAGTGTGATGCTGCGCCAGTTGAAGGTGAGGAAGTTGGCGTACTTCATCAGTGGCAGACTGCCCTCGCGGAAGTCATTGCGCAAGCTTTCGGGCAACTGGTCGGGATATTTGGCACGTATGGCAGTCTTGAGTTTCTGAAACCACGGGGTCTCCTTCTCCTGGGCTGCTGTGTAGTTGACATAGAAGAACTGGAAGAGTTTCTGCAGCGGCTGCTTGCCCCACTTCATCTCGCGATACAGCTCTACCTGCTTTGAGGCGTCGTCCATCTCGCTACCTTCCTTGCCCTTGAGGAAGAAGAGGTGAATCTGACGATAGTAGTCGGCAAGACGACACTGGCGTGAGTGACAGCCGAAACCGCTAACAACGCACAGTACCCATATCCACACGCCCCATTCGGGCATGAGTCGGATGCAGATGGCTACATAGATGGCGATGAACCAGAAGTCGCCTGCGGCACCATCGAGAATACGTCCAAGCGCGCTCTTTTGATTGGTGAGACGTGCCAGCTGACCGTCGCAGCTGTCATACATATTCGCCCAAATGAGCAGCAGAATACCTACGATATTGATGCGAAGATCGTTGAAGCCGAAGCAGATGCCGGCTCCTACGCCGAGGAATATTGAAAGAATAGTCACTACGTTGGGGGTGACGTGCAGCATGCGGAAGAAGCGTGCCCACTGATAGCCTATCGGGCGATAGAAATAAATGTCGATGTGCTCCTCTGTGTCCGACGACTTGAGGGTTGACTTGAATTCTGAATTTGACATTTTTATATGATAATGTTTAATTAAAATCCTTGATGTAACGTTTGGGGTGTTGTCGGTTCAGCTGTTTTACATCTTGTTGAGTATAGCCATGGCTATATTGAATGCTGCCTCGTCGCGGCATGGGGCAAAGCTTGGCCAGTCGTTGAAGTCGATAATCTTTATCGAACCGTCGTCGCCTATCACGCAGTCGCCTCCGTACACAGGTACGCCGAGCATCAGCGCAGCCTTGTCTGCTTCCTGTTTCAAGGCATCGGTGTCGAAGAGTATGCCACGTGCATCGCCGTTGATTACCTCAAGGCCGAACTTAGAGCGATGGCCGCACTTGGAAGGATAGAACCAGTAAAAGAAGTCGGTGCCCTCAACGCCGTAGAACTTGATAAGGTCGCCCTTGAGGTGTTCGTTTACCACTACCGACTCTACGCCACGCTGCCAGAAGTCGTTCAGAAGTTTCTCTGCCTCATCTTTCGATTGTACGTAGCATGTGTCTTCTTTCTGTTGTGCACATCCGTCGCCACGCTTCAGCCACAGAGGATAGTCGATACCGTCGGTCATTGAATTGCCCTTTTCGATGATACGGCTTTCGGGATAAGCCACACCGCCCTCGATGAACATCTCGGTCATTGTGCGGCGTATGCAACGGTCGATGCCATCGCTGCTGTTCACTACGGGAATACCGTTCTTTTCAATGCGGTCGAGTGCGTTGAGTGCTCGCTTGCTGCGAGCCATGCTGAAGAATGCGTCGGCATGCTCATTGGCTATGGCTTCATTGCTGTCGATAATGCCATTGTCGGCGGCACGCTGCAGGGCTGCATCGATAGTCTCTGCCTTGGTGTAGAAGTCCTTCTCGTTGTACATCTCAATCTCAGCGCCAAGCAATTCCAGATTGTCCTTAACGGCATGCATGATGGCAGCATCGTTGTCGACACAGTTGGGCGAATACTCATTGCCGCGGCATACACCCACGAGTTTCTTGCCTTCGAGCGGACGAAGGAATGTCTCAGCCTTGGCTATGTCGTCGCGATGATCGACATCGAGAATCTTGTTAATGGGATAAGCTTCGAGCTTCAAGCCTTCGGCTACGAGCTGGCGCTGGAAGTTGCGCATACGGCTCATGCCCTTCTCCATACAGTGGTCGAGTACGTCGAGAGCACGGTCGCCCAGACAGTAAATACCGCCCGATATTAGATAGTCGCCCTGCTCCTGGCTGTCGTGAAAACCCGTTACGCGAGGCATGCGGTGAGAGCCTTGCTTGTCGAGAATGCTTGCACCGTCGGCATCCACCTGCTGCTCAACGCCTACCCACAATGGCTTCTCGTCATCAACAAAAGGTGTGACAGCCATACATCCGTCTATATCGGTAGTGGCAGCAAAGTGGCGTATGTATTTCTTGAATTCTGCTTCGCGGAAGATGGTATCTACCGTTGTAAGACAAAAACGTTCGCCACGCAGATATGGCGAAAGTGCATGCAAGCTGTGCATTGAACTTGGTGTGGTCTTCACTACAAGGCGCAGTGGCACAGGTAGAGCAAGGCTCTCAATATGTTCGCGCACTGCTGTGCTCCATTCGTTGACGATAACCACTATCTCCGTCGCACCGCAGTCGACGAATATGCGCAGCAAGCGTTCAATCATGGGCTCGCCGCATACGGGTACCAGCGGTTTGGGTTGCTCGACGCCTTCCTGCGCCAGACGGCTACCTTCGCCTGCTGCTATTACTGCAAATCTCATTCTCTCTATTTCTATGATTTCCTATGAAAACGCATAGTTTGAAGCTGTGTCAGAACTCATAAAATACGAGCTGTAAAGCCCCAGAAACCTACATAGCTTCTACCTATGGATGCGTACAATTTGTTTAAACGGTGCAAAGTTACGAGTTTATTTTGATAAAAGCATTAATTCTGTACGATTTTATGGGTTTCGGCATATTGTGAAGGATGGCATAGTGATGATAATATCCAAAAACGGGGCAGAATTCCAGTATGGAGTTCTGCCCCGTTGTATTGTATCTACTATACTTTATTGTTTCGTATCTACTATACTTTAATCTTTCTTTTTTCCGAGCGACTTTAGCCAGCTGATAGGTTTTGTCAGAATCTTTGTGATAGCACTTGTTTGCTTTACAGCGGGCACGTTTGGCGTAGGTTCTGCCTTTGGAGTATTAGGCTTACGGCTGTTGCGGCGCTGTTGTTGTCGACGTGGCTTCTGCTCGCCTTCAGACTTCTGTTCGGTGTTCTGACGCTTACGGTTGTTTGGCTTTCTGTCGTTATTTGACTTATGTTCGTTGTCTGACTTCTGCTCGCCACGAGTTTTTTGTTCGCCACGAGTTTTCTTTTCGTTGCGCGGCTTCTGTTCCTTGTCTGTCTTCTGCTCGTTTGAGTTATTTTGCTCGCCAGTTGTTTCACCGTTCTCTGGTCGGCGGCGTGGCTTGCGGTTGCGCTTGTTGCGCGGCTTCTTCTCGCCATCAGTTTGGACAATGACGGTAGTCGAGTTGTCTGGCTGTTGGGTGTTGTCAACAGTAGTCTGCTCAGCGTTGTTGGTTGTTGTGTTAGCGGGATGCTCGGTGTTGTTGTCAGCATTCTGTGGTTTGCGTCGACGGTTGTTGCGTGGTTTCTTTTCGCCGTCAGCAGCCTGCTTGTCAGTTGTCGGCTTTTTGCCTCTACCACGGCCACGGTTGTTGCGGTCGGACTTGCCCTTGCCTCGAGGAGCATTGTAGTCGGGTGCTTCGCCCAATCCTTCGGGCAGTGCCACCTTCTCAACATCGCGATCGAGGAACTTCTCTATCTGCTTAAAGCTGTAGATTTCGTCGTCGCTTACGAAGGTGATGGCAACACCGTCGCGCTCGGCACGTGCTGTACGTCCGATGCGGTGAACATAGTCTTCTGGGTCGTGGGGTACATCGAAGTTGATGACCATAGCAATATCGTCGATGTCAATGCCACGTGCTACGATGTCGGTGGCTACGAGCACGTCGATCTGTCCGGTCTTGAACTTATAGAGGATTTCGTCGCGCTCAGCCTGCTCAAGGTCGGAGTGCATCTCACCCGAATTAATCTTCATCTGCTGCAGAGTGCGGTTGATGGCCTTCACCTTCTGCTTCTTGCCAGAGAAAATGATGACACGGTTGAGGTCGCCCTTGCGGAAGAGGTCTTTGATGATGCCAATCTTCTGTGTTTCGTAGCATACATAAGCTGTCTGCTTGATTTTTTCGGCAGGCTTGCTTACGGCTATCTTCACTTCTACGGGGTTCTTGAGCAGAGTCTTGGCGAGTTCTTCAATCTTCTCGGGCATGGTAGCCGAGAACATGATAGTCTGGCAAGTAGGTGGCAACTTGCTTGCAATCATCTTTATGTCTTCAGAGAATCCCATGTCGAGCATGCGGTCTGCCTCGTCGAGAACAAAGAAACTTACGCGGCTGAGGTCGGCAGAACCGAGTGAGATATGGCTGATGAGACGTCCGGGAGTGGCAATTACTACATCGGCACCCAACTGGAAACTCTTTAGTTCCTGATCGTAGCGGTTGCCGTCGTTGCCGCCATATACAGCCACGCTGCTAACACCGTCGAGATAATAGCCGAAGCCCTGCATGGCCTGGTCTATCTGTTGTGCCAGCTCACGTGTCGGGCTCATTATGACGCAGTTGATAGCGTCTTTTGGAAATCCGCCGTCGTCAAGACGCGAGAGGATAGGCAGCAGATAGGCAGCGGTCTTTCCTGTACCTGTCTGAGCTACGCCTAAAAGGTCGCGACCTTCGAGTATTGGCGGAATACATTGTTCCTGTATAGGAGTACACACGTCAAAGCGCATGTCGTATAGTGCATCAAGCACATGGTCGTTGAGTTGTGTTTCGTCGAAATACATTGTTAGAAATGTTGAGTGTTGAATGTTGAATTGTTGCGGTATGACCGCAATGTTGAATTTGAAATGTGGAGTGTTGAGTGGCAATTAATTAAATCAACATTGTTTAATTCGTAATCGGCAAAGCCGACAATTCAACACTCTACATTCCTAATTCAACATTTTAATTGGGTGCCTTTCTATAGCAGAAGTATGCTACGATGGCGAATGTGATGTTTGGTATCCATGCTGCAAGCATTGGTGGCATGCCAGCGTTGATGGCAAATGTGGATGACACGGTCTGTAGGAGGATGTAGCCGAAGCTGAGTGCCAGACCAATGCCGAGATACATACCCATACCACCCTTGCGCTTGCGTGACGAAAGTGATACACCGATAATGGTGAGGATGAACGAGGCGAACGAGGCGGCAATACGCTTGTGATACTCCACTTGATATTGTACCACATTGCTGCTGCCTCGGTCAATCTGTTTTGAGATGTACTCCTTCAGCTCTGGCGATGTGAATGTTTCCTGCTGACCCTTTGAATATACCAAGTCGGTAGGTTCCATGACAATCATGGTGTCGAGCTTTGAACCACTGGTGATGTGTTCCTTTAGTCCGCGCATTTCGCGTATCTTCCAGTTGCTTACGGTCCAATGATACTTGGAGTCGCTGATAGTGTCATACTGCGCCTCCATAGCTGTGAGGTGGCTTACGAGTTTCTTGTTCTCAAACTTGTCGAGCGAGAATCCGTAGCCTTTCTTGTAGTTGTTGTCGTAGTGCTGAATGTAGGCTATCACTCCACGGTCTACTTGCAGCATTACGTTGTCTGCCGAGGTGTTGAGCCTTTTGTTCTTGTACATCGACTCGAAGTTCTGCTTGACGATGGTGCCGTGCGGAATGATGTAGGATGCAAGGAAGAAGGAGAGCGAGGAGATGAGCACACACGAAATCATGTATGGTCGCATTAGTCGCTTGAACGACACACCGGCTGCGAGCATAGAGATAATCTCGGAGTTGGATGCCAGTTTTGACGTGAAGAAAATCACGGCAATGAACACGAACAGCGGACTGAACAAGTTGGCGAAGTATGGAATGAAGTTGGCATAGTAGTCGAATACTATAGCCTTGAATGGCGCATGATATTGCGTGAACTTCGAGAGGTTCTCGTTGACGTCGAATACGATACTGATTGATATGATGAGCGCAATGGAGTAGATGTACGTCCCGATGAATTTGCGTATTATATACCAGTCGAGTGTCTTGATGTATCGCAGCGGATTGAGCACGCCGAGCACACGCAGAAATCTCAGCTTATGTGCAATCCACATAGCTGCTCTGCGCATCCATCGTGTGTGCTTATGCATCCACCGTGTTGCATGCAGCAGGTGGCGCATCCGCCTTATGTTCTTTCTTTTCATCCTACTAAAACTAAATTCTTCTTCCGAGATTGTCTATGACGCTGCGTTTCCACTGTACGAAGTCGCCCTGCTCGATGTGCTGGCGTGCGTCGGTGACGAGTCGCAGATAGAAGGCGAGGTTGTGAATGCTTGCTATCTGCATGGCCAGGAGTTCCTGAGCCTTGAAGAGGTGGTGCAGATAAGCCTTTGAGTGGAGGCGGTCGATGTCGCATCCGTCGGGATCGATGGGCGAGAAGTCGTTCTCCCACTTCTTGTTGCGCATGTTCATCGTACCATTGTAGGTGAAGAGCATGGCGTTGCGTCCGTTGCGGGTAGGCATCACGCAGTCGAACATATCCACTCCGCGTTCAATGGCTTCGAGAATGTTCTGCGGTGTACCTACACCCATGAGATAGCGTGGACGGTCCTTTGGCAGAATCTCGTTTACAACCTCAATCATTTCGTACATTACCTCAGTTGGTTCACCTACAGCCAGTCCGCCGATAGCATTGCCGTCGGCACCCTTGTCGGCTACGTACTTGGCAGCCTCACGACGCAGGTCTTTATACTTACATCCCTGCACGATAGGGAATAGGCTCTGCTTGTGACCGTAGAGCGGTTCGGTCTCGTTGAAGCGCTTGAAGCAGCGGTCGAGCCATCGCTGTGTGAGTTGCAGACTCTTGCGGGCATACTCGTAGTCGCTCTCACCGGGAGGGCACTCGTCGAATGCCATCATGATGTCGGCTCCGATAATGCGCTCAGTGTCCATCACGCTCTCGGGTGTGAATATATGCTTTGAGCCGTCGATGTGCGAGCGGAACTCGCATCCCTCCTCACGCAGCTTGCGTATGCCGGTGAGCGAGAATACCTGAAAGCCACCCGAGTCGGTAAGAATCGGGCGATCCCATGTGTTGAACTTATGCAGTCCGCCAGCCTTGCGCAGTGTGTCAAGTCCGGGACGGAGGTACAGGTGATAGGTGTTGCCCAGTATTATCTGTGCCTTCACCTGCTCGCGCAGCTCCTGAAAGTGTACTCCCTTGACCGAACCAACGGTTCCCACGGGCATAAAGATAGGGGTCTTTATCTGTCCGTGGTCGGTGGTTATGAGTCCGGTACGTGCGTCGCTGCACGGGTCGGTATGTTGTAGTTCAAATGTCATTTGTCTTCTTTCTTTTCGTCGTCAATCTTAAAGCTCACGGGGTTGTCTACCAATGTGTCGGTGAGTGCAAACTGCCATACGTCCTGCACGTTCTCAACATAGTGGAACTGTACTCCCTTACGATAAATCTCAGGTATCTCCTCAATGTCCTTGCGGTTGTCGCGACACATCACGATGTCGGTGATTCCTGCGCGCTTGGCAGCGAGTATCTTCTCCTTGATGCCGCCTACAGGCAGCACCTTGCCGCGCAGTGTTATCTCACCAGTCATAGCAGTGTTCTTGCGTACCTTACGCTGTGTAAGAGCTGAGGCTATAGAGGTGGCAATGGTAATACCAGCCGATGGTCCGTCCTTTGGTGTAGCACCTTCGGGCACGTGGATGTGGATGTTCCAATTGTCGAATATGTGGTAGTCGACGCCCAGAGTGTCGATGTGTGCCTTTACATATTCGAGGGCTATCACAGCCGACTCCTTCATCACATCGCCGAGATTACCGGTGAGTGTCAGCTTGCCAGCCTTGCCCTTGCTGAGTGAAGTCTCGATGAAGAGTATCTCGCCACCTACGCTGGTCCATGCCAGTCCGGTCACTACGCCAGCGTAGTCGTTGCCCTGATAGATGTCGCGATAGAACGGCGGTTTGCCGAGCAGGTCCTCAATCTCGTTTGGAGTAATCTTCTCATATGGCAGCTGTCCGTCGAGTGCCTTGCGATAAGCCAGCTTGCGCAGTGCCTTGTTCACCTGCTTTTCGAGCTGTCGCACACCACTCTCGCGTGTATACTGTTCGATTATCTTCTCTATGGCAGCCTTGTTGAACGTCGGCTTGTCTTCCTTGGCAGCCAGTCCGCAGTTGTCAATCTCGCGCGGAATGAGGTGGCACTTGGCTATCTCTATCTTCTCCTCGGTGATATATCCGCTCACCTCAATCAGTTCCATACGGTCGAGCAGCGGCTTTGGTATGCTGCCGAGGTCGTTGGCTGTAGCGATAAAGAGTACCTTCGAGAGGTCAAAGTCAACGTCAAGATAGTTGTCGTGGAAGGCGTTGTTCTGTTCGGGGTCGAGCACTTCGAGCAATGCTGATGACGGGTCGCCGTTGACGGTGTTCTGTGTCACCTTATCAATCTCGTCGAGTATGAATACAGGGTTTGACGAACCTGCCTTCTGTATGTTCTTGATGATACGTCCGGGCATTGCACCAATGTATGTGCGACGGTGTCCGCGTATCTCGCTCTCGTCATGTAGTCCACCGAGCGACATGCGTACATACTTGCGCTTCATAGCTGCTGCAATCGACTTGCCGAGCGATGTCTTGCCCACTCCCGGAGGTCCGTAGAGGCAGATAATGGGCGACTTGAGGTCGCCTCTGAGCTTCAGTACAGCCATATATTCGAGTATGCGCTCCTTCACTTTCTCCATCCCGTAATGGTCGCGGTTGAGTATGCGCTGCGCACGCTTCAGGTCGAGATCGTCTTTGGTGTACTCGCCCCACGGCAGATTGATCATCGTCTGCAGATAGTTGAACTGAATGCTGTAGTCGGGGCTTTGTGGATTGAGCATGTCGAGCTTGTCGAGTTCTTTGCGGAACACTTTCTGCACGTCGTCGCTCCAGAGCTTTGTCTTAGCCTTTTCTTCCAGCTCCTTGCGCTCGGGCGAACCCTCACCGTTGCCCAATTCCTCCTTGATGTTCTTGATCTGCTGCTGCAGGAAGTACTCACGCTGCTGTTCGTCGAGGTCTTCGCGAGTCTTCGAGCGTATGTTCTGCTTGAGTTCGAGCAGCTGCATCTCCTTGTGCATCACGCGCAGCACGCCGATGACGCGCTCCTTGATGCTCGAAGTGTTGATAAGCGAAATCTTGTCCTCAAGGCTGAATGGCAGGTTTGAGCACACGAAGTCGGCAGCAATCACGTCGTTAGAGATGTTGCTCAGTGCAAACTGCGACTCGTCGGGCAGCTCCTCGTTCATCTGTATGTACTTCACAGTATTTGAGCGCAGGTCGTCCATTGCGGTCTTGAACTCGGTGTCGTTCTCATCAGGCATTTCCTCCATAGCGGGGCTGACCTTGCCGAGAATCATCGGCTTGTTGCTGACGAGCTCGTCGAGGTGGCAACGTCCCAGTCCCTGTATTATGGCTGTCACGTTGTTGCCTGGTCCGGGCATTTCGAGCACCTTCACCAGTTTGGCATATACGCCGTATTCAATGAGGTCGCCTTCGCCGGGCAGTTCCACGTTAGGGTCTTTCTGGCAGAACACAGCAAACACGGCGTCGTGCTCTTTGCTGATGTCTTTGAGCAACTTCAGACTTTGCTTGCGTCCTACAATGACGGGGCATATCACTCCCGGGAAAATCACCACGTTGCGAGTGGCAAGTACGGGTAGTGTACCCTCAAATTCCACATTGAGCAGGTTCTTTATGTCGCCGTCGTAGTCGGCAATCATTTGTATCGATGTATTGGATCTCTTGTTCATATTATATAATAATGTGTGGCGTACTGTTGGTTGCACGCTAATAGAGTATAGCAAAATCTGTGCAAAGTTACTCAAAAGTTTTCAGATAGACTTCTATTTTATATAATTTTGCAAAGAAGAGGGCATTGCTGGGGCTAATTGAACAAGTCTTTGAGCTTTTCACTTCAAATTCGTTATAGATTGGAAAAAATACGCTAACTTTGTACGTGCATATACTATGCGCAACCTAAATAAGAATGTTAGTAACTAAAGCAACGTCAACTAAAACAATAATATGAGAAAAATCTTTTTCAGCGCCAAGAGCATAGTGCTTACATTATGTCTCTGCGCGACGTCGGCTCTGGCATGGGCCGGAGTGAATCCTAAACCTTTTGTAGTTCCCGAACTGAAGGAATGGCACGGTGCCGAGGGTCAGATGACCGTTTCAGGCAAGTATATTGTAAAGGGTGGTAAGGCTGCCACCGAAGTGGGACAGATGTTTGCCGCCGACTTTGGCAGTTTGATGGGGACTCAGCTCACATTGAAGAATGGCAAGCCTTCGAAGGGCGATATTGTACTTGTGCTCAAGGCTGACAAGGCACTTGGTCAGGAAGGCTACCGCATCAATATCGGCGATGTTACTACAGTCAGCGCTGCTACGGTCAAAGGACTGAAGTGGGGCACACGTACTGTACTGCAGATGGCAGAGCAGAATAAATCCAACGGCGGCTCACTGCCAAAGGGCAATATTGTGGATTCGCCTGAATATGGTTTGCGTGGATTTATGATGGACTGCGGTCGTAAGTTCATCCCGATGGACTATCTGCGTTCGCTTGTCAAGACCATGGCTTATTATAAGATGAACACTCTGCAGATTCATCTCAACGACAATGGATTCCGTCAGTTCTTCGATGGCGACTGGGACAAGACTCAGGCTGCATTCCGATTGGAGTGTGACACTTATCCCGGACTGACAGCACGCGACGGATCGTACACTAAGAAAGAATTCATCGACCTTCAGAAACTTGCCGAGCAGTATGGCGTCGACATCATTCCTGAGATTGACGTGCCTGCCCATACATTGGCTTTCACCCACTACAAACCAGAAATAGGTTCGAAGGAGTATGGCATGGACCATCTCGACCTGTTCAATCCCGAGACATATAAGTTTGTCGACGGACTCTTCAAGGAGTATCTTGATGGCAAGAACCCCGTATTCCGTGGCAAGGTGGTGCACATCGGTACCGACGAATACTCGAATGCGAAGAAGGACGTGGTTGAGAAATTCCGCTACTTCACCGACCGCTATATTAAATATGTAGAGTCGTTCGGCAAGCAAGCTGCCGTTTGGGGAGCGCTTACACATGCCAATGGCGACACTAAGGTGAAGTCGGACAATGTGATAATGAGCTGCTGGTACAACGGCTATGCCGACCCGAAGGAGATGAAGCGACAGGGCTATAAGCTCATCAGCATCCCCGACGGACTTACATACATAGTTCCGGCTGCTGGTTATTACTACGACTATCTCAACTGCGAATATCTCTACGACAAATGGACACCGGCACAGATAGGCAACGAGAAGTTTGACGAGCACGACCCGGCTATTCTTGGTGGTATGTTTGCTGTATGGAACGACCATGCCGGCAATGGCATCAGCGTGAAGGATATCCACGACCGTTTGTATCCTGCATTGCAGACTCTCTCCGTTAAGTTCTGGCGTGGAGCCGAGACCTCAATGCCTTATGCCGAGTTCAACACTCTTCGTCATAAGCTCAGCGAGGCACCTGGTGTCAACGTGGCTGCACGATGGACTAAGGGCAAGACACTCAGCATTGCACAGCTGCAGCCAGGTCAGACCACTGGCGAGACCGAGGTAGGCTATGACTATCGTGTCGACTTCAACATTGAGGGTGCTGCCGAAGATAAGGGTGCAGTGTTGTTTGAGTCGGACAACGCCACATTCTATCTTGCCGACCCCGAAGATGGCAAGTTGGGATTTGCACGCGAGGGCTATCTCAACAAGTTCAACTATAAGATTCCGGAAGGCAAGAAGGTGAGCATCTCAATCACTGGCGACAACACCAAGACATGCCTTTACGTAGACGGCAAGCTGAAGGAAGAACTCGGTCCGCTCACCATCTACGCTATGAAGGCTTCCGATCGTACTACATTCCAGAACGGCGACAAGAATGCTTGGCAACCGGTAATGTACAATCCGCAGACCCGCATGTACTATCAGCGCACACTCGTCTTCCCGCTTGCCAAGGCAGGCTCGTTCAAGAGCAAGATTACCGATGTGCGCGTGTCGCAGAAGTAATAGTCTGAAATACTTATTGTGAAGTGATGATTTCGTCCATCCTGATGTCGTGTTCTTCGGCCGGGATGGACGTTATCATTTGAAACGGGAAGCATACACCTATTTTATATGTATCGGGTATGAGTCGCAGGAAGCGGTCGTAATAGCCCTTGCCACGTCCCATACGGTTGCCGTCATGGTCGAAAGCCACGCCAGGCACTACGGCCAGGTCGATATTGGAATAGTTGGTGTACACTTCTCCCGTAGGTTCCATGATGCCGTAGGCACCCACCTGCATGTCTTTCGGACCATTGTAGCGGTGCAACTCCATAGTGCCTTCGCCCGTGACACGTGGCAGCAGGATGGTCTTGCCGCTCGTCAGTAGCGAGTCGACGATGGTGTGGGTGTCCACCTCGTCGGGCAGTGAATGGTAGAGCATAATGGTTTTGGCAGACTTTACACGAGGGTGTGTGAGTAGACGCGTAATAACAGCAAACGACAATTCATGCAGCTGCTGGCTGGTGAATTGTCGTTTGTTGTTTTTAATCTCTTTTCTGAGTTGTAGTTTGGTTATCATTTCTTGTTCTTCTTGATGGGCTTTTTGGGGAACGCAGCCTTGTTCTTAAACACCTGAAGAGCCGTTGTTACGGTCGGGTCGTCAAGGTTGAGGTATTGCGTCAGTGCCTGTTCGTCGAGCATGTTGTATATCACGCGCGAGTTGAGGTAGCGGTTGAGCAGGTTGTACGACTTGCGTATCATCAAGTTGCGGCGCTTCAGTCCGTTCTTGTCGGCGTACGTAGCAAACTTGTCCACGAGGTTCTGTGTTTCAAGATACTTCACCATGTCCATCATTTCGTGGAAGTTGTTCAGCTTCAGACGGTTGTTGTCGGTGTAAGTATATGCAAACTGCAGTATGAGTCCGGTCATAGCAGCAGCCTTATAGTATGATGTCATGCCCAGCGTATCCTCCGGAATGAAGATGTCGGGAGTGATGCCGCCACCGCCATACACCGTGCGTCCGATGCTTGTATGATAAGCCGGTCCGTGGTGCTTTATACTGTCTTGCGAGAAGAATTCGCCGTGCTGGTAGCGTGCCAGTATGTCTTCTTCGTAGTCCTTGTTGTCGCCAGCTACGAAAGGCTTCTGTATGCAGCGACCAGACGGAGTGTAGTAGCGTGCGATGGTGAGTCGTATCATAGAGCCATCGGGGAAACCGAGCTGCTGCTGCACGAGTCCCTTGCCAAACGAGCGGCGTCCGATGATTGTTGCGCGGTCGTTGTCCTGCATGGCTCCTGCGAAAATTTCGGATGCCGATGCCGACCCCTCATTGATAAGAACTACGAGTGGTATCTTCTGGTACGAGCCGTGGCCGTCAGAGCGGAAGTCCTGGCGTGGCGACTTGCGTCCCTGCATGTACACTATCAGTTTGTTCTTAGGCAGAAACTCGTTTGCCATCTGCACTGCCGAGTTCATATATCCGCCCGTGTTGTCGCGCAGGTCGATGATTAGGTTGTTGAATCCCTTCTGCGACAGCTGAGCCAGAGCGATGAGCATTTCGGGATAAGTGGTCTCGCCGAAACTCTTCACCTTGATATATCCGGTATGCTCGTCAATCATATATGTAGCCGAGATGCTCTTCTGCGGAATGTCGCCACGTGTCACGGTGAAGTACTTCACACCCTTTTGTGCATAGCGCACCACGCCGATTTTCACTTTGGTGTCCTTCTGACCCTTCAGTCGGCGCATGGCTTCCTCCTGCGTCACAATCTTGCCCACAAACGGTTTGCCGTCGACGCTTACAATCTTGTCGCCAGCCAGAATGCCTGCTTTTTGGGCCGGACCGTTCTGTACCACGTTCTGTACACGTATGGTGTCCTTGCGTATAGTGAACTCAATGCCCACTCCCGAGAACGAACCTTTCAGGTCGTCAGCCACAGTCTGTGCATCCTTAGCGCTGATGTATACAGAGTGCGGGTCGAGGTCAGACAGAATCTGCGGAATTGCTTGATCGACAAGCGAGTCGATGTTCACCTTGTCCACATACTGGTCTTCGATGAGATGTAGCAGGTTTGTCAGTCGGTTTGAACCCGAATTGATGATGTTCAGTCGGTTGCCCGAGAAGTGGTTGGCATAGAATGTGCCAATCAGAATGCCAATGACAACGCACATTGCCATTATCAGCGGCATGAACCGGTTAGACGTTTTCATGTTCATAATCGTCCGGATTTAGATATTTAACTTCTATATTGGCTCTTTTCAGCAGGTCGATGCCGTCGGTCAGACGGTATTGCTCGCCGTATATGACGCGTTTGATGCCCGCCTGTATTATCAGTTTGGCGCATTCTATGCATGGCGAGGCAGTGACGTAGAGCGTAGCTCCGTCGCTGTTGTTCGAGCTGCGTGCCAGTTTTGTGATAGCGTTGGCTTCGGCGTGCAGAACGTAAGGCTTGGTTACGTTCATTTCGTCCTCGCATACGTTTTCAAATCCGCTTGGCGTGCCGTTGTAGCCGTCGCTTATTATCATTTTCTCTTTCACAACGAGCGCTCCCACCTTGCGTCGTTGGCAGTAGCTGTTTTCTGCCCATATACGAGCCATACGGAGGTAGCGCAGGTCAAGACAGAGTTGCTTAGAAGCTCCTCCTCCTTGCCCCTCCCCCGTAGGGAGGGGAGTGGTATGCTTTATTGGCATAGTATATTTTTGTTTTTAATGTTTCTTTTATATATAATGTGAACCTTACTTGTTCGTCTGTTTCTTTATACCGTTGCGTTCAAGTAGGGCATTGATAGAAGGTTCCTGTCCGCGGAAGCGCTTGTACAGTTCCATCGGATGTTCGGTACCACCCTTCGAGAGTATGTTGTCACGGAAACTCTGAGCGGTCTTTTGGTCGAATATGCCATTGTGCTTGAACACGCTGAATGCGTCGGCATCGAGCACTTCAGCCCATTTGTAGCTGTAGTATCCGGCAGCATATCCGCCCGCCATGATGTGCGAGAACTGTGTGGTCATGCATGTGTCGGGCAGTTGCTTCATCACCTGAGCCTTGGCCCAAGCCTGCTTCTCAAACGGTATGATGTCGTCCTTGAACTCGTCTTTCTTTGTATAGTAAGCCATGTCGAGCAGTCCGAAGCTTACCTGTCGCATACATGCGTATGCAGCCATGAAGTTGCGGCTCTTCACGATGCGCTCTATCAGTTCGTCGGGCATAGGTTCGCCCGTCTCATAGTGGAATGCGAAGGTGCGTAGGAACTCCTTTTCGACAGCATAGTTCTCCATAAACTGCGACGGCAGTTCTACGAAGTCCCACCATACATTAGTGCCGCTGAGGCTCTCGAATCGTGTGTTGGCGAACATGCCGTGAAGCGAGTGGCCGAACTCATGCAGGAAAGTCTCCACCTCGCCAAGTGTCAGCAGAGCTGGTTTTTCGTCGGTGGGTTTGGTCAGGTTCATCACCACGCTAACGTGCGGACGTACGTTCACGCCCTTGCGGTCGATCCATTGTCCCTGGAATTCGGTCATCCATGCACCGCCCTGCTTGCCCTTGCGTGGATGGAAGTCGGCATAGAACACAGCCAGATACGAGCCGTCCTTGTCGAATACTTCGTAAGCCTTCACGTCGGGATGGTATACCTGAATGTCCTTGTTCTCCTTGAATGTGATGCCGTAGAGGCGTGTGGCGAGTCCGAACACTCCCTCAATCACCTTCGACAGTTCGAAGTAGGGGCGCAGCATCTCGGCATCGAGGTTGAACTCGCGCATCTGCAACTTGTGTGAGTAGTAGCCGAAGTCCCACGGCATGAGTTCGAATCCTTCGCCTTCAGCGTCCTTCGCCTCACGCTCTATTGCCTTCACCTCCTCAATTGCGGTAGGCTTGTAGGCATCAATCAGGTCGTCGAGCAGTTTGTAGACATTGCCCACGTTCGATGCCATGCGATGAACGAGCACATAGTCGGCAAAGGTTTCGTAGCCCAGAAGCTGTGCTATCTCGCGGCGCAGATTGACGAGTCGCTTGCATATTTCGAGGTTGTTCTCACTGTTGTCGTGTGTTCCCTCTGTGTTGCGTGCCATATACAGCTGCTTGCGCAGTTCGCGCTGGGTGCTGTAGGTCATGAATGGCGAGAAGCTGGGATAGTCGAGGGTGAAGAGCCATCCCTTTTTGTCGGCTTCCTTGGCAGCGAGTGCTGCAGCCTCGCGAGCTGTTTCGGGCAGACCGTCGAGCTGTGCCTCGTCGGTTATGTTTAGTGTGAATGCTTTGTTCTCTTTCAACAGGTTTTGCGAGAACTGCAGCGACAGCATGCCTGCCTCCTCGGTGAGTTTGCGCAGACGCTCTTTGCCCTCGTCGTCGAGCAGTGCACCGCTACGTACGAATCCGTCGTAGCAGTTGTCGAGAAGCATCTGCTCCTCGGCGGTCAGCTCACGATGGTGCTCGTATACGTGCTTGATGCGCTCAAACAGTCGTCGGTTGAGCTTCACGTCGTTGGCGTGCTTTGTGAGAATAGGGCTGAGTTTTTGCGCCAGTTGGTCCAACTCGTCGCATGTCTCGGCGCTGAGCATGCACGAGAAAACTGTCGACACGCGTGAAAGCAGGTCGTAATATCCCTCGCCGTTCTCATTGTCAACGCGCACTATGGTGTTTTCGAATGTAGGAGGTTCGGGGTCGTTCACGAGTTTTTCAATAGCCTCGTCGTCGCGTCGAATACCCTCCATGAAGGCTTCTTCGTAGTCAGAAGTCTTGATGCGGTTGAATGGAACTGTATCGTGCGGGGTGTTGTAAGGTTCAAAGAATGGATTCTTTCTCTCCGGAGTATTTGTGTTATTTTCCAACATACTAAATCCTAAAAATCTGTGTGATATATCAGTATGCAAATTTACGGAAAATATTACATATGCAAATATTGTTGAATGGGTTTTTAACTTATATTATGTATGTGTCAGTACAGGCGTTATTCTGATGCTTTGATATGTCTTATTTCAATGCTTCTATATGCGGTATTTCGATTATCCCGCGACTGAATGTTAGCAGTTTTTCGTCTTGTATGGCATTGAGTGCTTCCGACACGGCACGTCTGCCCATACCTGTCTCTTGCGCCAGTCGTGTCATCTTGATACGCATGGTTTTAGGTCCGGTGGGCGATGAGCAGTGCTGTTTGATGAAGTACACTATTCTGCCGCGTGTGTCGGCTGGTATAGGGTGCCATAGTTTGCGTTCGGTCTTCTGCGACAGTGCCGAGATAAAGTTGATGAGATTCATGCGGAAGATGATGAATTCGTCGGATATGCGCATCAGGTCGTTCTTGTCAATCTCCACGGTGTCGCACGTTTTGGTGGCTATGAATGTGCGTGTGTAGTGTGTGTGCAGTCCGAACACGCATTCGGGCTGAAGCATATAAGGAGCAGCCACGCACTCCTCAAACGAGTATCCGCGGTCGTCGGCGTGAGTTACCGACTTGGCTTGTCCGCAGGTGATAAGCGCAAGGCGGTTGCACTGTTCGCCTTCGTTCTTGATAGTGTCGCCAGCGGCAATCTTGCGGAAGGTGAACTTCGTCTGTCCGATGATTTGCAGCAGATTGTCGCTGGTGAGACCTTGAAAGAGGGGTGAGCCTTGCAGACTGTCGTATAGCTTCATAGCCAGTATGTTAAGCTTTTGATACTCAAGTAAGTTTTTAT
Organism: uncultured Prevotella sp.; assembly: GCA_900550035.1. Lineage (GTDB taxonomy): Bacteria > Bacteroidota > Bacteroidia > Bacteroidales > Bacteroidaceae > Prevotella. The sequence continues at coordinate 4,067 of URQS01000037.1, read as the reverse complement.
TTCAGAATCTTGCCCTTCATTGATGGCGAGTACCATACCTGCAGCTGTCCCTTGTTGTCGCTGTATATCAGGTATGCCATGAGTTCGGGATGCTTGTCGAGCACTTTCTTAGCCTTGTCGAGTCCCATCACCATGAATGCTGTAGCGTAGGCGTCGGCTTCGGCGCATCGCTTGGCAAGCACTGTAGCCGACAGAATGTTGTGCTGTACGGGATAGCCCGTAGCAGGGTCGATGGTGTGGGCATACTTCTTGCCGCCACGATAGTAGAAGTTGCGGTAGTTGCCGCTTGTAGCCATTGCCATGTCCTTGACGTTCAGCACCGTCTGCAGCTCTTTGTCTACAGCCGTCGAGTCGTCGGTAGGTTTGGTCACGCCGATTTTCCACGGCAGTCGTTTCTCGCTGATGCCGTGTGTCACCACCTCGCCGCCAATCTCAATCATATAGTTCTCGATACCACGGCGCTCCAGCATATATGCCACCACGTCGCAACCGTAGCCTTTGGCGATAGCGCTGAAGTCGAGCATGGTCTTCGGGTTCTGCTTGAATATGTGGTTGTCGCGCAGCATAACAGTCTTGTATCCCACAGCGGCGCGCAGCGAGTCGATGGCGTGTCGGGTAGGAGGGTTGCCCGTCTTGAATCCGAATCCCCATGCATTGACAAGCGGTGCTACGGTTATGTCGAAGGCTCCATCGGTATTGGCAGATACCTCCTCAGCCAGCTTGAACACACGGTTGAACATATTGTTTGTTTCGGCATTCTCGCCGCGGTTGATGCGGGCTATGATAGAGTTCTTGTTGAACATAGACAGCGCATTGTCCACCTTCTTCAGCTCTGCCAGAATGTCGTCGTTGAGCGATGTGTCGTTCTGGTAGGTTATGTGGTAGTAAGTGCCGAATATCTGTCCTTCGTCGTGCTGATAGGGTGTGTTGCGCTGCTGCAGAACGATGTTTATTGTTGCAATGATCAGAAACAGCAGAAACACAATCCGCCATCCTATTTTCTTCTTGCTCATAAGCTGTGCTTTTTAGTGCTTAAAATTCAAATGTTACGTTGAACGTGCCCGCCAGTTTTGAGGCGGCTTGCTTGCCGAATCCCGGCACATACCATGTGTTGCCCATAGTGCCGTTGTCGTGGGCTATGCGCTTGCGCCATCGTGCCGACCATCCCAGTCTTAGCGGTCCCCATATCTTGGCGTCTACACCGAACACCGCTTCCAGCCAGTGGCAGTTGGCCTTGATGTCCTTGCCTCCGTATTCCACTTCGTCGCCCCATACTGGGTCTTTTATCACGTCCGAGCTTACGTCAAACTTATAGTCGGTCATGGCGTAGCGTGCGCCTACATATATGCGGTAGTCGTCGTGCTTGTTGCGTGCTATGTTGAAGTCCATACCCACACGTGCATACGGGGCTGAAGTCTTGTATTTCAGTCCGGTGGTAATTTCGTCGGCATCGGCAGTGCCGTAGCCTATTTCCACTACGGGGAAGTACTTGTCCTTCAGATTGACACGCAGCTGTGCTTCATAATGTCCGTGACTGCCCAGTGCCATTTCTGCCAGTCCGATCATGTCTGCCGACACGGCAACGCCTCGCAGAAATGGTATTGAGTCGGCCTTGACGGTCGTGTTGGCCTTACCTTTCGCTGCTTGCTTCTTCTTGGCAGTTGCCGTAGTGGCGAGCAAGAGCAGCATACTAATTATTGCTGTTCTTGATATAAATGAGTAGATGCGCCTTTGGGTCATTGTATGTAACCTTATTGTTGTTTATCTTGATGTCTTCGATGGCATGCTGTGTGAATCTTACGCCTTCGATGGTGTGGAACACTGCCGGGGCGCAGTCTATCGATTCGAAGTGCTGCTCGTTCTGCTTCGTCACCCTTATCGTGTCCACCGTTTTCTTGCGTGTGTCCTTCTGTACGAGAGTCAGGTAGTACACGTCTTCGGTGCGTGCATAGCTCATAGGCACCGACAGGCTGTCCAGTCCCGTCTGTCGGTTGATGAGCACCGTGTCCTCTTCGGGGTTGTCTGCCGAGCGCTGTATGGCTATGGTCAGCGTGTCCTCAAGCACCGCCTCGTTGCCCGTCAGCTTCATCGACATATATGTGCGGTTGTTCAGCGGACAGTCGATCGACGAGCATGCCGCCGACATTGCCACAGCCATGGCGGCGATTGTTTTTGTTATCTTGTTTCGCATTGTCTTTTTTTGTTTCTATCGCCATAGGTTGGCGGTTATTCCTCGCATTTCAGCGTCTTCTCTATCTGATAGTCGTTGCGGTTTTGCGACGAGCGGCTCACGAGGTCGCCGATGAATCCCGCCAGAAACATCTGTGTGCCTATCATCATCATCGTAAGGGCTATGAAGAAGTAGGGCGAGTCGGTGATGAGTCGCTGTGGAATGCCGTTGGAGAGACACCACAGTTTGTCTGCGCCCAGGGCTACCACTGCCAGAAATCCGATGAAGAACATCAGCGTGCCCAAGAATCCGAACACGTGCATAGGCTTGCGTCCGAAACTTGAGAGAAACCACAGTGTGATGAGGTCGAGATAGCCGTTGAAGAAACGGTTCCATCCCATAAACTTCGACTTGCCGAACTTGCGTGCCTGATGGTGTACGGGTTTCTCGCCAATCTTGTCGAATCCGGCATTCTTGGCAAGATAGGGTATGTAGCGGTGCATCTCGCCGTACACCTCAATGTTCTTCACCACCTCTTTTCGGTAAGCCTTCAGTCCGCAGTTGAAGTCGTGCAGATTGTGTATGCCGCTCACCTTGCGTGCTGTGGCGTTGAATAGCTTTGTCGGAATGGTCTTCGACAGTGGGTCGCCCTGCTTACGGTTTTGCTTATATCCCGACACGAGGTCGTAGCCGTCGTCCATAATCATATGGTACAGTCCCGGAATCTCGTCGGGCGAGTCCTGCAGGTCAGCGTCCATGGTTATCACCACGTCGCCCTGGGCTGCCTTGAATCCGCAGTACAGAGCCGGGCTCTTGCCGTAGTTGCGGCGGAACTTGATGCCCTTCACCTCCTCGTGGTCGCGGCTCAGTTGCTCGATTACGTCCCATGAGTGGTCGGTCGAACCGTCGTTGACGAATATCACCTCGTAGGTGAAATTGTTGCTGTTCATCACGCGTTCGATCCATGCGTACAGTTCGGGGAGCGATTCGTCCTCATTGTATAGTGGAATTACGACTGTTATATCCATAGTCTGTTGTTTGTTTGTTCGATTTTATTATGTATAGTTTCTATTATTTTCTGCGGCACACAATAGCTATAGGCAGACTTGCCAGTGCTCCGAGGAAGAAGTTCTGTAGCATGAACACGAACGACCATTGTATTGGAGTGAGCTGTGCCAGCATGTCGATGTTCTGCTTCAGTTCGGCGCGGCTGATTCCGTTCTGCTCGTACACCGGTGCCATTGTCTTCATCGTGTCGGTCAGTACGCCGGCAAAGCCGCCATTGTCCATAAATCTGAAGTACAGGAACTGCACCAGTGCAAACGCCAGCGATGCGTAAATGAAGTTGTACAGACTGTATGCATAGGCACGCCTCATTGATATGTGTCCGCTCAAAACGTTGTTGCGGAATAGGCAAGTGCGCCATCCTATAAAGAAAGGTGTAGCCATTGCAAGGAGGTTGCCCACGACTCCTGCCCCTATCATTGTGACGCATACGAAACTTACTGTCCATAGGGCTGTGAGCATAAGTGCATCTACTCGGGCGAAAGCCTTGAGCTGCATGAATTCTTCTATCTTTATCATTAAATAATGTATGGGTTTTATAAAACTGCTGCAAACTTACTACTTTTTTTCCAAATACCTGTCATATAAGCATTTTTTGACATAATGAAGTTCAAAAGAAATGTTAAATACATAAACTTTGTTGCTCGATAATTTGCATTGTCAAAAAAAAACTTTACCTTTGCACTCGCTTTTGAAAAGACGGGTAAGTCTTACACGGCCAGCTCCCTTCGAATCCTCCAGGACGGGAACGTAGCAAAGGTAGTTGGTTGTAGCGGTGCGATGTAAGTAGCTTGCCCACCCGCCTCTTTAGCTCAGTTGGCCAGAGCACGTG
>URQS01000036.1 GCA_900550035.1 uncultured Prevotella sp. | reverse complement strand
AAGATACAAAATACTATGAAACTAAAAAAACTCCCCAGTATTTTTCCACTGAGCCGGAATCGCCCTTTGTTCATGCGGAGCACTCCGCATAGTGTGGAGATGCTGACAGACAGAATACGGCGGTTCGCCTTCCACGTGTTTTTATTGCCCTTTGTGGCGGAAAGCATTGTAGTTGTAGCAGACGAGGAAGTGCGAGCCGCTTTTTTCGTACCCCTACGTCAGACCGCACCCGACGGAATCGGGCATAAGGCTACAACTACAAAATTATGCAAACAACTGCATCAATCCAGCGCACGGCTCAGTTGCGCCCGTTGGGCATCGGCAAGGCTTCGATCGAGGCTTGGCTCAACGCAAAGAGTAAAGTAATGACAAATATGTTCGGAATGGAGGTGACTCGGCTTGAGGGGCTTCGTGTGTACGGGGCTTTCGGCCTCATGACGGTGGGGGCTGCGCTGAGTGGCGTGAGCCTGCTCGTCACGGCTCTGTGTGTAGCCCTGGCGGGTTACAACGTGTATAAGCTCAACGTGGAGCATCCAGAGGAGAAAGGAGGTGAGCGATGAATACTCAGCATAAGGAGACAGTGGGCTACACAGAGCGACACTTCGACGAGATGTCCATCGTGTTGGTAAATGCAACACCGGCACCCGAAAACCGTTTTCAGAGACAAGTGTGCGAGGTTCTGTACGGCGCTCTACACGGTTTGGTGTTTCGCACCGACGACTTCGAGCTGCTCAAGCGTAATGTCATGAAGGCACTGGAACGCATCGACAAGGTGTGTCCGCGCAAGGGCCGTCGTATGTCAACCCTTTATAGCGAGTTGGGCACAGACCTATTGGGCAGACTGAGGCGTGTCAACAATCTCGACATCGGTGAGATAGTTGAGTCTAAGGATGTTTTCATTAGGGCCTGCGTCGTCAAGTTTATGCCAATCCAGGGCTTATTATACAAGACTGAGGAGGGTGAGCCTTATCTCTTTGCATCGCCACTCAGTTCCGACCGCATTATGTGGGCAGATTATTATAACAACACTTTGGAAGAGAAAGGAGGTGAGGGATGAGCGACAACAACATTAACCCTATAGGAGTACTTACCGACAGGGACAACCTCGAAATCAAGATTCAGCTATTGCACGACACCATGAGCCATCTGCTGGCAGAGACAGCCGAAATGGTCGACCCTACAGAAATGAGGGATGTGCTTGACTTGATGCGCAATCTTAATGAACTTAGTAAACAACTCGAAAACGTATTGGAGGCATTATGATAGAAGAATCTGAAGCAGAGAAGGTAGACAAGCAGAACGCTTTCATCACCGAGGTGCTAAACTCTTATTTCGCCTCGCGCTCGCCGCTGCCCGGCAAGAGCGAGCTGGGCGAGCCACTGACCCCAGAATACAAGACGACGACAGACATTGCCGACGATCTTGCCGACATCCTGCCCGTTCCCAAGCAGGATATAGTATACTATCTGAAGACCAACGGCTATCATCTGAAGACTGCGGCCGACGGCTCGCTGCGTTGGGAGATATGGCGCGACTGGAGATATTTATTGTAATATCATATAGTACATTTTTTTACATTGTCTGGCGGCGTGTTCTATGAGAATAGGGTACGTCGCTTTTTTTGTATTCTTAGGTTCGGGCTTAGTTAGCTATCTTTGTGACAGATAAAAAAAAAGAATAGCGATGATAACAATCACTCAATCAATACCGGCTACGTGCTTTTCTGCCAACATCCCCGACGTGGAGTTCGGCATCGGTGGGTATCGTGCTGCCGTGGTGATGACAGTAGACGGCGTGGAGATATACAACGAGCGTCTGTATCCCGTAGGGGGTAAGATACAGCTCTGCGAACTCGACTGCCTGCTTGGGCCTTACGCCCGCCAGAGCCTTAAGATAGCGCTTGGCATAAAGATAGTGGAGCAGACCGACAGCTCGGACGCTGCTGACACGAAGACGATAAGCGCCGACATAATATATAGCGCTGCCGACATAGGCATGAGTGCCGCCGACTTCATGGCCAAGCGCTTCCTCACGCTGCTTGAGGGCGAGAAGGTGACGGCACTGAACCGCCTGGAATACCTGCACTTCATCGGCACGGAGGCGGCTAAGGTGACGGCTGAATATGACGACGGGTCGACGAAGGCGTTTGATGCTGATGTGGTGGCAGGCAATGACAAGTATACAACTATAGACGTATCGGCCAATAAGTTTGTGGCTGACGGCAAGGTTCTGGTATGTTATGATGTCCAGGCTGGGGCGCGCAGCTTCCGGTTCACAATCGACTTTGACGAGCCCGACTGTGCCCCGGTTCTGGTATTCGTTAACTCGTTTGGCGTGGAGGAGCTGCTCTACTGCACGGGCACTCACACCGTAGCACCAAGCTATAAGCGTGACAGCGGCTACATAGGCCGCTACAACCGCAACTACAACATCGTGGAGACCCGACAGTTCAAGGCTGACACGGGCATCATGACGTTTGCGATGGCGAACTGGGCCGACGAGCTGCTGCGCTCGCAGGAGGTGCACGTGGTGAACTTCAAGGACGGGCATGCCAACGTGGGCAAGGAGGTGACCATAACAGACTCGAAATCGGAATACAGCAACGACGACGACGAGCTGCCCCGCTTCACCTTCACGTACCAGTATGCCCAGCGCAACCACAACGTCGTTGACGTGCTGCGGTCGGGCCGTATCTTCGACAATACTTTCGACAATACTTTCAACTGATGGCAATTCATTTCAGCGACATGCTACGCCTGCTTGACCAGGCTTACCAACACCGCACGCTCGTAGACGTGAGGGCTTGGGAGGGAGGCACGGGCAAGGTGCTGCACTATAAGGGGTGGCTGGTGCATCACGTGAACTGGCGTGGCGGCTACATCCGTCTGCGCAACCCTAAGAACCGTGAGCTGCGCACGCTGCCCCAGATATTCATATTCTTCATTAACAATAAACGTGTGTTCTTATGACAAAAACCAATACTACTCTGCAGGCGACTTCGGCCGGGCCTGATGCAGATGGCTTCCGCCGCTACCATATAGTGCCTTCGGGCTTCGGGGCTTCGAGGGCTGTGGCTTCGGTGAACTCGGAGTATGGCGGCGACTCGTGCGAGGTGTTCGACGACGAGGATGTGCCGGGAATGCAGGGCATCCGTGACATAAAGGTGGGTGACCGTGCGTACAAATATGTGCAATGGGGCTGCGACGACCAGCTGCCCTACCGTGTGCGCAAAGAGATTATGAGCAATATGGTGACTGCCCAGTGCCAGCAGTTTAACGTAACTTCGTGCTACGGGCAGGGGCTGCGCTTCGTAGACCGCAAGACGAAGCTCGACATTACGGACAAGGAGATACTGGACTTCTGCCTGCGCAACTCGCTGCAGGAGGTGTTTCTGGAGCAGGCTACGGACATGAAGTTCTACTCGTTCTCGGTGACTGTGATAATCCTCTCGCGCGACGGCACCAGGATCGTGAAGGTGCGCAACAAGGATGCTGCGTACTGCCGCTTTGAGTATGGTGGGAGCACGCAGTCGGGCAATGCCGAGCATGTGTTCTACGGCGACTGGCGGCTGGGCTTCTTCAACGAGCAGAACATAGAGTGTATAGAGCTGCTTGACTACTGGGACCCGCTGGGCGACCTGCGTGTGCGCATGGGGCTGGAGCCTGACCCTGCTACGGGGCTGAAGCTGAAGGCGACGAAGCAGCGCAAGTTTGCTATCGTGAGCCGTATGGCGACACCAGGCTGCCAGGTGTACCCCCTGCCCTACTACTCGTCGATATTCAGGGATGCGTGGTTTGACATATACCGGCTGATAGGTATAGGCAAGCGCTACATGATAAAGAACACGTCGGCCCCAAGGGTTCAGATAGAGGTGCACGACGACTACTGGGATAATGTGTGTGACAACGAGTGCATAAGCGACGAGCGCAAGCGCCGTGAGCGCAAGGAGCAGGAGAAGCAGAACATCATAGACTTCGTGACGGGCATAGAGAATGCCGGCAAGGCGATGATATCGGGCTACTACGTAGACCCTAACGGCAAGGAGAACCGCATGGTGCGCATAGTGCCCCTGAACGATGCTGGCAAGAAGGAGGGCGGCAACTGGAGCGACGACATGAGCGAGGCTTCAAACGCTCTGTGCTTCGCCCATGGGGTGCATCCTAACCTTGTGGGGGCTACTCCTGGCAAGAGCCAGATGAACAACTCGGGCAGCGACAAGCGCGAGCTCTTCACGCTGAAGCAGGCTCTGGAGAAGCCTTGGCACGACGTGATGTGCAAGCCATACCACGTGATTCTACACTACAACGAGTGGAATGAGCGGGCTACGGTAGACGTGCCGATGCTGATGCTGACTACGCTCGACGAGAATAAGGATGCCAAAAAGGTGTCGGGCGATGCCAACGCCAACACTTAACACTTAACACTTAACACTTAACACTTAACACTTAACACTTAACTCTATGGACATAGTGATTGACAAACAAGACTTTGAGTGGTCGCTGCCGGTGGGCATGAGCGCTCATGACGAGGTGTTCGAGTCGGTGAAGCCTGCTATCGATACGGCTCTCGACAATTACTGCATCACATTGCTTGGCGATGTTGGCATTCAGCAGGTTATGGCTGCTGAGGAGAGCACTGCCTTAAAGCGTTACTTTAAGATGATGGTGTGCATAGACGGCTTTCTCCAGGTGCTGCGCCAGCTTGACCTAGTGCTTACGCCTACGGGCTTCGGCATAGTGAGCAACGACACGGTGTCGCCTGCGAGCAAGCAGCGTGTCGATGCGCTTGAGGCACAGCTGCGCACGGCTCTGTGCCGAGCACGAGCCATGACGGTGCATCTGCTGCGCTCGCCAGAGTGGGGCTGCACGGCTAAGGCTGTGCGTGCGATACGCTATGTTTATACCGATCATTACTTCTTCTTTGCGTCGGCGAGCTCGGGGGCTTACTCGTATAAAGACTGGCAGAACATGCAGCCTATTATCCAGCGCACAGACGAGCTGCTGCGTGTGCGCTTCGGCGACGAGCAGACAGACGACTTGCTGGACGCTTACCGCCGTGACGACCACGACCGTCTGACGGCTTATACGACTGCGCTGCAGCTGACGTGCGACTTGACGGACCGTGCCGCTGCGAGCAGCGAGGACGTGCGGGGCACGGCTCTGTGGCGCCGTATGGAGCGTGAGCTAGAGGGCAACGGCGAGGTGTACCGGCTGTATCACGGGAGCGATGCGTACAAGGCTGCGCACGTGGAGCCGTTCGGCAACAAGAAGGAGTCGACGGCTTTCCTCTTTAACGGCTAAACATTCAACATTCAACACTCAACATTCAACATTATGGAATTAAGCTGTCCTACTTCGTGGCGTGAGCTGAGCCAAGAGCAGCTGCGGTACGTGCTGTTTCTTCTGGCGACCTTCGCCGACCCGGTGGTTGTAAAAACCTACATGTTTATCAGATTTGCGGGTGTATATTTAATCGAGAAAAACCGCTGGGGTTGGAAGTGCTCGAAGGATGGCAGGGTGTTTTATCTGAAGCCGTGGCAGATACATTCATTCTTAGGGCAGCTGGAGTTTGTTGACAGCTTGGAGACGATGGACAATCGGTTGGAGGTTGTGCAGGGTCTTAAGGCTGTCAACGCTCTGCTTCAAGAGGATGCTGAGACGGGGCGCATAATTAGCTTCCACGAGTATCTGTGCATGGAGCAGAGGTATCAGCGGTTCTTGATGAACCGTGACGATGACCAGATAGACATTCTCGCCTCGTTTCTCTACCGTAGGGCCGACGGCTCACGCCCTGCGGAGCTGACGCTGACTGCTGCGGAGCGTGTGGGTGTGCTGGCGTGGTTCGGTCATATTAAATATGTCATGTCGCATGCTTTCCCTAACCTGTTCCGCAAGTCAAAAGGCGACGATGATATTTCTGACCTCTCGGTTATAGAGAGCATCAACGTACAGCTACGTGCTCTGACAGACGGCGACGTGACAAAGGAGGCTGCTGTGAAGGCTGTAGACTGCTGGCGTGCCCTGACCGAACTCGACGCTAAGGCCAAGCAGGCAGAAGAGTTCCGACGCAAGTACCCCAACACTTAACACTCAACATTCAACATTACACATTATGAAAGACCTCTTTCCTGCTCTCGAATACTTCACTCAGCTGGCTGCTGACAACCGCCTCGCTTCTGAGCAAGGCTTCTATCCGTGCCTCTGCTCCGGCCCTGACTCCATCGATGGCGTTATGCAGGGCTTCAAGAAGCATCGTAACTTCATCATGGTTGACGACACGACCTCGCAGCAGACCTTCAGTAATGGTGTCGGCTTCTTCCGTCGTGACGTGTACACGGTGTTCATACTCGCCGGCTATCGTGCTGATGACATGACAGACCGTGAAGCTAAACTCAATATGTGCCGCACTCTGTTCCGGCAGTTCCACTCCCGACTGCTTCACGATCGCGACGAACTGGGCGATGAGCGCCTGACGTTCCTCGACCTTCACAACGTCTACTCTAACGAGTTGCCCCGATATTCGTACAACGGCGTGACGGGGCTGTACTTCATGATACGCAACGAGCAACCTATTGATATCAGTTATGACAGAGCGGAGTGGGTTAAATAACATGTCTGAGGCTGAGCACTCCAAATGGTTGCAGGGGTGGAGCGACTTTATGGTGAAGATGTGGCAGGAGAAGATGCTGCAGTTTGCTCCGCCGGTGTACGATACGGGTGCTCTCTCGCGTTCGGTGCAGGGCGTGGTGCATCCGGGTCCGGTGACTACTATTGAGCACCGTTTCTTAGAATACGGCATATACGTGGCTCGTGGTGTGGGCAATGGCTACAACCGTGGCAACGGTGGCGACTTGAAGTTTCTGAAGGACTGGAAGACCAATCCTCACCACAGGCAGAAACGTGACTGGTTCAGTAAAAAATATATGTACTCCTTACACCGCCTGAATGAATTCGAGGCTGCCTATTACGGGCAGACTTATCAGGGACTGGTGTCGTCGTTCTTGTGGCAGCTCTTCGGGGGCGGACAGAATACGATTGACAGGAGTGTTTCGCAAATGTAAAAATATGGCTACAGATAATGATGTTATAAAAAAAGAGCTTGAGGGCATCCGCGACGAGCGCCGCACTCATGCTAATACGGCTCAGCGCATAGGCAATGCTATGCTGTCGCTGCTGGGGCGTGTGGAGAATGTCGGTGGCAACTTTCTGCGCAAAGACAAGGCGGATACGGCACAGAAGATGATACGCTTTATGGAGGGGCTGAAGCTGGGCGAGGGCGAGATGGGGCTTGACGCTAAGGGCGGGGCTGTGCTGAGCGACGTTGTGGTGGACCGTGTGCATGACGCTAAGTCTACGCCTGCCGACCGCGTTATGGTTGGCGCTCAGGGCTTCGACCTGTACATGGGCGATGACGGCAAGAGTCACATGTACGTGGATTATCTCGTGGCGCGCGCTAAGTTTTTTGCGGCGAGTGCGGAGGTGCGCAAGGTGTCGTACTCGGGGGGCACGACCATCTTCTCGAACGCCGGCTCGACGATTGCAAAGGTGACTTATGTGTTTGATGCTGCGGGCAAGAGGGTTGTGGCGTATAAGTGTTATGCTCTGGCTGACGACGGCACGACGAGGACTGCGAACTGGTGGCATGTGGGCATGATGGCTCTGTGCCAGACGTTCAACGTGAAGGCGGGTGTGGGCGACGGTCTGCAGAACAGATACTACTGGCGCATGGTGATTGGTGTGGGTCAGGAGACGCTGGAAGACGGCAAGCTGTATGACTATGTGATACTGTCGAACGTGAGGGATTTTGCGGGTGGCGAGGCGATGCTTCCGAGCCGCGGCGTGAGGGTGCTGGCTGACGAGACGGGCAGGGTGCTGCGCTGGGGCGGTGTGGCTGTGGCTACGGTGTATGACGGCGAGCTGGTGTCGATGGCTGAGCTGTTTGCCAAGGCGGAGGGCAGGACTACTGACGACGGGGGCAACGTGATTGCGCAGAGGTGGTTCTACGGTTATGAGGCTGTGAACGGCGGCGAGCCGGATGCTCCTGCTGCGGGGGATGTGATTGTGCAGGTGGGCGACCAGATAAGGTGGAAGAGCCACGGCAATGTAATCAAGCTGTCGACATCGACTGAGGACAATGCTACGGACTCGGCTCCTGCAATCACGATGTATCACCAGATTGGCGCGCTGTGGGAGACTGGCGCTAAGGACAGCGCGGGGGAGCCGGTCAGGAATCCGTACCAGTGGAAGGAGGTGACGTGTGTGATATCGCCTGGGCGTGTGCTGCTGAATGCGCGGAGGTTCAAGCTGTTCACGGACAGCGTGGACAACATCATTGAGCCTTATGTGGTGATGTACACTGTTGTGCCGAGCTGCCAGTGCCTTGTGAGGCATACGGCTACACGGTCGACGACTCCGGAGGTGATCGGGGCTGAGACGGTGAAGCGTGTGGGCAATACGACAGAGCTGCTGAGCAGCAGCGACGTGAAATATATGGCTGACGTGGTGTGGCAGGACGGCGGTGTAGAGACAACGGGCTTGACGGATGTGCACACGAGGGGTCTGTACTACGTGAAGGCGCTGAAGATTAAGGCTTATATGCTGAAGACGGGGCAGCTGCTGGCTGTGTGTGACATTGCGGTGACGAGTGACGGCGAGCAGGGTGCTGACGGCAAGCCGGGCACTGACGGCAAACCGGGGGCTGATGGTGCTGACGGTTGGGACGGCAAGGATGCTGCCGTGGTGGTGATTAATCCGTCGGTGCTGACGGTGGACACGGTGAAGGACGGTAGCGGCAACCCTCGTGTTGACTGCTCGGACGAGAAGGTGAAGGCTGATGTGAGGATTGAGCGTGAGGGTGTGTCTATAGTCAGCGAGTGTGACCGCTACGAGGTTGTTGACAAGATGGGCTGTGCGGCGCATATCGCTGATGGGGGCACGTCGAGAATGCGCATTGTGATTGACTCTATAACGCGCGACGAATATATGGTGGGCAGCACCAAGCGGTATATTCCACGCACTACGGCTACGGCTACGGTGAGGATTCATTGCTCTACTAACAATAGTTATTATTACGCTACGCTGACGGTGAATGTGAATGTGTCGGCGGTGTGGAGCGAGCTGACTATCACGTCGGAGAGTCTGTCGTCGAAGTATTCGGAGATTAGCAACAGTGTCAAGGGCATGCGTAAGGAGCTGACGCAGTATGACTCGAAGATTGAGCAGACGGCACGTAATATTGCGCTGAAGGTGTCGCAGACGGCTGTGGGCAGGAAGAACCTGCTGGTGGGGAGTGCGCTGAGACGGCAGGGTGAAGGAGTGTTTCTCGTTGGTGATTCCTTTATTTCTATACTTGAACAATATAACGGAGTTAATTCGATTTGCTGTTCAAAAAGAGGTTTCACAGGTCTTAAATGGTATTATAATCCGTATACGGGAGGTCGTAATGTCAAAGTCGAGAAGGGTAAGAAATACCATTTCTCAGTGATGGCAAAATCGACGACACCTATTACTGTGTCATTAGAGGCGGTTTGGACAAAGAATGCTACAAGTGTCGATTCGGCAGAAGGATATAAAGGGCCTAATGGCAGTGGCTTTGTGGCGCAGAAAACGGTGGAAACCCAATGGGTGATTCTTGAAGGAGTTATAACAGTGCAACCTGATGCTCCTTATGAATACATACAGGTAGACATTCTTACAATTCTTGATAAAGATGGCGCATTTTACCTGTGCCAGCCTATGTTGGTCGAGGGCGACGAATATGTGGGCTGGTCGCTGTCGGAGGAGGATGCTGAGTATATCGGGGGCAATCTGCTGGATAATACAGATACGCTACAGGTTGGTGGTAATTTGGGTGTAGCGCAAGGAACTCTACGTACTGATGATAGTTCATATAAGGGTTTCCCGACAAGGCAGGCCAATTTGATTAATGCTTCGGCGTATATTGACCTTATACAATGGAACTTTGATAAGTCTGACGTGCTGGTAAAAGGTCAAGACTATATGTTCAGCTTTTGGGCTAAGGGCAACAAGGGCGGCAGTTTCGCGTGCTTCATGTATGGCAGCCAAGCCACAGCTGCTGTTTTTGTGGAAAAAGAGAATGGTATGAGTTATAACACCATTACTACTATTGACGGACACGCACCTATATCTATTGACGAGGATTATGCTTGGCGTAAATACTGGGTGCACTGGCGTATTTGCGCTGACGACAAGCCTAAATACGTGATGATACGCTGCCAGAAAGGCACTGACCTATATGTCTCTCAGCCTAAGCTGGAGTATGGGGCTACGGTGACTGAGTATCGTGCTACGAAGACGGGCTACATTGAGGACAAGAGTGTGGCGGGGAAGCTGCTTGAAGCAGGCATCGACATTGACAGCAAGCAGATTACGATGACGGCGGATAATACCAGGTTCCGCACCCGTTCGGGGCAGGAAGTGGCTGTGTTTGACGAGAACGGATTGAACGCCTCGCTGGTAAAGGCGCAACGGCTTGAAACGGAGGGCGCAGAAGCGGCTGTGAAAATCGAGGGCGGCATGATTGCGGTGCTCGGTCGTGCCGGTGTGCCTAACATCAAGTTCGGTGTAAATAGCGACGGATATGCTGTGATGCAATATTTTGACAATGCCGGCAATATGCTGTATGACTTAGGTCCTGCGGGTCTGGCTAAAATTGAGACACAGAAGGCATCGATGATATTCTCAGAGTGGATAGATGTGAGGGGAGCTAATTTGGCAGCACCGTATATTAAGAAAAAGACGTATACAAGTAGTAAAGGCTCATATAGTCTTGATTTTAATGTCGCGAGCTCGGAAGCAAATGATAGATTGCTGTTCGGTAAATATGCTCAACCCGGTACGTTGGTGTCAAAGAATTTGGGCTTTACACAATTGACGCATCTGTATCTGTACAGTGCTCCACGTGTCGATGGCGCAATTGTTTCGGATGATGACTCACGTAGAGGTTTTGGTAATAATTTGGATTTGACAAAAGCTGCAGATGGTGTCTATTTTACAAAGGAGTGGCCTCTTGCTGAGAATGGCAAACTTACAAATGTTGCTACCGGGCCGTATATACCTGCTGATGCTAAAATCAAGGATAATATGCAAGGTAATATCTTGCTGCTTGAGGGTACGGAGGTAATGATGATGCCATGCTGCTACTTTAGCGGTTGGATGGAGCAGAG
Source organism: uncultured Prevotella sp. (assembly GCA_900550035.1). GTDB lineage: Bacteria > Bacteroidota > Bacteroidia > Bacteroidales > Bacteroidaceae > Prevotella. Next base: position 22,200 of record URQS01000036.1, on the reverse strand, counting down.
AAAGCTGACTGCATACTTGAAGCCGGTCATAACAAGACTTAAAATATTCAGTTGGCAGGAAATGCAGATTAGTGCAAATAGCGGATTGACGCCGCCTATACAGCAGTAGACATAAGATAAAAAAACATTGAGATATGACAGATTATGAAATTGTAGACGTTACGAAGCTTCAGAAGGCTGAGAGCGTAAAAGATGGTGACACGCTGCTGCTGATACGCCAGCAGGGCGACGGCACGAGTATATGTATGCGCACTGACGGCGCACAGTTTAAAGGCACTGATGCCTATGACGTGGCGAAGGCTAACGGCTTCAGCGGCACGCGCGAGGAGTGGGCGCAGCAGGTGGCGAGGATTAATGAGGTGTCGGCGGCGATAGACAACGCTAACGACACCGCCAGCCATCCGACGAAAATCGGCAGCGACAACTATGTGTATGAGTGGGACAAGGCGGCAAAGGCTTACCAGAAGACCGGCATCCTCGTCAAGGGCGACAAGGGCGAGACGGGCGCTACGGGCGCACAAGGAAAGCAAGGCCCGCAGGGCGCGAAGGGTGAGACGGGTGCCAGGGGCGCTACGGGCGCAACCGGGCCGCAGGGTGCTCAAGGGGCTAAAGGCGACCGTGGCGAAAACGGCAAATCGCCGATCATCAAAAACGCATCGTGGTGGATTTGGGACGAGGCGAGCGGTGCGTACAAGGACAGCGGCATGTCGGTGTCGTCGCAGTATACGCTGACAAAAGGCGCCGTGGAGGGTGTGCTGACGGGTGATGTAAAATCGCACTCGCACAGCGCTTATGCTCTGACTACGCACACGCATAGCGAGTATGCAGCTGCTGACCACAACCATGACGGTAGCTATGCAGCTGTAAATCATACGCATGACAATTACTACACTAAGGCAGAGGTTGACGGCAAAGGATATCTAACTGGGCATCAGTCGCTGGAGGGTTATGTGAATGATGTCCGGCAATCAAATGTGTATAGTACCGATAATATGGGAGTTTCGGATATAGTAAAGTCTGGTAATATACTTAAAGTATTTCGGGATCGATTTGTAAAACAGAGAACGCTGCTTGATTATGTAAAGACAGAAAATCTGGGCACTGCTATTGACGAGTATGCGAAACACAATGGGTATCTGACAAAGGAGGATTTGAAGGAAACCGTTGTCATTAAGCTGGTGTCGGACAAATCGGAGGCGGACGCCAACTTGAATGGGGCAAAAGTTACTGTGAAGAGTGGTGACACAACAGTGAGCACACAGACTTGGCAGGGTACTCCTATAAAGGTTGAGGTGCCGTGCGATAAGGAAGTGACAATAGAGGCTGCTGTTGTAAAGATGTATATGAAGCCAAAGGTGTTGAAATATGTGCCTTCAGTACTGTATAACAGAGAGGTGACATTTACGTATAAGGCTTTGGAGACTGGAACATATATCATTGATAAAAATAATAGGACCTATAAAACAGCAAAAGAATTTACAGACTCGGGTACAGATATTAAGGATGTCATCGGCACACTGCTCGTTACAGATAATGTGGCTATTGTGGTAGCCAACTATAAAACAGATTATGTCTCATGGGGTCCGGATGTGCTTGTTGATGGATGTACAGTTGCTAATGATGCAGCTACAGCTGTTCAGGACTTTGCTGGTGCAGCAAATACGACAGCCATTATGAAGGTGGTTGGCTCAGCATCTGTTGAAACCGCAGCCTCTGCATGTCATAACTATATATTCGGAAATGGCAGAAGGGGGCGTCTTATGTCAGCAGGCGAGGTTGTTGCACTAAAACAAATGTACTATGAAATACAAAAATTGATGAGTAACATAGGCATAGAAAGCAGCTCTATACTAGATGCACGTTATTACTACTGGACTTCTACGCAAGCAAATTCTGACAAAGCTTATAGATTAAGATTTTATGACAACTCTCCAAGCAGCGATTTTAAATCTAATCTAAATTGTGCTATCCCCATCTATTCACTATACGACTAAAAACAAGTAAATAAAAGTAAAAGGGAAGGATGATATGAAAGCAAGTGACATTTTGATTGATAAACTGAAGCAGGTGGAGGGGTATCGGGCCAAGGCGTACCGATGCCCTGCCGGTGTGTGGACGTGTGGGTACGGTCATACCAAGAGTGTGACGGCTCGCACGGTGTGCGACAAGGCGAAGGCTGAGGAGTGGCTGAGAGCTGACCTTGCTCCTATCGAGTCGTTTCTGTCAGCCATACCCGAGATTTGCAAGACGCAAGGGAGGTTTGACGCGTGTGCCGACTTCTGTTTCAACGTCGGGATAAACGCCTTTCGTAGCTCTACTCTCCTCAAGCGCATACGGCGCAAGGAGTCAGTGGCTGCTATCCAGGCGGAGTTCTTGAAGTGGGTATATGCAGGTGGCAAGCCGTTGGAGGGGTTGAAGACGAGAAGACGATGGGAAGCCGCCCGTTGGGCGGAATGACGAATTAGGAGTTAGGAATTAGGAGTTAGGAGTTAGGAATTGTCGGGTGCGGCGTTTTTTACAATCGATGCGTTATCGGTATCTTTGCTCATATTTTCAATGTTTAATGCTTAAAAGTTTGTATTATGATAGATAACATCCGTCATATGCTCGTGGGCATCACAATTGCCGTCTGGGCATTCCTCAAGCCTATCGAGGGCGACCTGCTCTCGCTGATAATAGTGTTCTTCCTGAACTTCTTCTTCGGCTACCTGTCAGGGCTGATAGCCAACCGCGAAGACTTCGAGTTGAAGAAGGCGCTGCGCTGCATTGCAGAGGCTACTATCTTCTTCGTGCTGTGCTGTGCCATCTACACGATAGGCAATCTGAAGCACCAGCCCGAGGGTGCTCTGCAGTGCGTGAGCTTCGTGACTTATGTGGTGCTGTGGTTCTACACGCTCAACATTCTCAAAAACCTCAAAAAGATGTTCAAGCGTGACACTACGCCCTGGCTTATCGTGTCGTTCCTATACTACATTCTGCGCTTCAAGTTCATCGAGCGCATTCCCGGCTTGACAGAGTATCTGTCTGTTGGGCGTGAATAACTATGTATATTGCGTATGAGATATTTCCGTATCTTCTTCGGCATCCTTGCATTGATGTGCCTTGCAGGGTGCTCCACGTGCAAGCCGGTGATTGTAGAGCGTGTGGTCAATAAGACTGACACGCTCTACAAAGCCCGTCTGCGCATCGATAGCTTCCGCATACACGACTCTGTATACGTGGAGACTCGCACCATGGGCGACACGGTGTACAAGACACGTGTAGAGTGGCGATGGCGTGACCGCATAAGCTGCAGGACTGACACGGTATACAAAACTGTGCTGCGGTGTGATTCAGTGCAGGTTCCGGTGCCGTTCAAGTACAAGACTTCATTGCGGGGTGGGCTTAATGACTTTTGGGTAAACATCATTATTATAGTGGTTTTCCTACTGCTCTGGTTTGGCATCGGAGCCTTTGTTCGCTATAAATTTCCATAAAGTTGACGATGGACTTTGTCACGTCAAATAATTTTTGTATATTTGGGGTGTAATAATTAAATCGTCTGCTATTATGGAATTCTTTTTTATATGCTATTTAGTTATAGTCTTAATAATTTTCATTGCTAATTGCTTTAGCAGTGACTCTTCTAGTGGGCGTGAGTCTGAAGAGCAAATGAGAATTAGATATGAGCAAAAAATACAAGAAATCAGACGTAAAACAGAAAGATTACAAAAAGAAAACGAGAGGCTAAGGAAAATAAAATTCTAAATCGTTTTGTCTTTTCCAATAGAAAATAAAAGTGCTACTTTTGGTTCCACAACCATTAGTAGCATTTTTTTTTATGGCAACAACTCAACAATTCGAAACAGTCGTCAAGCTCAATACGCAGCAAGCTAAAAATGAGTTGGCGGCTCTACAAAAGACTGTCGAAGACCTCAAGAAGAAAAAAGCTGAAGCTCTTCGTGACAATGGTTCGACAGTTAAGGATATTAATAGAATTAATAAAGAAATCAAGTCTGCCGAGGCGAATGTCAAGGCTTATCGTACAGATGTTAGCGAGACCATTGAGATTCTCAATGACCTCGGCTCGGCTTCTGTTGGTGATATAGAACGCGTGTCTCGCGTTCTTAAACGACAGATGAAGTCGGTGACTTCACCCAAGGAATATGAGGAACTTGAGCGACACATTGCTGATTGCACTGCTCGTCTCGACGAACTCAAACGCTCCAGTCATGCAACCATGTCTCAGTACAATCGTGCTATTGCCGAAGCTGAACAGCGCACAAAAAAATGGGATGATGAAAACAAACTTATCAATGCCACGCTAAACAATATCAGCGGTTCGTCGCTCAGAAAGCTTGAGACTTCGCTAAAGCTCGTAAACGAACAATTGCAGGATGCAGATAGAGGTTCTGATGCGTATAAGAAACTTACCAAAGATGCCAAGAAACTCAAAACACAGATAGAGGCTATCAATAAAGAGCAGTCTGCATCTAAAAGCCTTTTTCGCAGATCTGTCGATGTATTCAATGTCAACTGGGGCGTAATCTCACAGGCTATAGCCGCAGTTACTGGTCTTTCTTATACTATCCGTCAGTGTTCGGCCAACTATGCTCTGATGGACGAGCAGATGGTCGATGTCATCAAGTATACGGGGCTGGCAAAGGATAAGGTCGAAGAGCTAAATGAATCTTTTAAGCAGATGAATACCCGTACTCCTCGTGAAAAGCTCAATCAACTCGCAGGTGATGCTGGTCGTCTTGGCATTACTACTCAAGAGACTGTCGGCGAGTTTGTAGATGCCGCCGATAAGATTAATGTAGCACTTGGCGACGACCTTGGCGACGATGCTGTTAAAAATATAGGCAAGTTGGCACAGATGTTCGGTGACGACAAGTCCAAAGGCTTGCGTGGCGCAATGCTTGCTACGGGTTCTGTCGTTAATGAGTTGGCTCAGAGCAGTAGTGCTTCTGCAGGCTATCTTGTCGACTTCACCGCCCGTCTTGCTGGCGTCGGCAAACAGGCAGGTCTGACGCAGCAGCAGATTATGGGCTTCGCTTCTGTTCTCGATCAAAATATGCAGCAGGATGAGACTGCTGCAACGGCTATGCAAAATCTGATAGCCAAAATATTCCAGGAGCCGGCCAAATTCGCTGCGCTCGCAGGCAAGAGTGTCAAAGAGTTCACCACGCTTCTCAAGACTGATGCTAACGAGGCGCTGCTTCAGTTCTTCGGTGCTATGAAAAAACATGGTGGCTTTGATTCTCTCGCCCCTATGTTTGACCAAATGGGCATGGACGGTTCACGTTGTGTCAGCGTCTTCTCAGTGATGGCTGACAAGCTCGCAGATATTAAGACCGCTCAAGATATTGCTAATGATGCCTATGCTAAAGGTACATCTGTCATCGATGAGTTCAATACTCAGATGACATCAGCCCAGGCTCAACTTGACATGGCCAAGAAGAAATTCAAGGATTTGAGCATCGAACTTGGCAAAGAGCTACAGCCTGTGATCAAGTACACTATAAGTGGTGTGAGTCTACTGATAAAAACCCTTTACCAATTGATTGTCTTCACCAAGGCCCATATTGGTACTATAACCACACTTTCCTTGTCAATTGCAGCCGTGACTTTAGTTTATAAAGCTCAAGCTGTGCAGTTGGGCATTAATTTGGCGTGGGAGAAAATATTTTATGCGTATACTGCTACTTCCAATGCTTTGCTGACAGCAAAAGCGGCTATATTAAAGTCTTTGAAGACCGCATACTACCTTCTTACGTTCCAAGTAAAGAAGGCAAAGGTTGCCATGGACGAGATGAGGGCAGCATCCATTTCTAATCCTTATGCGGTTCTGTTGACGGTCATTCTTGCTCTCGGTGCTGGCATCTATTATCTCGTTAAATCCATACGAGAGCACAATAAGGCAGCTTATGAGAATCAGCTTGCCGTTCAGAAAATGCGTGCTACACACAAGGATATGACCGAAGCTCAGAAAGAAGCCAGTCAAAGTGTTGCTGAAGAAAAAAACCGACTCGCCCAACTTACCAATATCGTCAACTCTAACGCATATAGCTACGATGAGAAGAAGCGTGCTATGGTTGCACTTGAGAAGATTGTCCCTGGTTATCACCGTAACCTCAATAATGAGGCCAAGTTGATGGAGTCCAACAATAAGGCTATCAAGCAATATGTTGACAACCTTAACAATGCTGCTATGGCACAGGCTCTATATAACAAAATGGTGGAGCTGCAGGGCAAGAAGTTTGACCTCGACCAAGAGATTTCTCGCCACAAGCTCTCTGCTAAAGCAGTGCAAGCTGAGATTGACCGCCATTCTGATTATTACAATGGCACTCAGCAGCAGGTGGTTTACACAAGTTTCGGTACTATGTTGCCTACTGGCCAGAGGGTGGCTACGCAGGCTAATATCGCCAAGCACAAGGAACTTGACCAATGGAATGATGCAGTCAAGGAGTCTGAGCAGAGTGCAGCCATAGTGGAGGCTCGCATCAAGAATATCAATGTGTATCTCAAGAAAAATGTCGGTGTGGCAAAGCAATATAACGCCATTCTCGCTAAGGGTGGTTCTGACTCTTCTACCGTCTCTCCCGACTGGAATCCTAACACTTCCAAGGCGGGTAGCTATGTAGATTCCAAAGAGACCAAGAAGAGAGAGGCTGCCGCAAAGAAACAAGAGCGTGAAATGAAGACTGCTACCAAAGCTGCTTACCAGGCTGAGATTAAGGCTGCCAAGGATAAAACCGACCAAGAGCAAGCCAATAACATCATGGCGTACTCGCAGGGTGAGAAGACCTATACCGAGTTTCTTGATGCCCAACACGACATCACAACACGTGGCTACGAGTCATTGATGGCTGTCTACAAGAAGTATGGCGCCGAATACGGCCAATGGCAGGAGAAGATTGCCGACGAGCGACGTAAGCGAGAAGAAGACCACTCTAAGGCTCTAATATCTGACATCGAGCTTAATAGACAGCGTGAGATAGAAGCCGCTAATCGCGACTACAATGACTCTAACTCCAAGATCTACCATGATGAGGAAGCGCTTAATGAACGTCTTTTCGAGATAGACATGTCTGCTCTCGCAGATCGTATAGCTGCTCTCAAAGAGGGGTCGCAGGAGTGGCTCGATGCCCGTGCGGAGTTGACGCAGCGCGAAAACGAGCGCCAACTTTACCTCGAACAGCATTATGCCGACCTGCTCTCACGATACAAAGAGGAGTGGGCCACTAAAGACATCAATGAGCAGGAGCGCATTACTCTCAAGGGTCTCGACTTGCTGCACGAGAAGGGCCTACTGAAGGAGACTGAGTATCAGGATATGCTCAAGCAGATAAAACTGCACTATGCTGAGCAGGAGTCTGAGCAAGAGCTGCACGACTCCAAGGGTGAGAAGTTCAAGCGTAACGCTAAGTCTGCTTATAATACGGCTTCCAACAAGGCTAAAGCATCATGGTCTGATGATCATCCTGAGGGTTCAAAGATTATGGATTTCGTCACCTCTGATGTTGACATATACAAGTCTACTCTCGACAACATAAAGGCTATGGAGCAGGAGGGGCTTATCTCGCATCAGGAGGCTATGGCTGCTATGGGCGAGGCTACAGCAGACATGTGCAACGGTCTTGTGGCCAAGTTCCAGGCTGCTATGGATACTATATCCCCGCTCATGAGCGCTATGTCTTCATACTATTCAGCGCAATCAGACTACGAGGTGAGCGTTACCGAGAAGAAGTATGAGAAGCTTATAAATGCTGCCGGCAACAATACCGCCAAGGCTAAGAAGCTCGAAGAGAAGAAGGAGAAGGAGGTTGCTAAAATCAAGTCTAAGTATGCCCGTAAGCAAGCTGCTATGCAGATTGCACAAGCTATTGCACAGACTGCTATCTCTGCCATTGCAGCCTATAGTTCTGCTATGCAAGGCGTGCCCTACCCTGCCAATATGGTTCTCGCTCCGATAGCTGCCGGCATTGCTGCAGCTGCTGGTGCTATCCAGATTGCCACCATCAAAAAGCAACAGCAGGCTCAGGCTGCCGGCTATTATGAGGGTGGCTTCACGGGCGGTTCACGCTATCGCCGTGAGGCTGGTGTGGTGCATGAGGGTGAGTTCGTGGCTAACCACAATGCGGTCAACAACCCAAGCATACTGCCTGCTCTACGTCTTATCGACGAGGCACAGCGCAACAACACTGTGTCGTCGCTTACCGCTGCCGACATCTCGCGCTCTGTAGGGCAAGGTGGGGCTACCGTGGTGTCTGCTCCTTCGGTTGTGGTCAACACTGACAACTCAGAGATTAAGGCTGCGCTCGATGATACCCGCAACACTATCGGTGCGCTCTCGGCTCAGATAGCCGAGGGCATCGAGGCTAAGGTCTACATCGATGGTCCGCACGGTGTGGCCAAGAACCTCGATAACTTCAAGAAGATGCAGGCCCGCACCTAATTCAACACTCAACATTCAACACTCAACATTCAACAATGATATATTGCACTATCAACGGCCAGACCGCATATCCTTCTGCGTCTGACAAGATTAAGGTGACTTATGCCAACCAATACATCGAAGACTCGGGGTCTTACACCTACGACATCTCGTTCCCGATGTCGATACACGCCAATCAGGTGCTGTTCGCCAACATCCACCGCTTTGACGTGCATAAGCGCTCGAAGTCGTTCAACGACTGCAAGCTTTACGCCGACAACCGTCTCTTCATCAGTGGCAAGGGCACGATTACAAGCGTGTCTGACAACACTGTCAAGATGCAGATTGTCGGGGGCAAGAGTCGCATCAAGTATAACTCGAAGTTTGAGAATCATTTCATCGACAAGGTGCCTTTCCCTAAGGTCTACATTACTCATGGCATCGACAAAGCCAAATATCAGGGCTTTGGCTTGACGCGTGTCGATGCTGAGCGCTACAAGAAGTTCATAATGGTTGACCTCTCTACAGATTTCCGTGTCGGCCAACCAGGCGTGGCTCTGTTCTACCCCATCTACGACGAGACTAACGACCAGGTGTCAAATTATATTAACCACGTCAATGTCAACAAGCTCGTGGTTGATGGCGTGCATTATCCGCACGGCCACATGGTCCAGATGTGGAACCTCGCCGTGCAGCCTAATCTCATATATGTGCTTAAGTGCGTTCTGCAGAGTGAGGGCTACAAGATTGTGCGCAACGACTTCGACGCTGCTCCTTATACAAGAATTTATATAGCTTCAGCAAGGCGCACAGCCAAGATTAACGAGGCGCTGCCTCATTGGTCGGTGTACACCTTCATCGAGGAGTTCCGCAAGCGGTTCAATGCTACATTCGTGTTCGACGATTTGGTAAAAGAGGTGAGCATCATTTCTACCAATGAGCTCACAAGCAACGATGCAGTGGCTTACGAGTGTCTGGGCGAATACTCGACAGAGTTTGACGAGGATGGGCTTGAGAATCTCGCCACGTCAAACGTTGAGTACTCGTTAGACGGTTCTGCCAATAGAGACTGGCGCGAGTCCATTCCGCTCTCGGTTCTAAAACAATACCCTATTAAGGAGTTTGACAGCGAAGAGAATATGAATTCTGCAGCTATGGCCATGTCTACTCGTGAGCGTCGCAGCACCATATTCAAGCAAGGGTTGTCTTATTATATTTGGGCGTTGTTGCCAAAAGACGGCAACCCGGAGAATAAAGATATGACTGAGCAGCGCACTGTGTGCGGTATGTTCAATCCTATACTGCGCGACGTTGAGAGTGACAATGCGATAGGTATCAAGATGATACCGGTGGCCATGCATCAGCGCAAACGACGCGCTGGCATAGATGCTTCTTTGCCTGTCAGCGGCGATTTGATGCCTAACAGCTATGTTGTCATGCCTTCAACCGCCAATGAGGGTGATTCTCTGCTCGACGGTATGAGCGAAGATGAAGACGGCGACTACTATCTTTCGGTGCAAGATGCCATGCAGGGCACAGAAGACAATACAAGCGAGGAGACCGCTGACGAACCGATGCGTCTGATGCTCTCCGACAACGCCGTTCGCGACCTTGATAAAAATATTACTACGGCGTTCCCGGCAAGCGGTAGCATGTCGCTCTACCCTATCGCTTACACTGACTTCCGCGAATTCAGTAAATGGGCTGGCGAGCGATTCTCATTGTCGCTCGAAGCTACAAATCTTTCGGTTAGCGGTTTGAAAAAAAATAATGGCATAAAGGTTGACATCGATGCGCACAACCTTTACACCATTAAGTTCATTGCTGATGATATTCCCGACCCTTCCAATATCTACATCTTCAACAACCGTAGATTTGTATGCCAGAAGATAGAGGTGGAGGTGACGGGTGAGGGGCTCGACCGCGTGAAGACTGGTTACTTCTACGCTATACTATAGGTCTCCGACGAAGTGCTTCGTCTCTTCGTGCACCACTTTCGGTCGCTTCAAATACTTGTTCGTTACTGATATGTCAGAGTGGCGCGCCTGGTCTCTCGCTACCACGATGCCCTGGGCGTTGGCGAGGTCTCTGATTCCGGAGTCCTTGAGCGAGTAGAATTGATAAGATGCCGGAAAGTTCAGCGCTTTCCGCATCTTATTCCATTCCTGCCGGAACCGGTTCACATATATCTGCTGCGGTCCGGGTGTCATGTTGGCTCCGAATAGGTAGTCCTGCGATGGGTAGTCGAAGACGTGCTGCTCGATCATCAGCTTCAGCACTGTGTCGTTGAGCGCTACGACCTGCCCCTTGCGGTTCTTGGCCACACTCTCCGATATATACACGCTTTGCTCCTTTATTGATATGTCACCTATCTTTATATAGCGTAGCTCGTCTGGTCGTATGAAGGTGTAGTACTCCATCATACACGCTAAGTAAAATGAGGGGTTGTTCTGTTGTGTCCACTCCCTCACCTTGCGCAGGTCTTTTGCCTCAAGCGGTGAGCGCAGCTTCTCGTCTTCGCGCAGCATGTGTATGCTCTCGATGGGGTTGCGGTCGATATACTTCCGCTCCGCTAACCATGTACAGAATGCTGACAGCCATGTGCGATAGTTGTTGCGAGATTTTGCAGAGAGGTCCTTGTCGAGGATGAGGTAGTCAAGAAAATCTACTGCGAAGGCTGTATTTAGCTGATAGGCATATTTTATTTTCGCCCCTACTTCTTCGGTGAAAACAGACAATTGCTTGAGCCTGCTTCGATAGTCGGTAGCGGTCTTCGGCTTGAGTATCCCCTTCTTCTCCGCTGCTTCAATATAGGTGCTGTATCTGTCGAACACTACGCCAAGTTCTGTGTACTGCCGTGTGTTCGTGGTGTTGACAAAAGGATTCCACCCGGATAAAAGTTTGTGTGTGAGATTGTAGACAAGCACGGCTGCAATTTTTTCTCTCTCCGCCCTGTTGTGGTAGCGGTCGAGCATGTAGCGCTTACGTTTAAGTCTGTCTGTAGTCGGATCGTAAGCGAAGAAATCAACGTAATAGGATTTACCCCGATGTATCCTCGGAAGGGTATACCCTATTATTTCTCTTGTAGATAAGAAATTTTTGGCTTTAGAGTACATTTTTTTACATTGTTCGGCTCCTGCCAACCAATGTGATTATACAATATGTGTCTGAGCTTGTGTCTGAGCCATTTCGATTCAGAGCACGAAAAATGCTCGTAACTTCTTGCTTAGCAAGCTGTTCCGAGCATTCGTAGTTGCGGAGGCAGGACTCGAACATGCGACCTCCAGGTTATGAGCCTGGCGAGCTACCAACTGCTCCACTCCGCGATATTAACCATATTGTTTGCAATCCCAACTTATTAGCGATAAGTATTATTCTGAATTGCGAGTGCAAAGGTAAGGCTTTTTATTTATACCTCCAAATTTTCATGCAACTTTTTTCGATTTTATTTGAAAATTCTTTGTTTTGAGCTTAATTTGGTAGGATTAGCCCTTTATTTGACTTATATATACATATTTATTATAGACATTAAAAAAAGCCGTCCTATAGAGTTTCATCTCTACGGACGGCTTTTATATATTTTTTTACTTCTTTTTCTCAGTAGCTGCCTTCTCTGCAGGAGCCTGCTTGTATGCCTTATTGAGTCCGGCGATAACCTCGTTGGTTATGTCGTGAGCCTTGTCGGCATAGAGGATGTTGTCGCCAGCCTTGCTGAGGATGAGTGTATACTTCTTTGTCTTGTTGTAGAAAGCGAGATAGTGCTGGATAGAATCGCGGAGAGCGTTGTTGTACTTCTCGGTCTCTGTCTGGAACTCACCGCTCAGACGCTGGTTGAGAGCCTGAAGGTCGTTGCTCTGCTTCTGGAGCGACATCTGAATAGACTGTGCCTGCTCACGTGTGTAGGCATTCTGCTGCACCTTCTGCTGGAAGTTGGCTGCGGCAGCCTCAAGAGCCTGCTGCTTCTGTGCGAGGGTGTTCTGGATATTCTGACCCTTCTTCTGAAGAATGAGCGAGTAGTCCTTGCAGAACTTGTACTGCGACATGATGCTGTCAACCTCTACATAAGCAATCTTAGTTGCAGTAGCTGTAGCCTGAGCTGCCGGCTCCTTATCGTCTACCTGCGACTTTGACTTGTCGCAAGATGTCATTGCCACAGCAGCAAAAGCAGCGATAGCAAGTGTACGGAAAAAGTTTTTCTTGTTCATTTGTATTTATTATTTAATTATTTCACACCTGACGCATCCAACTTAATAGGCACCATTGCGCTTACGTGCCTCGCGGTCCTGATCCATAACGCAGTGGATTCCGAGCTTGCGCAGACCGGGATTGTCGTGAACATGTTGCGATGAAAACTTGCCGTTGCGTTTCAGCAGAAGCTTAATAGAGAGCAAAGCAAACGCTATAGCAATAATTAACAGGCTTAAAAGCAGAAGTTTAATCATTTTTACTAACTTTGTATCGAAATGGGAAACCCAAAGCGACATCTTTATTTACGTGCAAAGGTAATGTAAATCGGTCGCATGACAAAATAAATTATTGAAAATTCAGATTATTATTGTAACAACATAAAGAAATTAAGAAAAAATGAGTAATTGCGAATTGAAACCGGCTCGCGTATTCGAGCAGTTTGCAGAAATCAACAAAATTCCCCGCCCCTCTAAGCATGAGGAGCAGATGATTGAGTATCTGAAAGAGTTTGGCCGTAAGCGCAATCTTGAGACCGAGATTGACGAGACTGGCAACGTTATCATCCGCAAGCCAGCTACCAAGGGTCATGAGAACGCTCCGATGATCAGCTTGCAGAGCCATATGGATATGGTATGCGACAAGCTCGTAGACGTTGACATCGACTTCTTCAACGACCCTATCCAGACCTACATCGACGGCGAATGGCTCAGAGCCAAGGGCACTACTCTTGGTGCTGACGACGGCATAGGTTGCGCCATTGAGCTGGCTGTTCTCGACAGCGACGACATTGAGCACGGTCCTATCGAGTGCGTTTTCACACGCGACGAGGAGACAAGCCTTGGCGGTGCTTTGGGCATGAAGCCGGGATTCATGAAGGGCGATATGCTCATCAACCTCGACTCTGAGGACGAGGGTCAGATTTTCATCTCATGTGCTGGCGGCAAGACCACTTCGGTGAAGTTCACATTCGAGCGCGAGCAGGCTCCTGAGGGCTACTTCTTCATGAAGGCTTCTATCAAGGGCTTGAAGGGCGGACACTCGGGCGACGATATCAACAAGAAGCGCGCCAACGCCATCAAGATTCTCGACCGTTTCCTCTACCTCGAACAGGACAAGATGGACGTGCGTCTGGCTCAGTTCAACTCGGGCAAGCTGCACAACGCCATTCCCCGCGATGGCGCTATCGTATTTGCCGTACCTGCAGCCGAGAAGGAGACTGTACGTGTTGACTGGAACGTATTCACAGCCAATGTTGAAGACGAGTATCACGTTACTGATACTGCCATGGAGTTCCACCTTGAGAGCACTGACGCCGAGCCGGTTATCGCAAAGGACGCAAGCCGCCGCGTAATCCTCGCATTGCAGGCTGCCGACAACGGCGTATTTGCCATGTGCCAGGACGAGGCTTTGGCCGACATGGTTGAAACTTCTAACAACATTGCAAGCGTCATCTCTTCAGAGAACGAGATTAACATCATCACCTCACAGCGCTCTAACGTTATGAGCAACCTTGAGAACGAGTCGAACACCATTAAGGCTGTATTCGAGCTGGCAGGTGCTGAGGTAAAGCAGAGCGACGGCTATCCTGCATGGAAGATGAACCCCAACAGCAAGCTGACAAAGGTGGCTGTTGAGTCATACAAGAAGCTGTTCGGCAAGGAGCCTATCGTACGTGGCATACACGCCGGACTGGAGTGCGGTCTGTTCTCAGAGCGCTATCCTAACCTCGACATGGTATCGTTCGGTCCTACCCTGCGCGATGTTCACACTCCAGAGGAGCGTCTGCACATCCCGACCGTACAGATGGTATGGGATCACTTGCTCGACATCATGAAGCATGTATAATGCTCAAACAAACACTTGAGGCTATATAAAACAAAAAAAACGAGAATGTTTCCTAAGCAAACGGAACATCCTCGTTTTTTTGTTATTTTCTATTCGAGAGAAAATCGATCTCTTATTCTGAATTATCCCGATTACTTGTTAGGGATAATCTCAAACACTTCTACAGCTCCCTCAAGCTGGCACTTCACGGCATTGGCCTCGACATTCACCTTAGTCATGTTGCCCTCTATCGGTGTGCTTGCCACGAGCTTGCCCTTCTTGTTGTACTGCTTGAGCACAACGCCACCAGCCTTGGGCAGATTGACGAGCATGGTGTAGCTCTTTGTTCCATTCTCTACGCCGAATGTCAGACTACCTTCGCTCTTGAACGAAGAGCATGGATTCTCGTCGAAGCAATACATAGCGCCGAGTATATCAGCCGACTCCACCTTGAATGCAAGATTTTCGGGATTGACAGGATTTACCACAAACTCACGAACGGCACACCAGCTCTTCTTGTCCGACTGAAGCTTGCGCATACGTACATAACGAGCTTCTACGGGATTGCCCTTCCAGTTGATGATATATGTCTTCTGCAATTCGCCGGTGAGCGGTGTCCATGTCTTGCCGTCAGCCGAAGCCTCAACAATCACGTTGTCGAAGTAGTCGACGTCGTCAACCGAGTTGCGTCCCTGCAGAATGCGCACCTCGCGCACGGGACGAACGGCTCCGAGGTCCAGACCTATCCAGTCGCCAGTATTCTGGCTTGCACCCGAGTGATAGAATGTAGTAGAGTCGTTGTCGAGCATCAGCTTGTTCTGTGTGGTGCCGAGCGATTTGTATGTGCCCATACCCTTATAGAACGCAGGAGTCTTGCCAGCCACCTTCTTGAAGAATTCGATAGCCATATCGTCCATACCATTCTCGTAGAACGGCTGCAGCTTCATTGTTCCCGACTTATGTGCCTGATAAGCAGCCATGTCGGCAGTAGACATGCGGTTGTTGATATATCCGTTCCAGAAAGCCTCATACTTGCCGTCCTTGAAATCGCGCATCAGCGTAAGCGTGTTCTTGCCACGAGTACCGAGTTTCTTGAACTCAGCCAACCACGGGCGCAGTTCCTTCATGAGCAGCGCATTCTTGCAGTCGCGCTCCATGATGGCAGGCACCTTCTCCACACGGTCGAACTCAGCATACAGATTGTCGTAATCCTTCTTGTTGTAGTCAGCAAGACGGAAAGTCTTGGTCTCCCACGACTCTATGCGGCGATAGCCAGTCTCGGTATCGCACGAGTGGATGGCGAATGTGCGGTAAGCATCGTGCGCTTCGGGAGTCACGTCAACAAGCGAGCGCTCCCAGTTGTCGATGGCATTGTATGCCGAAACATTCCAGTTATAGTCAGCCACGCCATAGAGAGCGAGCTTCGAAGCCTCGCCGTGCTCCATCGGATTGCTCAGCACACCGCATGTCTGATCAGCGGTTAGGTCGGTTTCAAGTCCATATACCGGTCCCTGCATGATGATATGGCGGGCATAGTCAGTCACAGGGAAGTTCCACCAATAGTAAGCCGGGCGCTTGATGCGCGAGTCTACAAAGTCGAGAGTCTCCTTTGTCAGGTCAGAGCAAACCACAGCACCTGTCCAGAACACGTTGATTGACGGATCGAGACGCTTGCCATAGATAGCGAGCTGTCCGTTCTCCTTCGGGCTTGCCCACAACTGTGAGTAGTCGGTAGGACAAACCACGAGCGGTGCAACGTCGCCCTTGGTCTTCACAAACTCCTTGGTGAGGCGGTTGAGCAGGTCTACCTGCTTGTTCGAATCGGTTCCTTCGCCCTCAATGTCGTCGAAGTGTATGGCAAACGAACGCACGCCAAGGTCGTACATATGATTGAACTTGTTGACGAGGTTCTGATAGTCTTCCTCATTCCACTTGATGTCCTTGCCCGGATGGATAGCCCAAACGAAGTCGACACGGTTGCGTCGGCAAGCCTCAACGAGTTCGTGGATGTTGCGAGCCTGGTCGTCGGGATAAGGCAGACGCCAGTTGGGTGAGCTGTGATAGGGGTCGTCCTTCGGACCATATACATACTCATTGAGCTTGTTGCGTCCGTAGTAGTCGATGAGCGAGAGGCGCACCTGATGCGACCATGGTTCGCCGTAGAATCCCTCTACAACACCGCGCAATGGCAGGTCGGGATAGTCGTTGCAGGTGAGGTAAGGCAGATGCATCTTGCCCTTCGCAGCCGGAGAAGCCAGAATCTGCTTCATGGTCTGGATGGCATAGAAGGCACCACGCTCGTCATAGCCCACGATGTTTATGCCCTTGCCATTGACGGTGAGGAGATAAGCTCCTGACACCAATTTCTTCAAGCCTGCTTTCTTTGCCTGCTTCTCGCCGAAGTCGATGGTAAGGCGAAAGCCCTTCTTGTACCGCTTCAGAAAAGCCAGGTCGTCAGCGAAGCGCTTCTGCTTGTCCTGAATGTTCAGTCCGTTTTCAAAAGAGATCCAGTTCTGGCGGTTGATGTCTAAGTTGTGCGGTGTGGGGTTTACGACGATGCCCTGGTGGTCGAGCTTCTTGCCCGGTACAACGTTGACATCCTGTTTCTCGCCACGCTGCGAACTGAGGTCGAAGCCGTCGTCCTGCGCCTGCACGCCGCTGAAAGCCGCAGCGAGCAGTGCGGTCAGTAAGATTTTGTTTCTGATCATTGTTGTTTATTTATTGTTTTAGTAATATCAATGGTTGATGCTTAGTAAAATAAAGTGTATGCAAATTTACACAAAATAATTCGATTTTGCGTTGTCAGCAATGAAATAACAACAATATATAACAAAAAAGAGGTTTTCCGTTTTATTGGAAAACCTCTCTTCTATGTCGGGGCGACAGGATTCGAACCTGCGACCACCTGGTCCCAAACCAGGCGCGCTACCGGACTGCGCTACACCCCGTTCTGATTTAGCGAGTGCAAAGGTAGACATAAAATTCGAAACCTCCAAATTTTTCTTCGTATTTTTTACAAAAAGATTAGAACACCCTTACAAATCGGTCGATATCAACAGACAGACCTACCGAGAATGTGTGCCCTGTAGTCATCGCAGAACTCCAATAATAGTTCTTTGGCGTATAACCGAAAAGATTATCTACCGTAAAGTTCAGATTGACGGCATCCAGGAATCGCTGCTGAAGCGTGAACTTCCACAACTGATAACTGCTGTCATGCTTCTCGATGTTCGTATCAGGAGAAGACAGGTATCTGCCTGACAGAGCGGCATTGATGCGATAGAACGAACAGAGCTGACGATCGTAGTCGAGCCGCCAGGTTGCTGAATGCGGACGAGGCTGGGAGAACTGGGAATCTACGCTTCTGCCACCCACATGGAGATAACTGTAGTCGAGTTTCACACCGAGTCCCATATCCGAACGGTACTGGGCACTGAAGTCGATGCCGCTCACCTCTACTCCATCCTCGTTGCAATAACGCGAAGCCACATCCGGCTGACCGGTTCCCGGGATATAATCGGCATAATCCTCGGTAGTGATGCGCTTATCATACTTATTATAATAGCCCATGAGAGTAAGACTATACTGACCGGTCAAGAAACCTGCATTCTTCACCCTGCCGGTATGCTCCAGCGCCAGGTTGCAGTTGTTGCTCTTCTCCGGCTTCAGATCCGGATTGCCATAAATCATCTGCATGCCTGCCATATCAAAGTTCATATACATCTCCTTGAGGGTTGGGGCACGGAATCCGCCGGCATAGTTGGCACGGATGGAAAAGCCCTTCCACTTGGTCATCAAAGCCAGACGACCGGTAGTAGCATGCTGGCTGGATGCAGAGAAGTAATCATGACGAAGACTTGCCACGATGTTCAACCACTGCAAAGGATTGTAATCGAACTGGGCGAAGGCATCACATGAATTCTGATTCTTTGATTCATTATCCGCAAACTGATAGGTGGTAAGATAATCGTTCAGGAAATCTGCACCTACCGTCAATGTATTCTTGCCGAAGATATGGGAATAGAGGGCACGGACGGTGTTCTGACGGTTGGTATAATCGTGGTCGTGAGTACGCTCATCATTCACATATCGAGCCTTGTCATACTGGTCGAAGCCGTAAGAAATCTCCAGATTATCATTCTCCGAAAGATTCATCACAGTCTTCAGTCCGGCAGAATAATCCATGTAATGATCATCATAGTTGCTGCGCTTGCTGATACGATTGAAATAACCGCCACGACCTATCAGTTTTACCTTATCAGAGAGCTTGTAGGTAAGACGCTCCTTCACATTGAAGGTCTCTCCACCATAGATATGGAGGATGTTGGATTCTGTATCGAAAGGACTGGTGAGCTGAACCTCATCCGATGTGGTGCGCTGGATGCTGGTCTGCGAATTCCATTTCCCCGCATTGAAGCTGAAGCTTCCACCGTGGCGCCACTCCTTGTTGAAGTCGTTGTAGCGGGTATTGACATTGGCAGTCCAAGGCTCGCTGTTTTCACGGGAGATGATGTTGATGACTCCGGCTACGGCATTGGCACCATAGAGCGCCGAAGCAGCACCCTTTACTATCTCGATACGTCCTACATTATCCAAGTTCAGACGACTATAATCTACATTATCCATGGTTTCGCCAGCCAATCGCTCGCCATCTACGAGGAAGAGCACGGCGTTTCCACCGAAACCATTCATATTGAGAGAAGTCTCCTGATTCATGGCATAGCCGAATTCCAGACCCGGCATCTGCTCGGTGAGGAGGTCCTGGATATTGGTCGCATCTGCAATCTTGATATCATTAGCGGTAATCAGACGGGTTACCACAGGAGCATCCTTCAAAGCCTTCGGAGTTCGGGTTGCGGTAACTACCACCTGATCGAGGGCTGTAGCATCCGGTTGAAGGCGAAGCACATGCTGCTCACCTTTTCTCTCATCTGCTTTCAGTACGAAAGTCTGAGTCTGATAGCCCACAAAGCTCACCTTCACTCTCACCGCTCCATCCTTGCTGTAAGGAATGCGGAAATATCCATCTTCATCAGTGGTTACTCCTCCCTTGGCATTCACCATCTGGACGGTGGCACCCACCATAGGTGCGCCCGAATCATCGAGCACTCTACCCACGATATCTCCCTGGGGTTCAGCTTTCAGATTCAGGCACAATCCGCAAAGGATTAGGAATAGTGCGAATATCTTTTGTTTCATCGAATTATATCAAAGTTTATCCTGAAACTATCAGTTTACTTCTTACAAACAAACTTAGCAATCATCGGCATAGGCATATTGCCATACTGCACAGAATAGTTGACGGTCAGGGTATTGTCCTTCAATGTACCTTCCAAAGTAACGGTATACTTTTTCTCTGCACCATCCACGGTAACAGTTCCGGCATAGCTTTTCTGAGAAAATGCATAAGCACCATTAGAACCAGAAACCTTCACTGCAGGAACCTCTAAGGCAGGAAGAGACATCATTCCCTCACCGCAAGCAGGCAGCGTAACCTTAGCAGTAGCATCATCTACAGCTTCGATCTTCATGGTAAGGTTATCATATGTAGAAGCCTGACCCATAACGGTCATTTCCAAGGTGCTGGTGTATGAACCTGCTATCTCCTTGGCAGCTGCCACTGTATCATCATCGTTGCTGCAAGAGGTGAAAGCTACACACATTGTCAACATGGCTACCATCATGGCAGCGAAAGAAAACTTAAACTTTTTCATACTTCAAATTGATTTACTTAATTATTATGATTATTAGCGATTTTTGTTATTGCTGCACAGACGCCACTTTAGCTTTACGTCGGTTTCGTTGTCTGCGCAGGATGATATATCCCGAAAGTAATGTCAGCGATATTATCAATCCTGATAAGAATACGAAGAGGTCGGAGATAGGACCAAGGAATGGCGAATAGCATCTGCCTACATGCAGCTCTAACGCCATATTCCATAGCGACATCTTAGCATTGGCAATCTCTGAAGGCATCTGCAATTTCTCTGAGGCTCCTTTTGTATAGTCAAAGACTATGGGGGTACCTAACGAGAAGTCATTGGAATATCCACTAACCTGCGAATTTGAAACAGGGCGCATCGACGATTGTTTGTTTGGCTTATGGCTAAAATAATCTACCACTCTGCCCGACATTATATTCCAACGATATAGACCACTAAACGACCCTACTATCCATTCGTCACTTGCGCTATCTTTCTCGAAAACCGTTACTCCCATCGGACTTACGGTTGGTGCCTTATGCTTTGCTATTTGCATTGGGGGGTCTACGAAATATTCATCCACCAGCATAAAACCATCAGAGGTTGAAACTATCCAACAGTCTTCTGCTACATCCCATCTTATGGCTCTTAGTTTATTATGCCATACGTTGCTGCTATCAGTCTGTGCCGATATCTTCTTCATTACCAATGGTATCATCAATGGTGGGCGAAGACACATGCCTGTAATAGCTATCCAAAGGGTTAGGATAATGGTGGAATATCCAAAGCGATTGTGCCATTTCATATTCCACACCATCTGTCGCCCACGACTCTTCATAGAGTTTTTCTTACCTTTGCGCTTCAACCTACGGATATCATAGGGAAGAAGGAATATCACTATACCTGTGAGCGACAATATTATCAGCACTACAGCTATCGCATCGACAACAAGCCTACCCGCCATACCAAAATACTCTCCACTATGCAGTTGCCACACAGTTTTAAAGAGAGTTGTAGAAGGATTATATCCTGTTGGGGCAGGTATTGTGAGAGTTTTAATTGCTCCATCCAATACCATATAGACTTTAGAGCGTGATAACACAATAATGCTCGTACTATCCTTAGTAAGACTAACATCGGCTATTCGCTCTTCATTGTTGGGTAATACTATTTTCGTCCACTTTTTACCCTCGCTGCAATATAAATCATATTGCGTTGCGCACCATAGTCTTCCATCCTTTGTCTTTACAACATTGCGGATATTGCGATTATCGGCACCTACATCAATACCTTCGTTGAAATCATGCCATTGCTCACCTTTAGTATCTGTCAACCATAATCCTGCGCCTCCAAACACCAGCACAGAGTCTGCACCTATATTCCGACTACCCTTAACCACTCCATTATTGAAATTGGCTACGTGGTAGTTAGAAGGCATCCAACATCTATCTACATCACAACTACGAAATAATTGTCGATGGTTGAGAATAATGCCAGAAACGCAGAATATAAGCATGAACACCGATACTATCAAGCCTATCCAGCGATGATATTTTTTCCAAGTTATAATACGTCTCATTCAGGCACATATATTATCTCGCCATTCTCAAGCTGGTAGGCTATGCCCACCTTCTTACCCTTATTGCCCGACTTCTTGCTTTGGTCTTCTGAGGGTGTATAGCGATTTATTTTCTGACCATCCTTGGTAATGATTTCCATATTCTCCTTGCCCGGATTCTTTACCATAGTGAAATCGTCCTTACTGAACATTTCAGTCATATTATAGCGCGAAACAAGTGCCACCATCAAGGCTAAGGCAAACACCATCGCCACATCAAAGAGGTTGCTCACCACGCTCATC
This sequence comes from uncultured Prevotella sp., assembly GCA_900550035.1. Classification (GTDB taxonomy): domain Bacteria; phylum Bacteroidota; class Bacteroidia; order Bacteroidales; family Bacteroidaceae; genus Prevotella. The sequence goes on along the minus strand of URQS01000036.1, from coordinate 203 downwards.
GGATCGTCATCCTCGCCATCATGCGCAAGCCTATTTCTGCGTCTCTGTCTCATAACCTTTTTTACCTTTTTACTTTTTTACCTTTTTACTCTTTTACTTTTCCTCTATAAGCTCTGCCATAAACTCAAGGTTGCTCATATCCTCGGTGTACCAGCGGTTCTTGGTCTGCTTGGTTACAAAACCGATGGCTGCAGAGAACAATC
>URQS01000035.1 GCA_900550035.1 uncultured Prevotella sp. | reverse complement strand
TATTGAGAATGACAAGAGATTGGCTGCACTTAGAGAGTATGCTCAAACGGCTTGAATTCTAAATCCGAAACTTGAGTTAATTGTATTGTTATTGATAATTTCCGCAAAATAGGTAACTTTGTAGAGTGATATTCAGACATTTGCTGAATATGCAGTCGCACCCTACGTGGGTGCGTGGATTGAAACCTTATCGTGCAGCGTTTCCTTGATTTCTTTAATGTCGCACCCTACGTGGGTGCGTGGATTGAAACTCGCTGACTATGAAGAGAAATTTCCTTGAATTTTGGTGAAAAATACCTCAATATTATATTAAATTTGCATATTGTGGCGGAGGCTCGACACCTCCGCCATTTGTATTTATGGGTGTTGTGCTGACGATAGTGTAGCCTTCTTTTATATCTTGTGGAACGCCAGGCGTTCGTCGCCGTTGGCTACGTGTATGATTCCGCAGTAGTGGAAGCCGTGCTTTTCGAGCAGGTGTCGCATGATGGTGTTGTCGCAGAAGGTGTCGATGCGTATGTTGCTGCAGATGCCGAAGCTGTAGTTGAGTACGGCGGCGAAGGTGCCGTGAGTTTCGGGCAGACTCGTAACGCGGTGGATTACATAATAAGGCTCGTCGTTGAGCCATGCGCCGTTGTAGATTTTAGAGTAGGTAGGGTCGGGGCCTGGCTTCAGGGCGAACGATCCTACCGGTTTGCCTTCAGACATGAGGATGTAGCAGGTGTGGGAAGTGATGTCGTCCATGATGACGTCTTCGCCTGGATAGCCGTCTTTCCATTGTCCGGTGTTGCCGCTGTTGTGCATTATCTGGATAGCCGACTTCACGAGCTGCATGATGGTGGGGAGGTCGGCTTCGGTGGCGGGGCGTACTGTGAATTGTGGTTTTGTTGTCATATTGTTTGTGTGATTATTGATGAAGGATTGTTTTTCTGTCATTTCAGTTTGATTATGTCTTTCCATCGTGTCGTGGGGCAGGGGCTCTTGTGCTCGTGCCTTATGGCATCGGCAAACTTGCGCCCCTGGGGATATTGCTGCGACGAGAGCAGCACGGTCTCGGTGCCGTCTATCTTGTTGATTTTGTCGACAGCGGCGTCGAGCTGAGTCATGCGGTTGTGGCGCAGGGCGTCGAAGGTGAAGAGATCGGGCTGTATGGTTGCTCCGGGCACTACGCCTATGAGCAATACTCCGGCACGCTTGTAGTAAATGTCGGGGCGATAGATGCTGTGCAGGCAGGCGGTGGCTGCCTTGACGATGTCGATGGTCGATGACGACGGGGTGGCGAGGTTTTGCTCGGTCATGTTGGAGTATTGCTGCAGTTCGGGCCGGAAATGGTTGGAGTCGACAAACACGCCCACGATGCTGGCTGCCGACTGCTGCTTGCGCAGCTTCTCGGCGCAGCGTGCAGCGAAGTTGGCTATGTGGGTGCGCAGGGTCTCGAAGTCGTGTACCATGCCGTCGAAACTGCGGCTTGTGCAGATGCTCTTCTTGCGTGCCGGGAGGTCGTCGGGTATGCAGTCGATGGTGTTGAGTTCGGCCCACGTGCGCTCTATGACTATGTTGCGGAATGTGGAGTGTATCCATGTGGATGAATGGCTGGCAAAGTCGTGGGCGGTGTTGATGCCCATGCTGTTGAGGCGTGCGGCGTAGCGTCGGCCTATGCCCCATACCTCGTCGATGGGGTAGAGGCGCGATGCCTTGATGCGGCGCTCGTCGGTGTCGATGATGCAGCAGTGGTTGTAGCCGGGGTGTTTCTTGGCGAAGTGTGACGCCATCTTGGCGAGGGTCTTCGTGGGGGCTATGCCTATGCTGAGGGGCATTCCTACCGACTGCTGCACTCGGTCGTGGAGCTGTGTGCCCCACTGCTTGAGCTGACTGGGCGTGAAGCCGTCGAGTATGGCGAAGGCTTCGTCGATGGAGTAGCGGAAACACATTGGCGACATGTCGCGTATGATGGCCATGACGCGTGCGGTCAGCTCGCCATACAGCTCGTAGTTGGACGAGAACGCTTCAATCCTGACTCCGGGCAGCTGCTGGCGCAACTGATAGTAGGGTGTGCCAGCCTTGATGCCGAGCTGCTTGGCCTCCTTGCTGCGTGCCACGACGCAGCCGTCGTTGTTGGAGAGCACGACGACGGGCTTGCCTTCCAGGTCGGGCCGGAAGACACGCTCGCAACTGACGTAGCAGTTGTCGCAATCGCAGATGGCATACCACTTCATGTTTTTTGTATTTATTTATGTTGTTATTGTCAGCGTCTCCATTGCTTGATGGTCCACACCACTACGCCCCACACGCGGAAGTTGTCGTCGGCATCGATGCGTATGGGTGAGTAGGCGGGATTGGCGGGCAGCAGCTCGATGTAGCCCTCTGTCATGTGGCTGAGGTCGAGGCGCTTGATGGTGAATTCGCCATTGACGAAGGCTACTATCACGTCGCCGTCGAGCGGCTGGAGCGAGCGGTCGATGACGGCAATGTCGCCGTCGCATATGCCAGCCTCAATCATCGAGTCGCCCGACACGCGACCGTAGAATGTGGCTTCGGGGTTCTTGATCATGTCGCGATTGAAGTCGAGACTGTCGTGCAGATAGTCGTCGGCAGGACTGGGAAATCCGGCTTTTATGGTAGGGGCGAGCGCCAATGACAGCTGGCTGGCAAAGTCGCCCTTGAGTAGTTTTATCTTTTCCATGTAATGCAAAATTACATCATAATTGCTGTATGAAGGTGCTGTGTGTTGTTAAAAAAACTAACGGCGTTGGGTTGCCGTGGTTTGAAATATAATGTTTATCTTTGCAGCATTACTGTAAATCGTAACTAAAAAACAGAATTGCAAAGAAATGAAAACTCCACTTTATATTCTTTTAGCTTCAGCCCTGATGCTCACGGGCTGTACTAACAATAAGAAGGCTGACAACAGCGTACAGATGTCTACTGCTGCACAGAACACTGATGCCACTGCTGCATCTGCCGACGGCACCGTGACTTATCTCTCTACAGCCGACTTCCGCCTGAAGATTATGGACTATGAGACGCATCAAACGGAATGGGTGTTTGAGGGCAAGCGTCCAGCTGTGATTGACTTCTACACTACATGGTGTGGGCCATGCAAGATGATGGCACCTATCGTGGAGGAGATGGCGAAGGCGTATGCCGGCAAGGTAGACTTCTACAAGGTGGACATCGACAAGGAGCAGGAACTGGCGCAGACGTTCGGCATACAGAGCATTCCCACCTTCCTATTCATCCCCGCTAAGGGCAAGCCCACAATGCAGATGGGGGCTATGCCGAAGGAGACGTTTGAGAAGATGGTGAAGGAAATCAGAAACTGACGCACATACGGGCGCTGAGCACGGCGTAGTCGCCATTGTCGTTGTTGATGTACTGGAACGACGGTTGCAGGGAGATTGTCTTGCTGAGCTGTCGTCGCCAGGTGAGTTCGACGGAGCACTCGGTGCCCTGATGGAAGCGGGCGTATTTGGCAGACAGTCCGCACTCGTTGCTGTTGTCGGCGTAGGCGCATCCTGCCTCGGCGTATCTGTAGCAGCCGTTGTCGCGGCATGTGTTCTCGGAATACTGTGCCATGCACGTCACGCTTCGGTCGGCTGCCGCCCATACTGTCTGCTCGCCATATATCCACCATGCACATGTGGTGTGGCTAAAGGATTCTTCGGCTGTTGCCATTTCGTCATCCTCATTTATGGGAAACTGACGGTTGTGGACAGCTGCTCCGGCAAAGTAGCGTGAGCCGCCGTGCGAATACTCCAGTTGCGAGATGTTGAAGACACCATCTTTGGCAGGGCGCACGAGGAAGGGATTGTCATGGCGCTTCCATCCGTTGTAGCCTACACCGTTGTAGAGGCTGTTGCGGAATGTCCATGCGCCCTTTGTAACGTCAAAATATATGGTAAGTCCTGACAATGGATAGTTGGATATGGGATAGCTGGCGGCAATGGTAGGGAAGATGCCCTCAGAACCATTGGTGAAGAGGGCTGTGACGTCGGACGTGAAGAAGTCTTCGTTGACATTGCGCACTCCGGCGAAGACGTGGCCCGACTTCCACTCGTGCATGAAGCCAAGGACGGCAATGGCAGCAAACATGTTGTCGGCCTCGATGTTGGAGAATCCCTGCCAATCGCCGATGATGGTGTCGTCGGTCTTGGCTACGTGCAGCGTTGCCGCCTCAATCGAATTGTTGCCCTTGCCCAAGGGGAGGCTCATGTCGAGACGGAGCTGGTTGACCCAGTTGGTTTTCTGCTTCATGTTCCACTGCCATTCGGTGGTGTATACGCCGCTGATGCTTTGTGCGCGTGCCAGGCAGATGTTGATGCTGCCTAATAAGATGATAAATAATATTCGATTCATTATGTTATATTGTTATTGTATAAATCTTATTATTGTATAAATATTGTTGTAGTTCAGTTTTGGGAACTGCAAAAGTACGACTTTTTCACACTTAGAAGAAGTACTTATGCCTTTATAATCTATTAAAATAGGCAAAAAAGGCATTTTTAGGCGCTGTAAGTGCTGTAAAGTCATAAAAAAATAGTAATTTTACACTTTGAAAGCAACTGCTGTAAATCGCTTAGAAGCAAAATAAACGGCAAAATCGACGATTTTGCATGTTTTGAGGCTTGTCAACAGGAGCGTGCAGCGTGCTTCAGGATGAGACTGTAAAAACAATATAATATAAAATGGACGAAAATCAGACATTTGATCAGGACAGGATTCTGAAGATTAACATCGAGGAGGAGATGAAATCCTCGTACATCGACTATAGTATGTCGGTGATTGTAGCTCGTGCCCTGCCTGATGTTCGCGACGGATTCAAGCCCGTGCATCGCCGCATTCTATACGGAATGCTTGGCATCGGAAACACAAGCTCTAACCCGTACAAGAAATGTGCCCGCGTAGTAGGTGAGGTGCTGGGTAAGTATCACCCGCACGGCGACTCTTCGGTTTACGGTGCACTGGTGCGTATGGGTCAGGACTGGAATATGCGATACATGCTTGTAGACGGTCAGGGTAACTTCGGCTCAGTGGACGGCGACTCGCCGGCTGCCATGCGTTATACGGAGTGCCGACTCTCGAAGATGGGTGAGCACATCATGGACGACCTGGAGAAGGACACTGTAGACATGATGCCTAACTTTGACGACACCCTTATGGAGCCGTCGGTGATGCCTACAAAGATACCTAACCTTCTGGTGAACGGCGGTAACGGCATTGCCGTGGGTATGGCCACCAATATTCCGACACACAACCTGGGTGAGGTGATTGACGGATGCTGCGCGTATATCGACAATCCGGACATCGACGTAGACGGACTGATGGAGTATATCAAGGCTCCGGACTTCCCGACAGGTGCTTATATCTACGGTCTGACGGGTGTGAAGCAGGCTTACGAGACTGGACGCGGACGCATCATGATGCGTGCAAAGTCGGAAATCGAAAGCGGCGACTCGCACGACAAGATTGTCATCACTGAGATTCCTTACGGCGTAAACAAGGCCGACCTCGTGGCTGGTATTGCCGACCTCGTGAAGGAGGGCAAGATTACAGGCATCTCGAACGTAAACGACGAGTCGGGACGTCAGGGTATGCGTATCGTCGTAGACGTAAAGCGCGACGCCAATGCCAACGTAATCCTCAACAAGCTGTATAAGATGACTGCAATGCAGTCGTCGTTCTCGGTGAACTGTATCGCTTTGGTGAAGGGACGCCCACGTCTGTTGACGCTGAAGGAGTGTGTGAAGTACTTCGTGGAGCATCGTCACGACGTGACTATACGCCGCACCAAGTTCGACCTGAAGAAGGCACAGGAACGTGCCCACATTCTTGAAGGACTCATCATCGCCTGCGACAACATCGACGAGGTGGTGCACATCATACGTGCTTCGAAGACTCCGAGCGACGCTCAGCGCAACTTGGAGAAGCGATTCGACCTGGACGAAATACAGTCGAAGGCTATCGTAGACATGCGACTCTCTCAGTTGACCGGATTGCGTATGGATCAGCTGCATGCTGAATATGAGGAACTGGAGCGTCAGATTGCTTATCTGCAGTCGATACTCGACGACCCCGAATTGTGCAAGAAGGTGATGAAGGACGAACTGAACGAGGTGAAGGAGAAGTATGGTGACGAGCGCCGTACAGAAATCAAGCCTTTCGAACATGAGTTCAATGCTGAGGACTTCTATCCTAACGACCCGGTGGTCATCACTGTGAGCCACATGGGATACATCAAGCGCACTCCGCTGAGCGAGTTCCGCGAGCAGGCTCGTGGTGGCGTAGGCTCGAAGGGCGCTCGTACACGTGAGCAGGACTTCACCGAATATATCTATCCTGCCACTATGCACCAGACTATGCTGTTCTTCACACGCAAGGGTCGTTGCTACTGGCTCAAGTGCTACGAGATACCTGAGGGCGACAAGAACTTCAAGGGTCGCGCCATTCAGAACATGCTCAACATCGAGCCGGACGACTCGGTAAATGCAATGCTGCGTTTGCGCGGACTGAACGACGAGGAGTTTGTAAATTCACACTACATTGTGTTTGCTACAAAGAACGGTACCATCAAGAAGACTTGTTTGGAGGCTTACTCACGTCCACGTACCAATGGTGTGAACGCCATTAACATCGTTGAGGGCGACGAGGTGGTAGACGTTCGACTGACCAACGGCAAGAACGAGATTATCCTCGCCAACCGCAACGGTCGCGCTGTACGCTTCGACGAGAATACTGTACGCGCTATGGGACGTGTCTCGACAGGTGTACGTGGTATGCAGCTCGATGGCGACGACGATCAGGTTGTGGGCATGATTATCGTAAACGATGCCGAGACTGAGACTGTTATGGTGGTTTCGGAGAATGGTTACGGCAAGCGCTCGCAGGTGGAAGACTATCGCAAGACCAACCGAGGCGGTAAGGGTGTGAAGACATTCTCAATCACGGAGAAGACGGGCCGACTGGTAGCCATCAAGAACGTGACCGACGACAACGACCTCATGATCATCAACAAGAGTGGCATTGCCATTCGTCTGGCTGTGAGCGACTGTCGTGTAATGGGACGTGCTACGCAGGGCGTTCGCCTTATCAACCTCTCGAAAAAGAACGATGTGATTGCAAGTGTGTGCAAGGTGATGAGCTCGGAACTTGAGGCAAAACTTGCCGACGACCAAGCATCGACAGAATCCGAGGCTACAGAGACTGCTGAGGCAAAGCCGGAAAATGAAAAATAAAACATATTAAATATATTTGAATATGAGAAAATTGTTTATGTTGGCAGTGATGGTAGCAGCTACCTCATCTGCATTTGCACAGGACGTGAAGAGCGCCTCAAGTCGAAAGACTATGCTGAGGCAAAGTCTCAGCTCGGAGCTTGCCTCTCTTCATTGAACAATGAGGACAAGGCTAAGGCTTACAACAAGCTCGTAGAGCTCTCGCTCCAGAAGGTGAACAAGGAAATGGCCGTAATGAGCGAGAACCAGGTGATGGAACAGATGGGCCAGAAGGATGGCAAGCTGAAGCCTGTTGACAAGGAAGGCTTGTATGCTTCACTCACAAATGCTCTCAACGACGCTATGGAGTGCGATAAGTACGATCGTCAGCCTAACGCTAAGGGCAAAGTGGCTCCTAAGTTCCACAAGAAGAACCAGACTGCTCTGTGGCCTCTGCGTCTGAACCTCATCAATGCTGGTCAGGACTGCTTGCAGAAGGAGGACAACAAGGGTGCTTTCAACTTCTATGCTACTTATGTAAACAGTGGTACTTCAGCCTTGTTCGACGATTTCGACAAGACCAAGTCGCCGGATACTTATCTCGGTGAGGTGGCTCGTGTAGCTGGTGTTATCGCTTATCAGGCCAAGAACATGGACGATGCAAACAAGTACATCGACATCGCTCTGCAAGATACTGCTTCGTATAAGGACGCTTTGGGACTGAAGCTGGCTATGATGCAGCAGTCGATGAAGACTAAGGAGGACTCGCTGAAGTGTCTGAAGAGTTTCGAGGACCTTTATGCAAAGGACAAGAGCGAGACCATCTTCACAAACCTTGCTACTCTGTATGGCAACCTTAACATGAAGGACAAGCAGATGAAGGTAATCGAGGAGCGCCTCGCAAGCGATCCTAACTGCTTCACAGCTTGGGCTGTTAAGGGTCAGGCTGAGATGAACGAGAGCAAGTGGGATGAGGCTCTTGCCGACTTCAAGAAGGCTAACTCAATCAAGGAGAATGCACTCGTTCTGACATGGATGGGATTCTGCAACAACAACAAGGCTGCTAACTTGCAGGACGTTAATGAGCAGAAGAAGATTCTGACCGAGACTCAGGGCTATCTGGAGAAGGCTCGCGATCTTGACCCCAACCAGCAGGAAGCTAACTGGAAGTATCTGCTTTATAATACATATTATGTTCTTTATGGTGCAGATGACAGCCGTACAAAGGCCTTGGATCCTAACAAGTAAATTGTAACAGCTTCAACAAAATCAGGTGCGCCACCATGTTCTGTGAAAGACATGATTGCGCACCTTTTCATTTTTTATATAGTAGGGATATGTTCAGGAAATTATTGTTTATGGTTTTGGCTTTCTGCCTCGGTATGCCTCTGACTGTCTGTGCACAGAAGAAAGAAATATCGAAGGCAAAGGATGATGTCAAGGCCGGAAAATCGTTGGTGGAGGCTGAGGCTTCAATGCGCAAGCTGCTTGCCGATTCTACCAACAAAGCCAATGAGAAGATTTGGCTCGTGCTTTTTGAAGCTGTCAGAAAACAGTATGAAACGGTAAACGAACAGATGTATCTGAAACAAAAGGCGGATACATCAAAACTCTTCCTTGCAGCCTACAGGATGTTTGGCGTATTGGAAGGACTCGATTCGGTGGAATGGAATCTGAATGGGGGACGACCTGCTAAGATGAAGTATCGTAAGCGTAACGCAGAATATCTCAATCAACTGAGGGGTAACTTGTATAATGGTGGATTGTACTTCGTAGGCAAGAACGATTTTAAGAATGCTTATAGTCTGTTTGCCTCTTATATTGACTGCGCGAGTCAGCCTATCTTCACGTCGTACGACTATCAGAACAAAGACAAGAAGATAGCAACGGCAGGCTTCTATACTGTGTATTGTGGGTATAAGCTTAATGATGCTGAGAGAACATTGAACTACTCGAACATTGCCCAGACTGATACGATAAGACTGGAGATGACTTATCAGTATATTGCTGAAACGTATCGCAAGAAGGCTGATGCCGCCAAATTCGTTGAGGTGCTTGAGAGTGGTTTTGCACGCTATCCACAATCTAAGTATTTCTTCTCGCATCTGTTTGACCACTACTACAAGACAGGTAAGTATAAAACTGCAATTGCATTGTGCGATGACGCTATAAAGGCTGATACTGCAAGTGTGGTGCCGTTGTTTGCCAAATCTACCGTGTTGCTTGCCAATCAGAATTTTGACGAATGTGTAAGCATTTGCGACAAGGTGATTGAAAAAGACAAGACTTTCGCTGATGTGTACCTGAATGCTGGTTTGGCTTACTTCAATCAAGCTACTTACATTGAAGGTACGATGAGGCACAGTAAGGAGAAGACACAGAAACTGAAGACGCTTTACAGAAAGTGTCTGCCGTATATGCAGGAGTACAGAAAACTTGCTCCTAACGAAAAAGCTAAATGGGGAGTCCCTCTGTATACTATCTATCTCAACTTGAATATGGGACGCGAGTTTGAAGAGATTGACAAACTCTTGAAAAATAATTGAGAGCAGAGAGTTAAAAATTGATAGTTGAGAATTGGGAGTTGAGAGTTAAAATTTAAAGTTGAGAGTTGAAAGTTATGATATGTTGATTTTGATAATAAAATTATATCAAATGTAATCATAACTTTCAACTCTCAAATCTAAATTCTCAACTTTTATAAGTTATCAAGACTTACGGGTTGTTCTTTCGGGGTCTTGTGTTCCTTTTGTTGCTGATCGGCAGGTTGCTGCTCCTTATTGCTTGAGAGTGGCAACTGACGCTCTACTGGATTACCGTCCTCGTCGAGTACGATTTCTTCTTCAACCTTTATACTGTCGTTGAATGATGTGTCAGCTTTAGCGCGTGGCACATAACTTGAGCAGTTGTACATCGACGAAGTGATGCTTTCGTCCTTGGGTTTCCCAAACTTTGCACGATACTTACTAAATGCAGGATCCTTCAGCACGGCATCAAGGAAGTAGCCGCAGATTGGCAGTGCTGTACGCGAACCTTGACCTAAGGCTCCTGTGCGGAAGTGGATGCAGCGGTACTCGCCGCCTACCCATGCTCCTACTACAAGGTTAGGGCTAACACCCATAAACCAGGCGTCGGAGTGGTTGTTTGAAGTACCTGTCTTGCCTCCCCAATCTGTGTCGCGGTATTGTCCTACATAACCATTGAGGCTCATAGAAGTGCCACCAGGCTCACGCAATCCACTCATGAGCAGTTGCTGCATGAGGTATGCACTTCTGTATGGTATTACCTGCTCTTCGCTGACAGATGGCCCATAAATCTCCTTGCCATTGCGGTCGATAATACGTATTACGAGTCGGCGCTTGATGTACTTGCCGTCGTTGGCTACAGTAGAGTATGCGTTAGCCAATTCCAGCAGCGTCACGTCGCTTGATCCAAGTGTGAGTGACGGAGTTTCGTCGAGTGGACTCTCAATACCCATCTTGTGGGCGGTCTCGGCTATACGTGTAACGCCCATTTCCTGTCCGAGTCGAACAGCAATAGAGTTGATGCTTCGTGCAAATGCACCCTTCAGCGGAATTGAATCGCCTGAGAACGAACCGTTGGCATTGGTCGGTGTCCATGTTACTTCTGTTCCTGCTTTTTTGTCATATACCTGCATTGAGATGTATTCGTCGCGACGCTTGTCGCAAGGGGTCAGTCCCTGGTTCATCGCCTCGGTGTAGACAAACAGCTTGAATGTTGAACCGGGCTGGCGCATAGCAGTAACCTTGTCGTACTTCCACGACTTGAAGTCGATGTCGCCTACCCATGCTTTCACATCGCCTGTCTTAGGCTCCATTGCCACGAATGCACAGTGCATGAAGTGAACCATGTAGCGGATAGAGTCCATCGTCGACATCTCCCTCTCAATAGTACCATGCTCGTAGTCGAACAGCTTTACCTTATGCGGACGGTTGAGATAGTACTGGATAGAGTCGGGGTTGTTTGGGAAGCGTGCCAGAAGATTCTTGTAAACTGGTTGCTTCTGGGCGATTCCTTCAATGAAGTTAGGGATGACGTTATGATTCTCGTCCTGCCATGGCTCTTGATTGCCCCAATGGTTGTTGAAGTTGCGCTGAATCTGCTTCATTTGTTTGGCAGCAGCTTCCTCTGCGTACCTCTGCATACGCGAGTCGATGGTGGTATAAATCTTCAAGCCTGAGCTGTAGAGGTCGTATCCGTTTTCGCGGCACCAGTCCTTGAGTTCTGCTGAGACAGCCTCTCGGAAGTAGAGTGCCTGACCGTCGTAGTTGCTCTCCACGCTGTAGTTGAGCTTTATTGGGTTCTGGCTCATTTCATCGTATTCGTCGCGTGTCAAGTCGCCATGTTTCAGCATGTTGCTGAGTACGATGTTGCGTCGACGCAGCGAGTTCTCGGGATGCGAGATAGGATTATAATAGGTGGTAGCCTTGAGCATTCCTACAAGTATAGCAGCCTGGTCGGTGGTGAGGTCCTTGGGCGTGCAGTTGAAGTAGGTCTTTGAAGCTGTCTTTATTCCAAATGCGTTAGAACCGAAGTCGACAGTGTTGGCATACATCGTAATAATGTCCTTCTTGTCGTGTGTCAATTCCAACTTTGTAGCAATAATCCATTCCTTTGACTTCATGATGAGCATGCGAACACCTGGTATCTTGCCAAGCAATCCGGTAGAATAGTCGGTGCGCACACGGAACATGTTCTTTGCCAACTGCTGAGTAATGGTCGATGCTCCACGAGCATCGTGATGCAGAACAGCATCCTTCACAGCTCCTACAAGTCCCGGATAGTCAATGCCGTGATGGCTATAGAATCGTTCGTCCTCAGTTGCGATAAGAGCTTTCCAAAAAGCAGGATTGACTTCTTCGTATTTTACGGGTGTTCGATTTTCGTTGAAGTATTTACCAATCATTACACCGTCAGCACTGTAAATCTCAGATGCTTCATGTGTCTCAGGATTCATGATAGTATGAAAACCTGGCGATTTGCCAAACAACCACAAGAAGTTAGTGTCTACCATGCCAAGGTAGATGAAAAACGCTACTATGCAGGATGCAAATCCTACAAGAGTCTTGGTGTACCACGCTTTGCCTTTGTACAAATTGCGATACCAAGGCCAAAATGCCTTGATTTTGCGCATACACCAGATGAGAATGTCTTTTATTTTTTTCATCTTAAAATGATAATTTTGTTTGCTAATCTTGGTATATTATCCTGCAAATGTACGAAAATTGTTTAATCTATCAGTTGCTTGTCTATATAATTTATGATTTCTTTAATGTTGTCGGGATGGAACCACATTATATTCTTGTCTCGCTTGAACCAAGTTTGCTGTTTGCGGCAGTAGCGACGGCTGTTGCTTTGTATGTTGAATATACATTGGTTCATTGTGATAAGTCCGTCAAGATATTCGAATGTCTCTTTATATCCGACAGTGTTCAGAGAGTTCAAACTTCGCTTGTCGTATACCGCAAGGGCTTCATCGGCGAGTCCTTCGTCGAACATCTGCAGTACACGCGCATTTATACGTTTGTACAATTCCTCACGGTCGCGATTCAGTCCAATCTTTATTATGTCGAAAGGACGTTGCTTCTTGGTGTTTTGTCTGAATGATGTGTAGGTCTTACCTGTCATGTGACATATTTCGAGAGCATGCACTACACGGCGTGGGTTGTTGCGGTCGACAATCTTCCAATGCTCAAGGTCCAATACCTTAAGTTCGTCTACAAGCGCTGGCAAACCTTCTGTCTTCAATCGTTGCTTCATCCATTCACGTGTCTTGTCGTCAATGGTAGGAATGTCGTCAATACCATTGCACACAGCGTCAATGTACATCATCGAACCACCGCTCATAAGCGCTACATCAGAGGTGTTAAAGAGATTGTCGGTGAGCAGATGCATTACATCTCCTTCAAATAACGAAGCGCTATAATAATCGTCAAGATGATGATTACCGACAAAATAATGTTTTACACGCTTCTGTTGTTCAAAGGTTGGGGCTGCCGTTCCGATTGGAATTTCGCTGAATATCTGACGCGAATCGGCATTGATAATAGGAATGTTGAGATGTTCGGCAATTTGCAAACATAATTCAGTCTTTCCTACACCGGTGGGGCCTACAATAACAATAAGTTTCTTGCTCATTATTGTCTTAATGTGAATATAAAAATGGGAGTTAAGTAGACAAATGTCTTTTGTACTCTACTTAGCTCCCTTTATTTTAAATACGTTTTAACGTATAATACCTCTCTTTGAAGACTCTACGAAATCAATAATGTATTGAACTTCCTTAGTAATCTCAAGTTCGTTCTTTATCTCTTGAATGCCCTCAGACATTATACCCTTAGAGTATAATTTGCGGTAGGCATTGTGGATAAGGTCAATCTTCTCGTTAGAGAATCCGCGACGGCGGAGTCCAACTAGATTCAATCCGCAATATTTAGTCGGTTCCTTACCTGCAATGATAAATGGAGGAATGTCCTGGCTGAATCGGCATCCACCCTGAATCATCACATAACCACCGATTCGGCAGAACTGGTGACAAAGAACATTTGCAGAAATAATAGCATTGTCGTCAACTACAACCTCGCCAGCAAGTTTGGTAGAGTTGCCAATAATCAGGCCGCTACCGAGAACGCAGTCATGTGCTACGTGTACACACTCCATAAGCAGATTGTTTGAACCAACAACAGTCTCGCCTCTTGAGGCTGTGCCACGTGATATGGTTACATTCTCACGGATACTGTTATTGTCGCCAACTCGGCAGATGGTTTCCTCGCCTCTGAATTTCAAATCCTGAGGTTTGGTAGAGATGCTTGCACCTGGAAAAATCTCATTACCGTTTCCGATACGTGCTCCTACATGAATGGTCACACTGTTTTGCATTACATTGTTGTCGCCAATTTCAACATTGCGGTCAATGTAGCAGAATGGGCCAATGATATTATTGTCGCCGAGCTTTGCTTCGGGATGGACGTATGCTAAGGGGCTTATCTGATTCATCTTGAAGTTTTTTTGAATTGAATTCTATTTATTCTTAACAATCTGAGCTGTAAATGTGGCTTCTGATACTACATGGTCGCCTACAAATACATAGCCTTTCATTGATGAAATGCCATGGCGTAATGGTGAAAGCAAGTCAACCTTGAAGAGCAATGTGTCTCCTGGAACTACCTTCTGGCGGAATTTTACGTCGTCAATCTTCATGAAATATGTAGACCAACGCTCTGGCTCCTCAAGTGTGTTGAGTACGAGCAGACCGCCACATTGTGCCATAGCCTCAATTTGAAGCACTCCAGGCATTACAGGCTCTTGTGGAAAGTGACCTGTGAAGAACGGCTCATTGGCTGTAACGTTCTTTACACCAACAATACTTGTTGCACCAAGAGCTACAACCTTGTCAACGAGCTGCATAGGATAACGGTGGGGCAGAAGCTCACGTATTCTGATGTTGTCCATTACCGGAGTCTCGTTGGGATCGTATATAGGAGCTTGTATCTCGTGCTTACGAATCTCACGGCGCATCTGGCGGGCAAACTTATTGTTGATTGTATGACCTGGGCGTGTGGCAATGATGCGTCCCTTGATAGGCTTGCCGATAAGTGCCATGTCGCCAATGATGTCGAGCAACTTGTGGCGTGTACACTCATTTTCCCATACAAGAGGCTTGTGCTGTATGTAGCCCAATTCGTTTGCATCACGACGTTCTACCTTAAGCATGTCGGCCAATGAATCAAGACGCTCCTGTGTGGTCTGCTTCTCGTAGATAACGATTGCATTGTCCAAGTCGCCACCCTTAATAAGGTTGGCCTTGAGCAGAGGCTCGATGTCACGAACGAAGACAAATGTACGTGCAGGGGCAATCTCTTCAGCAAATTTCTCAACGCAGTCAAGTGTAGCAAACTGAGAATTGATGAACTTCGAATTGAATGAGCACATTGCTGTGAGTGAGAATCCCTCATCAGGCAGGATAGTGATGCAAGAACCAGTCTCTTCGTCTTTCACCTCTATCTTATGACGGATTACATACCAGTCCTTTGGCGCATTCTGTTCCTCGACACCAATTTCATTGATTTTCTGAACGTACAATGCAGCACTACCGTCAAGAATAGGGAACTCGGGACCATTTACTTGGATAAGACAGTTGTCAATACCCATAGCGTAGAGTGCCGACATTCCATGCTCGATGGTTGATACACGTACATCGTCCTTGCCCAGAACGGTGCCGCGCTGTGTGTCTACTACATTTTCGGCAATAGCCTGAATGGTTGGCATTCCGTCAAGGTCAATTCGTTGTATCTTGTATCCGGTGTTCTCTGGAGCAGGATTGAATGTAACGGTAAGGCTCAAACCTGTGTGGAGTCCTTTGCCGCACAGGGAGAAACTGCCCTTTAGTGTCTTCTGTTTTGATGACATATATTATTATTTTTTCAGTTGTTCTATTTCCTTTTTAAGGTCGGCTACGTCTTTGTACATATCAGGCAGACGACGGAAAATCGCCTGTGACTTGAAGTATGAACGTGGATTCATCGGAGGAGTACCGATAAGCTCCTCTCCGCCCTTAATGCTTCCTGGTACGCCTGATTGTGCACCGAGGAAAGTCTTGTCGCCAATTGTGATGTGTCCGGCAAGTCCTACCTGACCGCCAAACATACACCAAGAGCCAACCTTTGTACTGCCAGCAATACCTACCTGAGCAGACATTACTGTATTCTCGCCGATTTCTACATTGTGAGCTACCTGAACAAGATTGTCAAGTTTCACACCCTTGCGAATAATGGTTGAACCCATTGTTGAACGGTCAACGCAAGTGTTTGCTCCGATTTCTACATTGTCCTCTATAGTGACGATACCTATCTGAGGAATCTTGTCGTAGCCATCGGCGTTAGGTGCGAATCCGAAGCCGTCGGCACCGATTACGCTACCTGCATGCAAAGTGACATTGTTTCCCAATTTACAACCCTGATAGATTGTTGTATTAGGATACAAAATACAGCCAGAACCAATTTTTACGTTATCACCTACAACGGCATGTGGATAGATTTGACATCCCTCGCCAATAACAGTGTTTTCGCCTATGCATGCAAAAGGTCCTACATAACAATCCTTGCCGACTTTTGCTGTCGGTGCAATGTAGGCTTGTGGAGCGATGCCAGTCTTCTTAGGCTTGCTTGCCTCGTATATCTGAAGAAGTTTGGCTATGCTTTCATAGGCATTCTTGACACGTATGAGTGTTGTAGCAACTGGCTTTTCCAGCTCTACATCCTCATTTATTATTACAATGGATGATTTTGTGTCGTAAATGTAGTGAGTGTATTTGGGATTTGAGAGGAACGAAATGGCTCCTTCAACTCCTTCTTCTATCTTAGCAAAGGTATGTACGGCGGCGTTGTTGTCACCTTCTACTCGTCCACCGATGACACTAGCGATTTGTTCTGCTGTAAATTCCATTTTTTATAATGTCTATTCTTTGTTCCTTATAAGTTAGTAAGTGTTGTGGCCGAATAGGATTAATACCTTTTAGCCACAACACTGTAATATTATCATTGCAAAAATAAGAAATTTTATTCAGATACAGCATTTTAGCACTATTAATTTCGTGTTTTGAACATAATAATGCCAACTTTTATCCCCTAAAAGGTTTTTTAAGGGTTAGATGCCGTACTTTTGAAGTTCTTGATCCATCTGCTTCTGCAGCTCTTCAGCCTTCTGTGCAGCTACCTCTGCAAAGTCTTCGCCGTTGGATGCGTAGATAATGCCGCGTGAACTGTTCACAAGAAGTCCGCATTCCGAATTCATGCCGTACTTGCATACTTCTTCGAGTGAGCCGCCCTGTGCGCCAACGCCGGGAACAAGCAGGAAGTGATCGGGTACAATCTTACGGATGTCTTCAAACATACGACCCTGTGTAGCACCTACAACATACATCATGTTATCCTTCGAACCCCACTGCTGTGATGTGCGGAGAACTTTCTCAAAGAGACGCTCGCCCTGCTTGTCTTCTGTAAGCTGGAAGTCATGGCTGCCCTTATTGCTTGTCAATGCAAGTACAATCACCCATTTGTCCTTATAGCCAAGGAACGGAGTGACGCTGTCCTCGCCCATGTAAGGAGCTACGGTGAGAGAATCAACATCGTACTCCTCGAAGAATGTGCGTGCATACATGGCACTTGTGTTGCCTATGTCACCACGCTTGGCATCAGCTACGATGAAGTGGTTGGGATAGTTCTCCTTGAGATATTTGATTGTCTTCTCAAACGAGATGAGTCCCTTCACACCGAATGCTTCATAGAAAGCGAGGTTTGGCTTGTACGATACACAGTAAGGAGCTGTGGCGTCGATAATAGCTTTGTTGAAAGCGAAAATCGGGTCTTCCTCGTTGAGTATGTGTGCCGGAACCTTCTTGAGGTCGGTGTCAAGACCTACGCACAGAAAAGAGCGCTTGGTCTTTATCTGATTTACTAATTCTGATCTGTTCATAACGATTAGTCTTTTATAAATTGATAATTCAATTAGTATTTACAACTGATGTTATAATTGGTGATTACAATTCGTTCTCCTTCATCTTCTCCGCATTCTCAGCCACGGTGAGTGCGTCAATCATTGACTGGATGTTGCCGCCCATGAAGCCGGGAAGGTCGTATACGGTCATGCCGATGCGATGGTCGGTGACACGGCCCTGCGGGAAGTTGTATGTACGAATCTTTGCTGAGCGGTCGCCTGTAGAGACGAGAGTCTTACGGCGGTTGGCAATATCGTCAACATACTTCTGGTGCTCCTTATCATATATATATGTACGCAGACGTGCAAGAGCTCTTTCCTTGTTCTTAGGCTGGTCGCGGGTTTCTGTACATTCGATGAGGATTTCCTCTACCTCACCGGTGTTTGGGTTCTTCCACATATAGCGGGCACGCACACCTGACTCCACCTTGTTCACGTTCTGACCACCAGCACCTGAAGAGCGGAATGTGTCCCACTTGATTTCGCCCTCGTTGATGTTTACTTCAAATGGGTCTGCCTCAGGAAGAACAGCAACGGTAGCTGCAGAAGTCTGCATACGACCGTTTGATTCTGTAACCGGAACACGCTGCACGCGATGAACGCCCGACTCATACTTCAATGTGCCGTATACGTTGTCGCCACTTACTGCAAAGCAGATTTCCTTGAAACCACCTACGGCGCCTTCGCTTTCGCTTGTGACAGATACTGTCCAACCCTTCGACTCGCAATACTTCTTGTACATCATGAATATCTCGCCTGCAAAGAGACAAGCCTCGTCGCCACCAGTTCCGGCGCGAACCTCCATCTGTACGTTCTTAGCGTCCTCAGGATCCTTCGGTACAAGTGCAATCTTTATCTCTTCCTCGAGCTTGGGCTGGAGTTCTTCGTTTGTGGCAAGTTCCTCGCGCGCCATCTCCTTCATGTCAGGGTCCTGCTCGTTCATGATAATATCCTTTGCCTCAGCAATACCGTTAAGACAATTGATATACTTCTGGCGAAGCTTCATGATGTCTTCAAGATCCTTATATTCCTTTGTCAGTTTCACGTAACGCTGCTGGTCGGCAATCACCGAAGGGTCGGTGATAAGGGTTGACACTTCCTCGTAGCGTGCCTCCAGTCCGTCAAGCTTTTCTAATATATTATTGTTTTCTGCCATTTGTTATTTTTATGTAGATGAGTACTGAGATCGCTCAACTATATAAGATTAATATTCGAATTCACCATATTCCGACTTGATGAGCAGCGAGCGCTTGCCTTCTTCAATGTGGCCTACAATCTGGGCGTCGATGTTGAAGCTCTTGCTGATCTCAATCACCTTCTCGGCAACTTCCGGACGTACGTAAATCTCCATGCGGTGACCCATGTTGAATACCTTGTACATTTCCTTCCAGTCGGTCTGACTCTGCTCTTGGATTACGCGGAACAATGGAGGAACGGGGAACATGTTATCCTTGATTACACGGCAGTTGTCGCCTACGAAGTGCAGAACCTTGGTCTGTGCACCGCCAGTACAGTGAACCATACCGTGAATCTCAGGACGCAGCTCGTCAAGTAGTCGCTTTATTACCGGAGCATAGGTGCGTGTAGGTGAGAGTACGAGCTGACCTGCATTGACGGGAGCACCTTCTACCTCATCGTCCAGACGGCAGCCGCCGCTATAAACGAGTTCCTCGGGTACTGCGTGGTCGTAGCTTTCGGGATATTTCTCGGCAAGATACTTTGAGAATACGTCGTGACGAGCACTTGTCAGTCCGTTAGAACCCATACCGCCGTTGTACTGCTTCTCGTATGTTGCCTGTCCGAATGAAGCAAGACCTACGATAACATCACCTGGACGGATATTGGCATTGTCGATAACGTCCTTGCGCTTCATACGGCAAGTTACGGTAGAGTCGACAATGATGGTGCGTACGAGGTCGCCAACGTCGGCAGTCTCACCGCCAGTAGCATATACGCCTACGCCCATTTCGCGCAATTCGGCGAGCAGTTCGTCAGTGCCATTGATGATGGCCGAGATAACCTCGCCCGGGATGAGCATCTTGTTACGTCCGATAGTGCTTGACACAAGAATATTGTCGACAGCGCCTACGCAGAGCAAGTCGTCAGTGTTCATGACGATAGCGTCCTGAGCAATGCCCTTCCATACGCTGATATCGCCAGTTTCCTTCCAGTACATATAGGCAAGCGACGATTTTGTACCAGCACCGTCAGCATGCATAATGTTGCAATATTCCGGATCACCACCTAAAATATCGGGAATAATCTTACAGAAAGCCTGAGGATAAAGACCCTTGTCAATGTTCTTGATAGCATTGTGTACATCTTCCTTGGCGGCGCTGACTCCGCGCATCATGTATCTATTGGATTTGTCCATTGTTATATTATTTGATATGTTTCGATTATAAATTTAATATGTATATATTATAGTTGCTCCTCTCCGTTCCAGAAGTCCCAGCTGGCAAAGGCTTGAAGCAAAAGCATTTCCAGTCCGTTCTTGGTCGTAGCACCGTGTTCTGCACCCTTCTTCATGAATAGGGTTTCGTCCGGATTGTATATCAAGTCGTACAGTATATTGTGGCTGTCCATTGCTTCGTAAGGCAAGTCTGGGCATGAGTCGGCTTTGGGATACATGCCTATCGGTGTGCAGTTGACGATGACGTTGTATTCTTTGATAATTTCAGGAGTCACTTCGTCGTATGTTATGCATCCGTCTCGCTTCGTGCGACTTACGAACAATGTTTCCAGTCCTAATGTCTTCAATCCGTACTCAATAGCTTTTGATGCGCCACCAGTTCCTAATATCAGAGCTTTCTTGTGGATTTTCTCAAGCATTGGTTCAATGCTTCTTGTGAATCCTATTACATCGCTATTGAATCCTTTGAGTATCGGATTTTTCCCCTTGTGGGTTATTCTAATAACGTTTACTGCTCCAATTGACTTAGCTTCAGGGCTTATATCATCAAGATAGCTTATGACCTTCTGCTTGTATGGAATAGTTACATTAAGTCCTTTGAGTTCTGGATTTGATGCCAGAATCTCGGGCAGTTCATCTATTTGTGGAATTTCAAAGTTTATGTAGCGCGCGTTGATGTTCTCATTGGCAAATTTCTCGTTAAAGAAACTTACCGAGAATGAGTGGCCCAATGGAAATCCGATTAATCCATACTTGTCCATATATTCTACTTTTAGATGGTTATGAAATAGATGTTTTTACTTTGTTGCAAAATACATTGTACAGATGCCAAGTGTAAACCTCTTGAATGACGCTTCTGCAAAGCCTGCTTTTTTCAATATCCCTACCATTACTTCTCCTTGTGGAAAAGCTTCTATTGTGGCTGTAAGATATGAGTAAGCAGTCTTGTCGCCCGAAATCATTCTACCATAAAGTGGCAATATAGTGTGCGAGTAAATCTTGAACAGTTGACGCATGGGGAAGTGCACTGGTGTTGTCAATTCCAATATGCAGAGATGACCTCCCTTTTTCAATACTCGGTGCATCTCCTCAAGTCCCTTGTCAAGATTCTGGAAGTTGCGTATTCCGAATGCTGCTATTACAGCATCGAAAGAGGCTTCGGGAAAAGACAAATTCATGCAGTCTTCTTTGCTGAATGATATCGTGTCGCTCAGTCCGAGATTCTCGACCTTCTGTCTGCCGATATTCATCATCCCCTCACTTATGTCAGCTCCTACAAGCTGCTTGGGACTTAACATTGTGGCAGCCTGAATGGCAAAGTCGCCAGTTCCTGTAGCTACGTCAAGGATGTGCTGTGGCTTGAACGGTTTCAGCCTGTTAAGCGCCATCTTTCGCCACGCCTTGTCAATGTTCCATGACAGACGGTGGTTGAGCTTGTCGTAGGAGTGGGCGATGTTGTCAAACATCTGTTCCACTTGTTCTCCCTTTTCCTGTGTATTGTTGTAAGGGGTTATCTTTTCCTGTTTGTATGTCATTGTTGCAGTGTTACAGAAATCAAAAAAATGTTGGGTGTTGAACGTTATTTTATGTCAGCTTCATTGTCAGCCCATTAGATAACATTCATCACCCAACATTTCCTATACTACTTGCGTGTAGCGAGGTATGAAGCTACATTCTTTTCGATACGTGTGGCAATGTCGCCGTCTTCTGCAGTCTTGTCAAACTTCTCACCTGTGATGTGCTCGTACAGCTCGATGTAGCGGTCGCTTACGCTTTCTGCATACTCATCGGTGATTTCGGGCATAACCTGTCCTGGCTCATTCATAAAGTTGTGTTCAATGAGCCACTGGCGTACGAATTCCTTAGAGAGCTGCTTTTGCGGCAGACCCTTCTCAAACTTCTCCTCATAACCGTCAGCATAGAAGTAGCGGCTTGAGTCGGGAGTGTGGATTTCGTCGATGAGGTAAACCTTGCCGTCGCGCTTGCCGAACTCGTACTTGGTGTCAACAAGGATAAGTCCGCGCTTTTCTGCCATTTCCTGGCCGCGCTGGAAAATACGGCGTGTGTAGTCTTCCATTACCGCATAGTCCTCTGCACTTACAATACCTTGTGCGATGATTTCTTCCTTAGAGATGTTGAGGTCGTGACCCTCATCTGCCTTAGTTGTCGGAGTGATGATTGGCTCCGGGAAACGCTGGTTCTCCTTCATTCCTTCAGGAAGCTTAACGCCGCAAATCTCGCGGCATCCCTCCTTATAGGCACGCCAAGCCGAACCAGTAAGAATAGAACGGATAATCATTTCCACGCGGAATCCCTCGCATTTCAGACCTACAGTCACCATTGGGTCGGGAGTTGCAAGTTTCCAGTTGGGGCAGATGTCAGTGGTTGCATCAAGGAACTTAGCTGCAATCTGGTTCAATACTTGTCCCTTGAATGGAATGCCCTTGGGCAATACCACGTCAAAAGCGGAAATTCTGTCGGTGGCTACCATTACTATGACATCGTCGTTGATGTCATATACGTCGCGCACCTTACCATGGTACACGCTTTTCTGTCCTTCAAAATGAAAATCAGTTTGTGTAAGTGCTTTCATACTTTCTAATATAAATTTATATTTGTTTATGAATCCTGCTTTGTTGTGCTCTCACGTTTTTCGTCATTGCTCTTGTCGTGAGCCTCGTAGGCGTTGACAATGCGTGTGACAAGCTTGTGGCGCACGATGTCCTTCTGCTCCAATGGCACAAAACCTATGCCTTCTATGTCTTTCAAAATGCTGAGTGCCTCTTTCAGTCCACTCTTTTGTCCGCGTGGCAAGTCTATCTGTGTCATGTCGCCCGTCACAATCATCTTTGTGTTCCAACCCATACGTGTGAGAAACATGCGGAGCTGTGCTGGCGTTGTGTTCTGTGCCTCGTCGAGTATCACTACAGCATCGCTAAGTGTTCGACCGCGCATGAATGCGAGTGGAGCTATCTGTATAACGTTCTTTTCAATCATATCCTGCAGCTTTACTGCTGGAATCATGTCTTCGAGCGCGTCGTACAGAGGTTGAAGGTACGGGTCTATCTTATCCTTCATGTCGCCTGGTAGAAATCCCAGTTTCTCACCGGCTTCAACGGCAGGACGTGAGAGGATAATCTTGCGTATTGTTTTTTCTTTCAAGGCTCTCACAGCAAGGGCTATACTTAGGTAAGTCTTGCCGGTACCGGCAGGACCGGTTGCAAAAACCATGTCGTTCTTTTCGAAAGCATCAACTAATTGCTGCTGGTTTTGGCTTTTGCATTTTATGGGCTTGCCAAATATGTTGTAGACAATTACGCCCTTTACTCCGTCTGCTTTTGTCTGCTTGCCTTTTATAATGTCGAGAATGTCCTCTTCACCGATGCTGTTGTATTTCAGCACGTGGCGGCGCATCTTCTCAATATTCTCCTCGAATGAAGCCATTTCCTCTTCATCGCCCAATACGCGTATAACATTGTCACGCGCCACGATGCGTAGCTTGGGGTAGAGCGACTTGATCATTTGCAGATGTCCGTTGCCAACACCATAAAATACTACTGGGTCTATGTCTTCAAGTATGATATGTTTCTCTATCAAAATTTATAATATGTTATTTTAGATGCAAAGGTACGTTTTTTTGTACAAATTCAAAAAAAAAACTCAACTATTTCCAAAAATAAATTACCTCTGTTTTGGCAGTATTTGCATTCTTGTGTAACTTTGCACTTATTATGATGAAAATAACGAAGAAGAATTATACTCAGATATTCGGTATTACGGTTGTATTGCTTGCAATCTTCAGGTGTGCGTCGATTGACCGTGCTGCTGGTAATGGCGTTGCCGTGGCTTCGGCAGATACTGTCAGTACGGATGCCGTGGCTGACTCGGTGGCTGTTGACGGAATGGATGAAATTGCTTCAGCTCCGGTGGCTGAGATAAAACCTATAGGCAGACCGTCGCTGTTCTTTAATGCTGATGGTACGCCAGTGAAAAACCGTATTTACAGTGTTCCGCATTTTGGCAATACTTTTCCCGATCAGAATGATGTGCAGCTTGCGGCAGCCCAACGTCATGGGGTGAAGGCAGTTCTCGACCGTGAGGATGCCGAACGTCGTAAGTCGGAACTTGTGTATGTGGGCAATAATCCGTTTTTCCATGTCGACCGACTGAAGAACAGCATTCCTTATCTTGTACCTTCGGCATCTGAATTGCTTCAGGACATCGGACGGGCGTTTTTCGACAGTTTGCAGACCAAGCAGATTCCTCTCCATAAAATCATTGTGACGTCGGTGCTTCGCAGCAAGGCTGACGTGGTGAAGCTGCGCCGACATAATTCTAATGCTACCGAGAATTCATGCCACTTGTACGGTACGACATTCGATGTATGCTACAACCGCTACAAAACTGTGGAAGATCCGCAGGGACCGCGTCGCCGACCGGTGCGCAACGATTCGCTGAAGTGGGTGTTGAGCGAGGTGCTCAATGACATGCGACAGCAGAAACGTTGCTTGGTGAAATATGAAGTGAAACAAGGCTGTTTTCACATAACAGTAAACTGATAAAATAGGAGTTGCCCTTCTGCATTTCAAATGTATTCTGTTTGAAATGCAGAAGGGCAACTATGTTAAGGCTATCGAATAACTTTATGAGTGCTAATGTACAACTTTACAAATCCTTTACAAGAATATTTCTTTGGGTGTTGAGGTATTTCGAACGATTGGCAAAGGCCTCCTTCCATTTTGGTGAAGCCAATTTGCGCAAGTCGATGCTCAAAGCCCACTTTCCGTTTGCTTCCAGTCGGTCTATAAGAGTGCCTACAGACAGGCGTGTCAGACATTCGGCAGGTTGGTAATAAGTAGTCTCGCCCTTGTCGCCGCTCGATATTTCGGTTATGATATTTATCTGTGTCAGTTCGTACAGCAATTCGTTTACAATACGTATAGGTATGCCGGTGCGTAGCTTAAGGTCAAGCGCCGAGTAAGGTTTGCCTCCTACAGCAAATTGTTTGCATATCTGATTGGCCAATATCAGGCATAGCAATATCTTGTAGCGATGGCTCAGGTCTTCGGCTTTAGTGCGAAAAGCGAAGTCTTCCATGTTTTGAGTAGCATAGCATAGTTCGGCACCAAACAGACAGATAAGCCACGAAATTTGTACCCAAAGCATAAACAACGGCAGGGCAGCGAACGAACCATATATAGCATTGTATGAACTTACCCAAATCTGCGAATGAATGTAGAATATCTGTAATCCTTGCATTGCCACACCTGCTAAGATTCCAGGGGCAATAGCGCAAGTGAGTTTCACTTTTGTATTGGGCATAAATATGTACAGGGCAATGAATACACCCGACATAAGTACGTAAGGCATCAGTTGCAGTATGAATTGTGTGAGCGGACCGATGAGCATGGTGTTTTCAATCTGCTTGAATATGGTGGCGAAGAATATGCTCACACCTGAGGTTATTACGATGGTTATAGGCACCAGTAGGAACATTGACGTGTAGTCGGTAATGGTGCGGAATACGCTGCGCTGTTTCTTTATCTGCCAAATGTTATTGAATGTCTGCTCAATATTGCTGATAAGCATAATCACCGTAAAGAACATGAAGATAAGGCCAACTCCCAAGAACAGACCACTTTTTGTATGTATAAGATACGAGTTGACGAAGCCGATGATAGTCTCGGCGGCTTGTGGCTGGCTTGAAAAGGAATCGCGAAACCATTCCTCGATGTATTTGTTGTATCCAAAGCCACGGGCAATGGCAAACACTACAGCTAAAATCGGAACGAATGCCAGTAGGGTAGAGTAGGTGAGTGCCGCTGCCGCACTTGTTATGCGTCTTGCTGTTGTGAATTCTATGGCAAGGATAAGTCTTTTGGCAATTGAGAGCATGAAGTATTTAAAAGGCGAGATACTTTCACGGTTGATGCCCCAAATGTCAATGCTTATAAATCGTTGAATTTTTTTTATTTTATCTTTTGTAAGCATGTCGGTTGTAATTCTAGTGTAATTTACTGTGCAAATTTAATGTTTATTTCGCAATTTTTCCGCTAAAAATCCTAAATTCATTTTGCTGTCTCATATTTAATTGATAATTTTGGCATAGAATAATTGTAAATTGAATAAAAGTGAAAAAATCTATATATTTATTTGTGCTTTTGTCTGTCTTTTCTGTTGGCTCATTTGCGCAAAAAATCACTCTTGGCTCGTGCATTACTCATGATGGTGGACAGTACAAGGGACAGATGCAGGCAGGAAAACCACAAGGCAAGGGCAGTACAGTCTTCAAGAATGGTGATATCTTTGAAGGAGAATATGTCAAAGGTAAGCGTCAGGGACAGGGTATTTATACCTTTTCTGATGGCGAGAAATATGAAGGCGAGTGGTTTCAAGACCAGCAGCATGG
The DNA here is from genome assembly GCA_900550035.1 of uncultured Prevotella sp. Classification (GTDB taxonomy): domain Bacteria; phylum Bacteroidota; class Bacteroidia; order Bacteroidales; family Bacteroidaceae; genus Prevotella. Next base: position 7,371 of record URQS01000035.1, on the reverse strand, counting down.
TTTTGGTACATTCTGGTTTATGAATAATAACCGATACAAAGGAATGTGGTATCGTGATTATCAGCAAGGACATGGTGTGATGTACTATTATAATGGTGATATTTACGATGGCAACTGGCAGAAAGACAAGCGTCATGGCAAGGGTAAATATACATTTGCAAGCGGTGCCTACTACGATGGTAACTGGTACAACGACCAGAAATCGGGTAAGGGATTCTTTGCTTGGAATGATGGTACAACGTACGATGGCATGTGGCTCAACAACCAGCGCTCGGGCAAGGGTACTAACAAATATGCCGACGGTGACGTGTATACTGGTGATTGGCTCAACGACATACAGAACGGCAAGGGCGTGTATCGCTTCCAGAACGGCGACGTTTATGAGGGCGATTACGTACAGGGCGAGCGTACTGGCGAGGGTATATTCAAGTATAAGAACGGCGATAAATATACAGGTCATTTCAACGAGGGCGACAAGGACGGTATGGGCACATTCCTTTGGAAAAATGGCGATATGTATGTAGGAATGTGGAAGAACGACCGTCAAAACGGACATGGCAAACTTGTCAAGAAGAATGGCGATGTCTTTGAAGGCGAATTCAAGAATGGCAAGGTGAATGGACAGGTTATAATTCACTTCTCTGATGGCTCAAAGTTCAAGGGAATGTATAAGGACGGACGTCGCAATGGCGCTGCCATTGAAGAGTATAAAGACGGAAAGCGTTTTGAAGGTTCGTATGTCAACGGTCGACGAGACGGTAATTTCGTAGAGAAAGACAGTAATGGCCAGATACTGAAACGTGGTCATTATGAGAATGGCAAAAGATTTGAAGATTAACTAACGTACTAATTATATAGCTATGGCATTAAAATCAAAAAAATCACAGGCTAAAAACTCAGAGTCCAAAGTTAAACATATTGGATTGGTGAAGAACGATGCTTACCTTGAGCCTTATGAAGAGGCTATAAAGGGACGTCACGATCATGCCCTGTGGAAACTCAACTCACTGACTAATAATGGAAAGACAAAACTCACGGATTTTGCCAATGGACATAAGTACTATGGACTGCATAAGGCAAAACGTGGATGGGTGTTCCGTGAATGGGCACCTAATGCTACCGCAATATATCTTGTAGGCGATTTCAACGGTTGGACCGAAAGCGAGCGTTATAGCGCTAAGCGTATTGACGAGGCTGGCAACTGGGAGCTGAAACTCTCAGAGAAGGCAGTAAAGCATGGCGACCTCTTCAAGATGCACGTATATTGGGATGGCGGAATGGGCGAGCGTATCCCGGCTTGGGCTACACGAGTAGTCCAGGACGAGGAGACAAAGATATTCTCGGCTCAGGTATGGAATCCAGAACCATATGAATGGAAGAAAACTAAGTTCAAGGCCAATAAGTCGCCGTTGCTCATCTACGAGTGCCATATCGGAATGGCTCAGGATGCGGAAAAGGTAGGTACATACAATGAATTCCGTGAGAATGTATTGCCAAGAATCAAGAAAGACGGATACAATTGTATCCAGATTATGGCCATTCAGGAACATCCGTATTATGGCTCATTCGGATATCATGTGAGCAGTTTCTTTGCTGCTTCTTCACGCTTCGGTACTCCAGAGGATCTGAAGGCTCTTATCGACCAGGCTCATAAGGACGGCATTGCCGTTATCATGGATATTGTACATTCACATGCAGTGAAGAACGAGATAGAGGGATTGGGTAATCTTGCAGGCGACCCCAACCAGTATTTCTATCCGGGCGAAAAGCATGAACATCCGGCTTGGGACTCATTATGCTTCGACTATGGCAAGGACGAGGTTATTCATTTCCTCCTTTCAAACTGCAAATATTGGCTTGAGGAATTCCATTTTGACGGTTTCCGTTTCGACGGCGTAACCTCAATGCTCTATTATAGTCACGGTCTGGGTGAGGCATTCTGCAACTACGGCGATTACTTCAACGGACATCAGGACGATAATGCCATCTGCTATCTGACACTTGCCAATCTCCTTATACATGAGGTTAATCCTAATGCTATAACTATTGCTGAGGAAGTTAGCGGTATGCCAGGTCTTGCTGCCAAGTTTACCGATGGTGGCTACGGTTTCGACTATCGTATGGCAATGAACATCCCTGATTATTGGATTAAGACAATCAAGGAACTTCCAGATGAAGCTTGGAAGCCAAGCTCTATATTCTGGGAGGTTACAAACCGCCGTTCCGACGAACGTACCATTAGCTATTGCGAAAGCCACGACCAGGCTCTTGTGGGCGACAAGACCATTATCTTCCGCCTTATTGATGCCGATATGTACTGGCACTTCCGTAAAGGCGACGAGAACGACCGTGCCAATAGAGGTATTGCCTTGCATAAGATGATACGTCTCGTTACAGCGTCTACCATCAATGGCGGTTATCTCAACTTTATGGGCAATGAATTCGGTCATCCGGAATGGATCGACTTCCCGCGTGAGGGCAACGGATGGAGCCATAAGTATGCGCGTCGTCAGTGGAATCTTGTAGACAACCCCGAACTTGACTATCATTATCTTGGCGATTTTGATAAGGCAATGTTGTCAACGCTCAAGCTTGAGAAGAATATTCAGAACAAGCCGGTAGTAGAGATTTGGCACAACGATTCTGACCAGATACTCGCTTATATGCGTGGTGACTTGGTGTTCGTATTCAACTTCAGTCCGACACAATCGTTCGTTGACTATGGATTCCTTGTTCCTACAGGCTCGTACGATGTTGTTCTGAATACAGATTCAAAGGACTTTGGTGGTAACGGTCTTGCTGATGATTCAATCACCCATCTCACCAATTACGATCCGTTGTATATGAACGACCGCAAGGAATGGCTGAAGCTTTACATTCCTGCACGTTCGGCTGTAGTATTAAAAAGAAATTAATGAATAGGGTAAAGTATAGTCAGGATACTTTGACACACGTGTTGTGTACATTTGTCTTTGCATTGTTTTCGTTTTTCTACCTGTATTACTATCAGGCAGATTTGATGACAATTATGCAGCACGTGTTGTCGGAAGGACAAACCCATTACAATCACTTTGTAGGAGCGGTACTAATAACAATAGTACTGCTCCTCATTCAAGTGGGTGTTGTCCGTTTGTTTCAGCGCATGCGGTTGGCATGGGCTTTTACGTTCATTCCATCTACATTGTTGCTTGCAATGATAACGGATGTCAGCCAGTCGGGCGTAGCCAGTAATGGCTTTATTGAGTTTGGCTGGGGTGGATACGTATTGCCTTTATGTCTTATATCGTATTTTGTAGTTGTTTGGCTGTTGAATACATCTGGCATGGCCGAAAAGCATAGTCATGTTTTCATGGACCAGACACGTCAGTTGTGGGTTAGTTTGAGTGTCATGCTGCTTATGATGCTATTTGTATGTGGATGGGGCAATTCTGATAGAGTATTCCATGACCGTATACATGTAGAACAATGTTTGGTAGATAATGATGTTGACGAAGCTTTGCGTACATTGCAGCAGCACTCTGATGCTGATGAGAATCTGACAATGCTTACTGCTTACACTCTTCGCGAAAAGGGCTTTTGGCTGAAAGATTGTTCGAATTCCCATTGAAGGGCGGTTCCGCTTCGCTAATGCCCAATGGCAATAACGTAGGTTTTGGATTGCTGGCCGATACTACCTTCTACGCCTATCTTGGCAACGCTTATCTGCAACGAATGTCCACCATGCATTATCTTGACTATCAGCGTAGGCATAAGCGTCTCAATCGTCGTACTATCGATTATCAATTGTGCGCTTACCTTATGGATAAGAAGCTCGATGCTTTTGCACACAATATCACCAAGTATTATGAGGTGAACGACTCTGTTAAGTTGCCCAAGCATTATAAAGAGGCTTTGATTCTGTATACCCATTTACATTCCAATCCTTGTATCGTTTATCATGACAATGTCTTGGATGCCGATTTTGAGGATATGCAGAAACTGGAGAAGTCGATAGCCGATGCCCGTGAGCGACAGACGGCTTTGCGCGATACTTATGGCAATACCTATTGGTATTATTATATGTACTGATTATACGTGATGTGAACTTATTATAATTATAAAACGAAAGCGGTTCAGAATCAGAATGACATTAATCATTCGGTTCTGAACCGCTTTCGTTTTTATACTAAGTATGTCAAGACTGTATTGTCGTTGACTTTATAGATTAACGTTTGAGTTTCTCCGTTCAATGTGTTCTTGCATCTAATACAGCCTTCGTATTTGTTGCTTTCTGTTATTCTTTCAATCATTATGTCGTGTAGCGCCAGATGTTCGTCCGAATAGTATTTGTACACCGTTTCCTTAGCACACCAGAATAGCAGCAGTATATATGCCTTGTTAATGTGAGTGTCGTCAGAGATTTTTATATTATTGCAGAGTGTCAGACTGTAATCACGTTCGTCACTACGCATGAATTTGTCTTCAATCTTAAATATCCTGTCGCTTATATATTCTATGTCGACAGCTACACGTTTGTGTCGCGATAAGATTATACTTGCATAGTTCTTGGTGTGGCTAATGCCTATTTCCATGTTTGAGCCTCTTAGTATTGGCTTTCCCGAGTCTTCGTGATCAATAGTCCAACCGCCTCTGCCGAGCATTTCGTTCAGCAATGCATAGACAGCAGCTGTTTCTTTCTGGCGATTATTGCACATTGTAATTGTTCGGTTGTACACATCAGACGGGCAAACGTCCTTTAGGTTAGTGCTTTTGTCAAATAACCAAGCTCCCAACTGCGTATTATCGTCAATTTTCTCAATATATAATAGAGGCATAGTCTACATTCTTGTTTCTCCCAAAGATTATTTCTCTTCAGAGTCTTCTTCTTTCTTCTCGTGTATTGTGACTTTAATTCTGCTGATGCGGCGTTCTTCTATGCCTACAATTTCGAATGTATAGTTCTTGAAATCAATCTTCTCGTGGATGCTAAGGAAGTCGCCTTTTATCTCCAGTAGCAATCCTGCAAGCGTGTCGGCATCACCCTCTACGTCTGCAAATTCCTCATCGTTGATGTTTAATGTCTTGCAGAAATCAGTCAGCAAAGTCTTGCCTTCGAATATATATGTATTGTAGTTCAACTTACTGTACAGCTTGTTTTCTTCGTCATACTCATCGTTGATTTCACCTACAATTTCTTCGAGAATGTCTTCCAGTGTAATCAAACCGCTTGTTCCTCCGAACTCATCTACAACAATAGCGATGTGTATCTTATTCTCTTGGAATTCGCGCATCAGGTCGTCAATCTTCTTTGTTTCAGGAACAAAATAAGGAGGACGCATCAGGCTCTGCCAACGGAAACTTGCGGGCTTTGTCAGATGGGGCAACAAATCCTTAATGTATAATATACCTCGAATGTTGTCACCGTTATCCTGGTAAACTGGAATTCGGCTGTAGTTGTTCTCAACAATACAGTTCAACACTTCTGTATAGTTTGATTTTATATCAAGTCCTACTATGTCTTGTCGGCTTGTCATCACCTCCTTGGCAGTTTCATCGCCAAATCGGATAATGCCCTTAAGCATGCTTTGCTCGTCCTTGATGTCGTTCTTGTCGGTCAGCTCAAGAGCGTGTTCCAGGTCGTCAACACTTAAAACGTGCTTTTCTTTCTGTACTACCTTCTCGGCAATTACGCCACTACGCAGTAGAATGTTCTCTATAGGCCAAAATATCTTTCTGCATATACATACACCCTTTACAGCTTTGCGGCAGAAATTGAGCGGGTCCTGACGGCTGTACACCTTTGGCATAATCTCGCCAAAGAGCAGAAGCAGAAAAGTCAACATTACGGTAAGCGACAGGAATTGCAGCCAATACGCCTTCTCTCCGAAATGAACGATATTGCCGAAGATATAGTTGCACAGCATGATAATCGTTACATTAACGAAATTGTTAGTGATAAGGATTGTTGCTAGCGTGCGCTCGCTGTCCTCACGTAATTTCAGTATATTGCTGTCGCTTGATGATTTCTGTGCATTCAATTCAGCCAAGTCGGATGGCGACAGACTGAAGAAGGCTATTTCCGAACCACTTGCAAATGCCGACATTGCCATAAGTATCATGGTCAGTACCATACATATTAATACGCCCGTAGTCGGAGCTACAAGGTAGACATCGGAGAGTGAATCGGAAATGAATCTTAAGTATGTTTCCACAATTGTTTATATATTAGAATGGTAACGTGTCGTTGTTCACGTCTTCTTTTATGTTAGTACGTGTGTTTTCTTTTGTTTGTACGTTCTGTACTGTTGTTGAGGCCTGTTTTGGTGTAAGCAGTTCCATGTTGTCGGCATATATCTCTGCTATAAATCTACGTTGGCCTTTCTTGTCGTCGTAATATCTGTATCGTATTCTGCCTTCAACGTATATCTTGTCGCCTTTGTGGACATATCTTTCTGCTATTTTTGCAAGATCTCTCCACATTACAATATTGTGCCAGTCTGTTCGGTCAGGCACACGTGTGCCGTTTTGCAACACATATCCTCGTTCTGTCGTAGCTAAAGGGAATTGTGCTACAGCCTGGTCGGCATCATAATATTTCACGTCGGGTTCTTTTCCAACGTTTCCTATAAGCATTACTTTATTCATAATAGTCTGTTTTTGTTGTTATAGGATAAACCAAACATAGGATGCCGTGTTTTGAGCGACATCCTATGACATAATTATTCAATATGTTTTATTTCCACATACCAAGATACTTGTAGTGGAAGTTCTTTCCTTTGGCTGACGGGAACTGTGAACGATTGTCCACACGGTCGCGCAGATGCTCTACAATGCGGTTGTAGCAGTCTTGTCCCGAATTGGCTTTGCATCGTACCACAAAGTGTGTGTCACGATACTCGTGCTTGCCAGTTGCAGGAATCAATACTACGCGCTTGAAGTCCAGTTCGCCTTCGTACCATCCCGGACGTTCCTCGTTGAGGCGTGAGGCCACTACCGAAGCCATATCATGCTTTTCTGCTGCTGCATTGTTCTGTGGAGCCGGATGTAGAGCTTTCTTCTGCTTGAAGTCAAGCATGGTTGCTGCCGTTGTCTTGATAATAATAAAGTATACGCGTGGTCTTATTTTGTATCTTTTGGGGTAATAGACATCGCTGTTGGCATATTCTCTAACATCAGCTTCAAGGTTTGCATTCATTCCAATTTCCTGGATTGAACGCAAAAAATCCAATGCATCTTCAACGTTTGTTACTAACGTCTCCTTGTCAAAATATCTTAAGTATAAGTTCATTGAATTCTGTTTTGTTCTTCAAAAAATACTGATTTAAAAATCTTTTAAAAGAAGAGCGGCAAACGAGACTTGAACTCGCGACCCCAACCTTGGCAAGGTTGTGC